>CAZZZG010000006.1:37227-83938 GCA_964658525.1 uncultured Edaphobacter sp.
GTGGCTTGTATACCGCTTTGCTTGGCGCTCCCGTTGGTCGCGTAATAGATTGCGCCGGCCACCGGGAGGATACGCGAACCTTAAAAAGGGCGTGCGAACGCCCACGGGTTATTCTGTTGCTGAGGTATTTCGGCTTGGCCGTGTTGGCAGTACAGGCGATTCGACGGATGCGGGGCGGGGCGCAGAGCCAGCTCATGCTGGGAGCGGATGGCAAGCTTTGGGTGGTGAAGTTTCAGAATAATCCGCAGGATGTGCGGGTGCTGGCGAATGAGTTGATCGCGACCAGGCTTGCTGCGGCAGTGGGTCTGACCGTGCCGGTGAGCGACGTGGTGGAGGTCACCGAGTGGCTGGTGTCGAACACGTTGGACATGTTCGTTGAGCTGCCGCGGGGGGCGAGGCAGAGATATACGGCGGGTTTGCAGTTTGGGTCGCAGTTTGTGGGTGGATTGATGCCGGGGCAGGTGGTGGACTATCTGCCTGAGCAGCAGTTGGATGAGGTGAGGAATCTGGCGGAGTTTGCCGGGATGCTTTGCATCGATAAGTGGGCAGGCAACTGTAATGGGCGGCAGGCGGTTTTTGAGAGGAAGCCACGAGAGAAAAAGTATCGGGCGACGTTTATTGATCAGGGGTTTTGTTTCAATGCGGGAGCGTGGACGTTTCCGGATTCGCCGCTGCGAGGGGTGTACCAGAGGAATCAGGTGTATGCGCGAGTGACAGGGTGGGAGAGCTTCGAGCCGTGGCTGAGCCGGGTGGAGGCGATGGAGGGGGAGACGCTGTGGTCGATCGCAGAGGCGGTTCCGCCTGAGTGGTATGGCGGGGATACAGCACTGATCGAGCAGCTGATGGAGCAGATGCTGAGGCGGCGGTCGCGGGTGAGGGAGTTGATCGGGGAGTTTCGGGATTCGAATAGGGAGCCATTCCCGATGTGGGCGTCGAGGAGCAAAATTGTGGTGCCCAGGCAGTTCGCTGAAGGTAGTGGAGTGGGAAAATTTGTAATGTAGGTGTGGGTTTGGAGGTTGATGGCTGAGCGGGTCCAATGCGAGTTCTTCCTGATCCGGTATGTGCCGGATGTGGTGAAGGGCGAGTTTGCGAATATCGGCGTGCTGCTGCGGGAGGCGGGGCGCGACGAGAGCGCGGTGGTGCGCTTTACGCGGGATTGGGCTCGGGTGAAGTGTATGGATGCGGATGCCGATATCGGGTTGCTGGAGGCGATGGAGGGGGAGATTGGCGCTCGGCTTAAGACTGTGGGCAGGGATGCTCCGGGGATCAAGCCGGTGATGGAGATTCTTGAGGATACGCTGGCGAACTCGGTACAGATGACTGAGGTGCGGGCTTGCCTGGCGGAGAGTCTGCCGGCGGAGATTGAGCAGTTGATGAAGATGTATGTCGAGCCGCTGAAGGTGAAGACGGAGCGGAAGCGGACGGGACGGGCGGCGATCGCGGGGGCGATGCGGACGGAGTTTGAGCGGGCTGGAGTGTGGGGGCTGATGCGGAAGAGAATTGCGGCTTCGCTTTATACCCGGGCGGGTGATCCGATGAAGATTGACTGCGGGTATCGACCGAATGGGGTGATTCGGATGTTTCAGGCGGTGTCGTTGGAGGGGGATGTGGAGGCCGCGAAGGGGTTGGCGTATTCGGCTCCGCAGTTGGTAGAGGGCGTGCAGAGGGTGGAGGGAGCGCGGCTGGAGTTGACTGCGATTGTGGAGCCGCTGCGCGCTGTCTCGGATACGGAAGATGAGGCGATGGAGCGATACCGGTTCGGCGTGGAGGCGATGGAGCGGCAGGAGATTCGGGTGGTGACTTTGAGTGATCTGGCGAGGGTGGCGGAGACGGCTCGGGTGGAGCTGAGGGTTTGAGACATTAGGTTTGGCTAGTCGGTAAGAAAGTTTCTTGATTTTCAACGGTAGGCATGGCCCAGGGGCTGTGCCTTTTTCTTTTGCAAGAGAGACGGAAAGAGAGAGGGGTAGCGATGGGCGTTCGAACGATGGTGAAGGATGTTTGGCAGCGGTTGGCGGGGGTTGAGGCTGGTGATGCGGGGATGGGCGAGCGGAAGACAGCGATGCTGCCCTCGATTCTGAGCCCCTACAGACCGGCGGGACGGCCGGGTCAGAATGCTCTGCCGAAGCCTACGGCTGCGAATCTGCGGAAGTTTGCTGAGACGCCTGTGGTGCGGCGGGCGATCAACGTGGTGAAGGACAAGATCGCGAGCATGGACTGGCAGGTGAAGGTGCGGCGCGGCTACACCAACGTGACTGTCGAGGATGCGGAGGCTCGGATGAAGGTGCTGCGGGAGTGCCTTGAGGAGCCAAATGCTTCAGATAGCTTTCGGGTGCTGTGGGAGCAGGTGCTGGAGGATCTGCTGGTCGGTGGATTTGGTGCAGTGGAGATGGAAGCGACCGGCGATCCTGAGAGACCGTTTCATCTTTGGGCGGTGGACGGCGCGACGATCCAGATCGATACGAAGTGGGACGGCGATCCGAACAAGCCTCGCTATGCCCAGGCTACAGGACGCATGGGGCAGGAGGCTCTGGTTCCGCTTCTCGACGACGAGCTGATGTATCTGAGGCTGAACCCTCGCAGCTATACGCCGTTTGGTTTGGGGAGGCTGGAAGTTGCGTTTGAAACGGTGAATCAGTTTCTGAGCGCGAGCCGGTATGCGGGGAAGCTTGCAAGCAATTCGGTGGCGCAGTATGCGATCTGGTTGAACGACGCTACTCCCGAGGAGCACGACCGGCTGATTCGGTGGTGGCAGGATGAGATTGAGGGTACAGGGCGAGTCCCGTTTTTGAGTTCGGAGCAGAAGCCGGAGGTGATTCAGTTTGCCGGTGGAACGGATGCCGATCTGCGATTGCAGTGGCAGGAGGCTTTGATTCGCATGATTGCGAATGCGTTCGATCTGCCCCCGATGATGCTTGGCCTGGAGAGTGACGTGAACCAGTCGACTGCGGGCGAGATGGCAGATGAGGCTTTCCAAGGCGCGATTGTGCCTGTGGCGAAGCTGGTAGCAGAGCACATCACGCGTGACTTGTTTGCGAAGAAGCTGGGATGGAGAGAGTTCGAGTTCTGCTTCAACGACCTGGAGAGCAGGGACGAGATGGAGGAGCTGCAGATGCAGACGACGCTGCTGCAGGCCGGTGTGTTGACCGTGAATGAAGTACGTGCGATGCGGGGGTTAGGCCCGATAGAGGCGGCGGTGAAACAGTGAAGGTGACGATCGACAATCTGGATGGCGCGGGGGCGGTGAATTACTCGTCTGCGCTCTGCGGTGATGGACCGGTGAAGATTTCACGCACGTTGAACGCTCCATCGATATGCAGCGGGATGCTGGATGTGACCGATGCTGCTTTGCCGGTACCGGTGAGGCGGGGACGCGTCGTGGTTACGGCAGCAAATGGGACGATTCTTTTTACCGGGTATATTGCTACGGATCCCGAGGCGGTGTATGCGGGAACTGGCTTGAAAGGACCTGTCTACCGGTACGCCGTGAGCGCTGTGAGCGATGAGTGGCTGCTGGATAAGCAGACTGTGCCTCTGAGTGGAGCGGGACTGGGGCAGAGCGGTGGACAGTTGCTGACGACGCTGACCAACCGCGTGGATGCTGGCTTGTTTACGACGACTGGTGTGCTGAATGGGCTCTCCGTCGGCGTCTTCGAACCTTCGCAGACAGAGAACTGGTCGGTGAATGCGGGTGGTGTCGCCAGCGCGACGTATGCGGCATATCGCGTGCTGGACGGTGCGATTGGAATGCAGCCGGCGGGAACTGTGACCCATACATTGAGCGATGGAGACGGTTCGCTCCAAGTGGCGGCGTTGAAGACGACGTCGGTGAAGGAGCTTGCTAATGATGTCACGGTGAGCGGCGATATGGAGCCGACGGCTTATGTCACCGAGACCTTCGCTGGTGATGGAACGACTACTGTGTTTCAGCTGTCTGAGGATCCGTTTCGTCCGAAGAAGACAGCGAACTCCGCACAGTTTCTTCTCGACAGCTTCAACGAGGCGGTGCTGGATACGCAGATATGGCAGGTGAACGATTCGGGTTCGCATCTTGGCCTGAGCGCCGCGGGTCTCACGATGACGGGAGGGAATGGTTTTGATGGGCAGACGACGCTGACCGCGATCGACCCGGTGGAGATGGGCGGGACGTTGGTGGTTGAAGCGGGAAGTCTGCAACTAGGTGGTGCGAGCTCTGGAGTGGTTTGCGGGCTGTACGAGGGAGCTACGCAGAACGCGAACTGCTTTGCCGGCTACAATGTGCGACAGAGCGGCGGGAACACTGTGGTGGTGCCGTTTGTGAATGGCGCCGAGGTTGGGACCGTGTTTCCGATGCTGCAGGGACACATTTATACATTGCGTATTCGATTGCACTGCGTTGAAGTGCAACGGGTGTTGCAGACCTACTACGCCATGGTGGATGGCGTGGTGAATTCGTTTGGCGGCGGACTGGTGACAGCGCCGATGTCTCTTGTGTTTGAACTGCAGGATCTGGGAGCGGCTTCGAATACCCCGGCTACAGTGCTCTATGACGGGTCTGTGGTGACCTCGCCGTCCAGCTGCAGCTTTGTTGCGGTGAATAGTGTGCAGCTCTTTGGGTCGATGGGCTACTGCAGGATCACGCAGACGGGATCCGGCTGGGTGGTGAGTACGCTGCCGAGTGGCGTGAAGATGACACGGCTCATTGGAGTCGCTGGAGAGGGCGTTGATTGCAAGATATCAGCAGCAGGAAAGGTTACATTTTTTGCTGGGCGGGTGCCTGTTGCCGGGGAACTTGTAACTGTAACGTATCGTGTGCAGCAAAGAGCCGTGGCACGGATGGAAGATGCGGCGAGCGTTGCCGAAGAAGCTGCGGGCGGTGTGCCTGGGACCGCGCAATGGTTGGGAAAAGTGTTGAAGCCTGCTGCGCGGAGCTCGATGGATTGCGAGAGCGCTGCGATGGCGGTGCTAAGTTTTTCCGCCAGCCGAGCAGCCGCAGTTGCAGGAACTTATGTCGCGGTGAATCCACAGGATGTTTGGCCGGGGGATGTGCTGGCTGTGACGAGCGCAGGACAGACGATGAGCGTGGTGGTGCGGCGGGTGGAGATCGTCGATGGCATGGGATGCCCGGAGATTTTGACGTATCACATGTCGTTTGCTAATGACTGGGCTGAGGGATTGGGGTTGACGCTGTCTGAGGCAATTGCTGTTGACGCGCTGCTTCCATCGACTCCGTTGAATTCGACGCTACCGCTCGGCGGCAGCGTGCTTTCGAACCTGCAGCAGTTGCAGGTGGTAAGCGCTACCGGGACTGCGCTGCAAGTGGATTCCGGGACGGCTCCGCCTGCTGGTGGAGGGTTTGAAGTGAGACGAAGGGATGGGGATTTTGGTCCGGGAGTAGATCAGGATCTTGTGTTGAGGAGTCCGGTGCGGAGCTTCTCCATTCCTCGAGAAGGACAGATAGAGCACTACTACGTGCGGATGTTTGATGGATCGACACCACCGCTGTATTCGCGGTTTTCGAGTGCAGTGTTTACGAATTTGCCAGTAAGCGAGTGACGGAAGAAAGGAGGAAAGAGGTGACAGAGTTCGAAGGGCAGGTATTAGCGGATTTGAGTGTGCTGAAGAGCCAAATGAAACAGGTGCTAGGGATTGGGCAGCCGGGGCGATTGACTCAACTGGAGGATCGCGTGGAGCAGCATGAGCGAAGTGTGCAACGGATGAAGGGACTTCTGGGTGCCGGTGGCGCGGTGTTGGCCATGTTCCATCTGGCGATTGATTACCTTCGACGATAGGTGAGATTGGGGAGAAGAGGATGAACTTTTTGAAGCTGTTTTTACGATCGATTGCGTTGCTTCCAGGCGTGATTCAAGGAACGGAGGCTTTGTTCGGAGCGGAGACGGGGGAGCAGAAGAAAAAGGCGGCGATAGAGATCGTTGGCGCGGCGATAAACATCACCGATGCTGTGACGATGAAGCATATTGCCGACGCTGACAAATTCACTCAAGGGCTGAGTATGACGATTGACGGTGTGGTGATGTGCCTAAACGCGAGTCTTTGGGCGAACCGTTCGTAGTGCTGCTGCGGGCGCGGCGTGCATGGAAAACCGTATAATCGGGCCATGGACGCCGAGTCGCAGAGCAGTGTTTTGGTTGGAGTTGTGATGGGAAGCCGCAACGACTATGCGGTGATGCGAGGCGCCGTGGAGGTGCTGAAGGAGTTTGGTGTTGCACACGAGGTGCGGGTGGTGTCGGCTCATCGAACGCCGGATCTTCTTTTCGACTATGCAGACTCTGCGGTTGAACGCGGGCTTAGGGTGATCATCGCGGGGGCTGGAGGCGCGGCACATCTACCGGGAATGATCGCGGCGAAGACTGTGGTGCCGGTGCTGGGCGTTCCGATACCGGCGACAGCGTTGCAGGGAATGGATTCGTTGTTGAGCATTGTGCAGATGCCGAAGGGGATTCCGGTGGGAACGCTGGCGATTGGGGCTTCTGGTGCTGCGAACGCAGGACTGCTGGCTATCGCGATGCTGGCTACTACGGACGCTGGTTTGCAGAAGAGGTTGGTGACTTGGCGGGCGGCGCGCCGGGATGAAGTTCTTGCGCAGGTGGTTGGGGAAGAGGGAGTTGCAAGTGAGCTCTGATTCTTCGAGTGCGAAACCGATTCTGCCGGGCGCGACGATTGGGATATTTGGTGGTGGACAGCTGGGCCGGATGACGGCGATGGCGGCACGAGGTATGGGGTATCGCATTCTGGTGCTCGATCCGGATCCGGCTTGCCCGGCTCGGTTCGTGGTGGACGGATGCATTGAGGCCGGGTGGGATGATTCCCGGGAGGCGGCGAATCTCGCTCGCGGTTGTGATGTGGTGACACTGGAGATTGAACAGATTTCCCCTGCAAGCATGGAGGCGGCGGCGAGCTATGCGCCGGTGCGGCCAGGCGGTGCCATGCTGGCGGTGATTCAGGATCGGATCGAACAAAAAGACTGGCTGCGACGAAATGGATTTCCACTGGGCGAGTATCGAGCGGTGCGATCGCTTGATGAGTTGCGAGATGCCGTAGCTGCGCTTGGCGGCAGGTGTTTCTGTAAGAGCGCGACTGGCGGATACGACGGACGCGGTCAGGGTAAGGTGGGTTTCAATGCTGGAGCTTCTCTCGAAGATGAAGTCAGAGGGGCATGGGAGGCGCTGGGGGAGAGGGCCGGCGTGGCAGAGAAGGCCGTCGATCTGGAGAAGGAGATCTCTGTGTTGGTCGCTCGCGCTCCCAATGGTAAAGTGAAGGTTTATCCCGCGGCGCTGAATCACCATGAAGAGCAGATTCTGGCCTGGAGTGTGATTCCGGCTCCGTTGTCTTCGGAGATGGAGGCACAGGCGCGGGAGATCGCGGAGGCGATTGCTGACACATTTCAGCTGGAGGGGGTGTTGGCGGTCGAGATGTTTTGTACGACCGATGGGAGACTGCTTGTCAATGAGCTCGCTCCACGACCTCATAACAGTTACCATGCGAGCGTGCGGGCCTGCGTGACGGGGCAGTTCGAGCAACTGGTGCGGGCAGTTTGCGATCTGCCGTTAGGGGATGTAGATGTTGTACAGCCAGCGGCAATTGCGAATCTACTGGGCGATTTGTGGTTGAAGGATGGCCAGGCTGTCGAGCCGAAGTTTGACTCCGCGCTCGCGGTGCCCGGAGTAAGACTGCATTTGTATGAAAAGCATAAGCCGCGCAAAGGACGGAAGATGGGGCATCTGTCGGCCGTGGGTGCGACGGCGGATGAGGCTGTGGCGTTGGTGCAGCGGGCCAAAGCGCTGCTATAACTTTGCGAAAGAAAAGCGCGACAAACTCATCTCGAGTTTGTCGCGATTTTGATTTTAAGACTCCCGCATTACCCTATGTCTTCGGACCAGTTCTCGAGGTAGGCTTTGAAGTCGGACATGAACTTGCCAGCGTCTGCGCCGTCGACGATGCGGTGATCGAAGCCGAGGGTGAAGCGCTGGATGGAACGAATCGCAATTGAGTCGTTGCCGTCCTTATCGGTGATGACTTCGGCTTCCTTGTTGAGTCCGCCGATGCCGAGAATCGCGCTCTGAGGCTGATTGATGATAGGGGTTCCGAACTGCTCGCCGAAGATGCCCGAGTTGGTCAACGTGAAAGTTCCACCGGAGATCTCGTCGGGGGCAAGCTTCTTGTTGCGAGCGCGTTCTGCTACGTCGACGATGCCGCGCGCGATGCCCAGGAAGTTCTTTTCTTCGGTCTGCTTGAGGACAGGAACGATGAGGCCCCAATCGAGCGCTACGGCGATTCCGATGTTGATGTTTTTGTTGTAGCGGATTGCTTCGCCTTCGACGGAGCCGTTGACGACAGGATGCTTGCGCAACGCAACGATGGCAGCGCGAGTGATGAAGGGCATGTATGTGAGCTTGACGCCGTTGCGCTGCTCGTACTTTGACTTCTCCTTCTCGCGAAGTTTTACGATGCGCGTCATATCGACCTTGAAGACGGTATGAACGTGCGGGCTGGTGCGCTTGGATTCGACCATGCGTTGCGCGATGATCGAGCGCATCTTCGTCATGGGGACAAGCTCGCCGGGCTGGGGCTGAGGAGCGGCTGGTTTCGCGGCAGTTGGGGCAGGTGCCGAGGCTTCTGCTGCAACTGGCGCAGCAGCGACTGGCTTTGGACCTTGCTCAAGGTGAGTCACGATGTCGGTCTTGGTGATGCGGCCGGATGCACCGGTTCCAGAGACCTGCGAGAGATCGACGTTGTTGTCTTTTGCGATCTTGCGAACGAGCGGCGACGAGCGAACTCGCTCACCGGCTGCGGCTGAAGTGGAGGATACAGCTGCCACAGGAACAGCCGCCGTTGCCGTGGGTGCAGGGGCCGATGCAGCTGGAGTGGCGGTCTTTCCGGCTGCGCCGCCGATGACAGCGACGACCGTGTTGATCGTAACGGTGGCGCCCTCCTGAACTTTAATCTCCGAAAGCGTACCGGCGACTGGCGAGGGAATCTCCGCGTCGACCTTATCGGTCGAGATCTCGAAGATGGGTTCATCACGCTGGACGGTGTCGCCGACCTTCTTGAGCCACTTGGTGATCGTTCCTTCGGTGATGGACTCACCCATCTGGGGCATCAGAACTTGGGTGCCCGGACCTGAAGGAGCGGCTGCGGGGGAATTTCCCTGCGCTGCAGATGGCGCGTCGGCAGCGGCGGGTGTGACGGTGTCGGCTGCTGGAGCGGCTGCGGTCTCAGCTTTTGCAGGCGAAGCGGCAGATGCTGATGACGAGCCGGCTTCATCGATGCTGCAGACGACCGTGTTGATCTGGACCGTGGTGCCTTCGGAGATTTTGATCTCTTTGAGGGTACCGGCGGCGGGCGAAGGAATCTCCGCATCGACCTTGTCGGTCGAGATCTCGAAGAGGGGCTCATCGCGCTGAATGGCGTCGCCTGGCTTTTTGAGCCATTTTGTGATGGTGCCTTCGGTGATGGATTCGCCCATCTGGGGCATAACTACGTCAGTCGGCATGAATTTCTCTTCTCCCCTGATTTCAGGTGCGATGTACAGGTGCGGACATTTCAAGGCGTCTTACATCAGCCCGGTCCGCAATCGGGCGCGCGCAAATGGGATTATACGGCGGCAGCGTGATTACTGGCCGCTTGGTGCGGTTAGCGAACAGGGGCGACCGCAGGATGTTTGTCATTTCACACATGTGCGGCGAGTAGTTGGTCAACGGATTCGCACCACAGCATCTGCCGCTCGAAGACTCGGCCAAAGTTACGGGCTGCCGAGTTAAAAGCCGACTCCATTGTTGGTTCGCGGTCGGAATCTGCCTCCAGTTCGAGGCTGGTTACCTGCCGATCGGCGATACCGCAAGGGATAATCCAGTCGAAGTCTCTCAGGTCGGTGGTGACGTTGAGTGCGAAGCCGTGGGAGGTTACGCCCTGAGAGACGTGGACACCGATCGCTGCGATTTTTTTCTCGCGGATGCTGCCGCCAGCCATCGTCCAAACGCCTGTGAGCTTGGAGATACGCTGCGTCATTACGCCGAAGTCGCCGCAGGTGCGGATTAAGACCTCTTCGAGCAGACGAACGTAATCGACCGGACCTAGATGGGGGCCCTTTTTCCCTGGTAGGTCGCCGCGCAGATCGATGATCGGGTATCCGACCAGTTGGCCTGGGCCGTGATAGGTAACATCGCCGCCGCGATTGATCTCATGGAGCTCGACCCCACGCTGCGCGAGTTTTTCGTCGCTGGCGAGGACATTGGAGCGGTGAGCGTTGCGGCCAAGTGTCAGAACAGGTGGGTGCTCCAACATCAGAAGCGTGTCACCGATCAGATTCTGCTTTCGCGCGCCGATGACCTGCTGTTGGATGGCGAGAGCCTCGCTGTAAGGGACGCGGCCGAGATTTAGGAGATTGATGTGCATGAGCTTTGTGCGGCTTCGCCGCCTGTAAAGACAGCCGAGCCAGTGGCCCGGCTGTCTTTTTTCAAAAACACCGAAGAACTAAACGTTTACCGCCATTCCCTCGACGCTCGAGAAGCCATCAAGGAGGGCCTCAGCAACCGTCGGGTGCGCGTGGATGGTAAACATCATCTCTTCGATGGTCGCTTCAAGCTGGATTGCAGTAACCGCTTCAGCGATGATCTCCGTTGCAGTGGTGCCGATGATGTGTACGCCTAGAATCTCGCCATGCTTCGCGTCGGAGACTACCTTGACGAAGCCATCGTGGGCATCGAGGATCGTCGCCTTCGAGTTACCGACGAACGGGAACTTGCCGATCTTCACCTGGTAGCCCTTTTCCTTCGCCTGCGCTTCGGTAAGGCCGACGCTGGCAATTTGAGGTTCGCAGTAGGTGCAGCCTGGAATGTGGGCGCGATTTACGGCTTTGGCGTATTTACCGGCAATTCTTGCCGCAACTACAAGCCCCGCCATGCTGCCGACGTGCGCTAACTGCGGCAAGCCGGCAACGATATCGCCGATCGCATAGATTCCCGGCTCAGTCGTCTCCATCCATTCGTTTGTGACGATGAAACCGCGGTCGGGAGTTATCTTCACCTTGTCGAGACCGACATCGTAGGTTCGCGGCGCGCGGCCTACGGCGACCAGCACCTTTTCAGCCTGCTTGGTCTCACTTGTTCCATCGGCCTTGGTGAAATGAACGAGGACGCCGTCTTTATTCTTTTCGAACTTGTCCACCTTTGCCGAAAGATGGACGTCGATACCGCGTTTCTTGAACAGGCGCAGCAGTTCCTTGCTAATGTCCTCATCCTCGGCGGGCACCATGCGCGGCAGCGCTTCGAGGATTGTCACTTCCGCTCCGAAGCTCTTGAAGATCGAGGCAAACTCGACCCCGACTGGACCCGATCCCACGACCACCAGCGACTTCGGGGCTTCGTCGATCTTCAAAATCTCGTAGTTCGTCAAAATCGTTGTATCTGCCGTGTAACCAGGCAGCATACGTGCATCCGAGCCAGTCGCCAGAACAACTTTCTTAGCTTTTATGGTGTCGGTCTTGCCGTCAGCCGCCTTTACCTCGATGGTGTGGACACCGTCTTTCGCAGGACCGGTCAGGCGGCCGTAACCCTTGATGGCGTTGATCTTGTTCTTCTTCATCAGGAAGTCGAGGCCTTTGGTGTGACGCAAGATCACATCGTCCTTCCGTGCCAATACACCCTTCCAGTTCAGCTTAGGCGGCGTCACCTCGATGCCGTACCGGTCTGCGTGCTTGAGGTGATCCCACAGTTCTGCAGAAAACAGCATCGACTTGGTGGGAATGCAGCCCCAGAGCAGGCACGTTCCACCTAAACGGTCGTTCGCGTCGATGAGCGCGGCCTTCAGGCCATATTGCGAGGCGCGAATTGCGCAGGTATATCCGGCGGGTCCGCCGCCAAGCACCACTAAGTCATAAATCGTATCTGCCAAGGTAACGCTCCATGTAGGTAAACCAACTTCACCATATTATTCGATTCTTCCAGTACTTATTAGATTCGCCGCATGGACAAGAGCCAATTGCGCTTGACATCTGCGTCATAATAAGAACGTGAAGATTTTATGGAGAAATAATGGTTAGCAACGTGGCCCGGCTGACAAGCGCCCTGCGCAGCAGTGTTCTTGAGGAGGAGATAAGCTCCGGTTCCTCTTCGGAGCCTACATTTGCAGAAAAGATCGACAGCGCCCGTCGAGATTTGGCAAAAAATGGAGTAGCACTTTTCACCGATGAACATGGGCGGCGCTTCCGCATCGTCCGTAAGCCTGCCTAGATTATGAGTGCGCTGGTCGCAGGCTTTCTGCTGATCGGCTATCTGCTCGCTCCCGGCGTCATCTATCGACTGTTCTTCTCGGCCTATATTCCCGCAAGACGATATCAGCGCAGCCGTACCGAGGAGGTCGTATTTTCTCTTCTGGTGACGTTGGTTCCCTTTCTACTCTCCTGGATCCTCCTGATCCATAGCCCTCTGGGGCACTATCCGTCTTTGACCATCGGGCCTTCCAAAACTGAGGCATATCGAACTGTCTTTCGATCTTTGCTGCCCGGCCCCGAGCTCGCGTCGTCGAACCCGATCGTACTTCGTGCACACCTCGCGGATGCTTACCTCAGATCATTCTTCGAGCAGGCTCGCTTTTTGGCGGTTCTGTGGCTTTTCTGCGCCATCGAGGGCTGGATCTCCGGTCTTATCGTCTCCCGCTACGGGGAGTACAACACCAACAAACGCGTCGACCGCCTACTGAAGCGCTTTTGTGACGACTTTCTTCTAACCTACGTCTCCGAGTGGGAGTTACTCTTTACCACCCGTTCGCTGCCTCGGAGCCAACAGGACTTTGACGTCGAGATCGATGCTCTCGCCGCCGGCATTCTCTATCGCGGCAAACTTGTCGACTGGTTCCTCGATCAGGACGGCAAGCTCGAAGGGATTTTTCTTGAGCGGGCCGCGCGTTATCAGCAGAAGGAGCTCGAACGCGACCGCGAACGGGGCGTGCTGAAACCCCGCGAGGCCTACTGGCGGATGATCCCGGGAGCGAAACTCTACCTCGTTGCAAGCACCATTGCTAACTACAACATCCGATATGTGCCACCTTCACAGCCGGAGGTGACATTAGCTGAACTACGCGCTCGCTTCGGTGACGAAGCGATCATTACGGCCCTTCCGCCAGACAGCTTTGAGGATCCCATCAACTCGCCTTAGAAGAACTCTGCGTCACTATCGACGAAACTATCCCATCACCTTCGCCGCTTCCTTTGCAAAGTACGTGACGATAAAGTCGGCTCCCGCTCGCCGGATTGATAAGAGCGATTCCATCATCGCCCGCTGTGGCTCCAGCCATCCACGCTGAAACGCGGCGTGCAGCATGGAGTATTCTCCTGATACCTGGTAAGCCCCCATCGGGAGGTCGTATCTCTCCCGCGCCGCGCGAATCACATCGAGATATGGCATCGCTGGCTTCATCAATAACATATCCGCACCCTCTGCTATGTCCTGATCGATCTCGCGCATTGCCTCACGCAGGTTCGCACCGTCCATCTGGTAGCTGCGCCTATCACCGAACTGCGGGGCCGAGTCCGCGGCCTCGCGGAATGGTCCGTAAAATGCCGAGGCAAACTTCGACGCGTAGCTCATCACAGGAATCTGTTCATGGCCGCCCGCGTCGAGAGCAGCTCGAATCGCTTCCACGCGGCCGTCCATCATGTCCGAAGGCGCCACAATGTCCGCACCTGCTTGAGCCAACGATGCAGCTGTCTTGGCAATCAGCGCAACGCTCGCGTCATTCTGAATCTCATAATGATCGCCGCCTCGCGCAACGATACCGCAGTGTCCGTGCGAGGTATATTCGCACAAACAAACGTCAGCGATTGCTACTAAAGAATCGAGCGCTTTATTTTGTTTGATTGTTCGTAACGCCTGCTGCACGATCCCATCCTCGGCCCACGCACCAGTCGCCTGCTCGTCTTTTTGCGCTGGCAAACCAAACAGTAGCAACCCTCCTAACCCAAGCGACGCACAGGTTTCTGCCTCTTTTATTGCTTCGTCAATCGATAGATTGAAGACACCTGGCATCGAGCTGATCTCTTTGCGTATCCCTTCGCCAGGGCAGATAAAGAGCGGGTAGATCAGCGCACCGGGGTGGAGGTGGGTCTCACGAACCAAGGATCGCATCGCCTCGGTTCGGCGCAGACGGCGCAGACGCGTTGCAGGAAAGTTCATGCTTCCAGTTTACGTCCAGATCTCAGCTTCGGTCTGCGATCGCGTCGTACTCCAATCCCGACGCTCCCGGAGCCAGCACCCAAAGAGTGTAGATTCCCAAGGCAGTGCCAAAGAACGGCTTCAACAGACTGAGGATCGCAACTACTACAGCTAGCGTCCGGCCCCAGGGTCGACGCGTCAACAGGCTATATCCGACGACTAGCGCGAGACCTGCCATCACCACCGTGTAAACAGCAATGACGGGCAGCAACGAGGCCATCCACGGCTGTCCAAAAACACCGTGAGAGTGGTTGAACGGCCAGTCGTAGCCTCCGAATCCGCGGCCAGCAAACGCATGCAGGAAAAACATGCCCATCAGCCCGCTGATAAACCTATACACACCAAAAGCGCACCAAAGGACACCGAGCGTCTGCAGATGCCGCTGGACCCGCGGCACAAGAACGGGCACCGGAGGCTGCGGATATGCGGCATAAGCCGGCTGAGCAGCGATAACCTGCGCCCCGCACTTCGAACAAAAATAAACACCATCTACTACTGAAGCTCCACATGCCTGACAGACCATCTCACACCTCCAACACTAAAGGCGCCCGCACTGCGCAGTGCTTGTTACGCAGCCATACAGCTGGTAGTTCCCCGGCAAGGGTACGATAAAAGAAGTGAATTCAGCAGATCTATTACCAGCCATCCCGTCCCCGCTCCGCGAAGCGAGCGCAGCAGCCTTGGAATGGCCGCGTCTCCGCGAGTACATCGCAAGCCGCACCTTCTCCGCTCTGGGCCGCGCCTGGATTCTCGCCCTCGAACCCTGCGCAGACCTTGTCTGGATCGACCTGCAACAACAGCGCACAGCCGAGATGCGCTCTATGCTCACCCGTGGTGGCAGTTTCGAGTTCCATGGACTTTTCGATCCAACGACCCTGCTCGAGAAGGCCCGTATCGAAGGCGCTGCCCTCGAGGCTACTGAGATTCGCGATCTACTCGCCGTCGTGGAGCGCGTCGCTGCCTGGCGCAATCTCATTGACCCGCCACCTAGCGTAACCAGATACGAGTGGCCAGGTATCGCGGCACTCTCTGCGCCCTTGCTCGACTACGATCTGGCCCCGCTTCTTCGCCTTCTGCGCGGAAAGATCGAGCCCGACGGCAGCCTCAACGACGACGCCTCACCGGAACTGAACCGCATCCGTCGCGCCATGGAGCGCCAGCATCGAGCCATCGAAGCGAGTCTCCGCCGTTCCTTGCAAAGTCTCAGCGAAGGCGGTAGCACTCAGGAAGATCTGATCACGATTCGCGGCGACCGCTTCGTCATCCCGGTGAAGTCCGAGTTCAAACGCAGGGTCCCCGGCGTCATTCACGGCTCGTCGTCCTCCGGACAGACGGTATTCGTCGAGCCCCTTGAGACCATCGAGCAGAATAATGAACTCGTTCGTCTTCTTGACGAAGAGCAGTCAGAAATACACCGCATCCTCGTCGCCATGACCCACGCCCTCGGCCAGAACTCCGCCGCGATCCACCTCGGCGCCTGCATCCTCGCGGAAGTGGAATCCCACAGCGCCCGAGCACGTTTTGCCGAAACTCTCAACTGCTCCCGCCCTATCTTTGCGCAGGAACTCTCCCTCACAGCAGCCCGCCATCCTCTGCTGGAACTGCGGATGCGTGCGGCAGCCCTAGCCGATGGGACCGAACCAAGCAGACCAGTCCCCCTCACCATCATTCTGCCGCCCGAATCCAAGCAACTCATCATCAGCGGGCCCAATACCGGCGGCAAAACTGTCTCTCTTAAAACATTGGGCCTACTCTCGCTGATGGCTCAGTCTGGCATCCCTGTCCCTGCCGAAGAGGCAAAGCTCCCTCTCTTTGAGAGCATCTATGCCGACATTGGCGACGCCCAATCCATCGAGCGCAACCTTTCCAGCTTCTCCGCTCACGTCGTCAATCTCGATCGCATCTCCCGCGAAGCCACATCAAATTCGCTGGTCCTGCTCGATGAGCTAGGTTCAGCCACCGACCCGGAAGAAGGAGCTGCTCTAGCCGTAGCCATCGCCACTCACTTCCTCAAGCTGAATGCCTGGTGCTGCATCACCACTCACCTCACTTCGCTCAAAGTCTACGCCGCCAACCATTCCGGCGTCCTCAACGCGGCAGTCGGTTTTGACCAGCAGACACTAACCCCTACCTACGAACTACGCCTCGGCGTGCCAGGGGCGTCTGCTGGTCTCAACATCGCGGCCCGCCTGGGGCTTGGCGCTGATATCATCGCAGCCGCCCGCGCCCAGATGACCACGCAGACCGCAGACATTGGTGCCTTCCTTGACCAGCTCCACGACCAGCTCACGGCAGCTGCTGCTGAGCGTGAGACCATGCAACAACGTGAACGCGAATTATCCCGCGAGAAGGCCCGCGTCGAAGTCGAAGGCCGTGTCGAGCAGAAGGCTCGCACCAAAGAACTCGAGACCAAACTCAACTCTCTGATCGAAAACTTCGCCTATCAACTACGCGAGACCGTCAAAGCCATCGACGATAAGGCGCTCGCGCAAAAGATCGCACGCGACTCGGATCGGCGCATGGCCACGCTCCGTCGTGAGTTCTCCGAACAGTTCAACTCCACCGTCGTCGCCCACACTACTCGCGCTGACAAAAACGATCCCGCCGCTCAGCCCCACATCCCCAAGGGCATCAAGGTAGGAGATCTCGTGAAGCTAAAGTCGCTCGGCCGTCAGGCAAGAGTCGACCGTATCATCGACTCGAAAAACTTTGAAGTGTCGATGGGTCCTATGAAGATGCGCGCAGCCATAGACGACATCGCGGAAGTCGAGTCCGTTAAGGTAGTAACCCCGCTCGAAGCCGCGCGTAGACGAGGAGGCGTCACTGTGGCTACGGTGAACGACGACACAGACTATATGACGTCCGAGATCAACGTCATCGGCCGCACCGCCGACGAAGCTCAAACAGAAGTTGAACGCTTCATTGACCGCGCTTTCCTCGCCGGGCTGCCCCGAATTCGCATCGTTCATGGCACCGGCATGGGCGTACTCCGCCGAACCCTGCGCGAATACCTGCGCAATCACCCACATGTCACCACGGTCACCGAGCCGCCCCAAAATCAAGGCGGACAAGGGGCCACGGAAGTTGAACTTCGTCAGTGACAGCTGTGCAATAATTCAGCCCAACAACACGCTTACGCACAACTTCAACAAGTTACCAGCCTAAGTGCCCCTATAACGTCCGCTTGACGTGTCAGATTAACTAGTTTGCAGGTGTCTGTGATGAAGACATTTTATCTTTTTCGCCAGCGTTGGACATCACCGTGATGAGCGCGTCGTGGGTGGTTCTGTTGAGACTTTTGGCTTTGTCGAATTCTATTTTCGCTTCTCTGGAATTTCCCGTAGATCGGTAGAGACGACCAAGCCACATGTGAACGTTCACATCTTGAGGAGTGAGCGCGGCGACCGCTTTGAATTCGCGCAACGCATCCTCTTTGCGATTAGCCTCGGCATAGACAATTCCTAAATCGAGAAGGCACATGGAGTTCGTGGGCTCCATCGCCAGCACCTTTTCCAACAACGGCCTCGCATCGTCATTTCTATTTAATTTAATGTACGAATCGGCCAGGTAAAGCATTGCCTTAGAGTAGTCCGGGGTGTTCTGTAACTCGGCTTGAAACTCCTGGGAAGCTTCCTGAAATTGGAGCTGCGTCCATAAAAGGTAGCCCAAACCGAAATGCGCGTTCGGCTCTTTTGGATTTGCCTGAACTGCGGCCCGAAATTCCCTCGTTGCTCCGTTGGTATCTTTCATCTCGTCTAATGCTTCGCCGACGAGCATGTCAGCCTCAGCCGACTCGGCGTTTTGCGCGATCATGCGGTGATAGACATCTAGCACGCAAGGATATTGCTTCGACAATAAACAGCTATGCGCAAGAGTTAGGAGCAACGGGAGATTCTGTGCGTCGTGGTCCGCTGCCCGCTTCAGGTAGGGGACAGCAGCCGCGTATTCTCCAAGGCCATAATGCGACATTCCAATGAGAATATCTAAACGCTGCTTTTCGGGAGAAGACGGGGGTTGCGATTTGAGCAAGGAAGTGAAAATCTCAATGGCTTCTTTATATTGACCATCTTTGAAGAGCGCCAGGCCGAGGTTCAAACGCAGACCGGGCAGATCGGGTTTGAGCACCATAGCCCTGCGATAGAAGACGATTGCCTGGGTGAGATGACCCTGGCGAGCTTCAAGAAGACCCAGCCTGGCGAGAGGCACTGGATCTGTTGGGTGAGCTTTGGATGATGCGACTAGGGCGTTTTCAGATTCGGTTCCATTCTCGTGTTGATCAAGCTGCGACTGGCTTGTCGTCTGTGTTGGAGTCTGCTGCGCGTTCAGGGCGAGGCTTAAGGCCGTGATCGCTAGTACCAGGCAGATGGCCAATCTGTAGTTCAAGACACCTCCCTTCGCATCATTTTCTCCTGCTGAGGCAGGGCACGCAACGTTTAGAGCTAGGGTGTGTATGTCCGGACTGATGTAAGCAAATGTACAGACTATTAGCCTTTATAGGCCGCCGCACCTATGCGAATCGCCGTCGCAGGGATATAAATCAGGGCACGATAGCGGTCCGCACGGTATCGAGACACGGTGACCTCTATTGGCACACGATCCTCTGTTATTGTGTTTCGCGAGATCGACAAAACACCTGTTTTTGCAGGAATTTCTAGCAATCTAGACTCTTCGCGTGTCGCCGGCAGGATTTCAATTGTCTCGGCCGCCCAGGCTACGTGCACGTCAAACTGATTACGGAGTGTTTGATAAAGCGACTGTTCTCCGAAGTTGATCTGTTTAATGCCTGGAAAATGTCTGAGTGAGACATAGGTTTTCTCGATTGCCATCGGAATGCCGTCAGCTAGCCTGAGGCGGCGAAGCTTCATCACTGGTGATCCCACTGGAACTTCGAGGTCTTCGGCAAGTCCGGCGGTCGCATAGAAAATTCTCTGCTCGAGCAAGCGCGAAGCTGGAACCATGCCGCGGTCCACGATCTCCTCTGTAAAGCCGCGCAGCTGAGGCAGGGGTTTTTCACGTTTGGGTTTCGTGACGAAGGTCCCGCGCCCTCTTAGACTGGAAGCGTAACCGCTGGTTTTCAGCCCGTGCAACGCCTCACGCGCCGTCACTCGGCTAACGTTATAGGTGCGCGCTAATTGCCACTCCGACGTTAGGAGATCTCCTTCCCTTAATTCTCCCGAATGGATTTTTTCCACCAGTGCCCGCTGGATTTGAAAGTAGAGAGGAACGAATCCTTTTCTGTCGAGGGGACGCTCAGTTGTTGCGATCTGAGACGGCCTTCTCAACACACTAGTTTCTGCTCCGGTAAGTGACATTGTCGTTATCCATCGAGATACGGTTTGGTTCCATTCGTTAGACCAAAGCGTCAGAAGTACATCTTTCCGCTGAACTGCATCGTTCGCGGTATATGAGCGCTTAGGGTTTGTCCAAAGGTACCGCTTCCCAAAGTGGTATCGATTCCCCCAGCTGAGGATCCTCCGGGCCCAACAAAGTTAGTGTGATTGAAGAGGTTGAACGCCTCTGCGCGGAGTTGAAGGTGGGCGCGCTCACTGAACCTGAAGTTCTTCAACAGGCCAAGATCAATTCTTTCGGTGCCTGGGCTGAGGAAACTTCCAACTCCCGCGGTGCCGAAGTGACCCTGAGCCGTAGCAAAAGAGGTGGTGGTGAACCATTGCGTTCGAGATTTAGTGAGATGAACGGGCGATACCTGATCTGGCCGTGGCGCGATATCTGCATTCGGGCTAACCATTCCCAGACCACCGGGATAAGTTCCAGCTGCGCACCCGTTTGCGGTAGTGCTATCCGCAACGCAGCCCAATGGATCGACGGTTTGAGACGGAGTCAGCGAGAGACCGGAATTGAAAGTCGTGATTCCCGAGAGTTCCCAGCCACCGAGTGCTTGTCCAGTTAGGCCATGTTGCTCCCGGAAAAATGGCGCTTTGTATACGAAATTTCCGACGAAGATCTGCGGTTCATTCAACCCCGAAGGTCCGTAATCCAACTTAGGATCATAGGCATAGGTAGTGGTATTAACGCCGGCAACAGCGCGATCATTGAACTCGTCCGTCAAATTCTTAGACCAGGTGTAGGCGAGCCCAAGCGTCAGATCACGCGTCGTCCGAACGTTCAGCGATGCCTGTAGCGAGTTGTAGTTAGAGGTGAAGATGGGCAGTCTGGTATGGAAGTCCGAGTAGCCCAAGTAGGGACGAATGTTGTTCAGAGGGGAGTTCGGGTTGTCTATCCTCGTGGAGAGTGTCGGCTGATTCAGGTCCAACTCACCCAACAGGTGCCGCGATACTGACCCGACGTAGGCTATTTCAAACATGATCGACGGGGCCAGTTGCTGCTGCACCGAGAGATTGTAAGAAGCGTACGAAGGAACCTTGAAATCAGGGTTGCCGGTTGTCGTCAGCGCATTCGGTCCCAACGCGGGAGGTGCTGCAGAACCAACGCCTATTGGATTGTCAAACGACGCATTGGTAATTGTTGTGGTTTGCACCAGAGGCGGATCGCCGAACGCATTCTGCTCCCAGATGCCGTTGAGCGTGCGGTCGAAAAATAGACCGAAGCCGCCGCGCAGAACCGTCTTGCCGTCTCCGAAGGGGCTATAGGCAAAACCGACTCGAGGCCCGAAGTTCCAACTGTAGTTTGGGTTTACCGTGCTGCCGTAAGGAGAGCATTGGACCTGCGCAGATATCGCCTGAGCGGCCGTACAGGCGCTCCCCTGGGGAAAGATTAGCCCATTAGCGTAGGTCGCCGGGGTGTAGAGCTGGCCCGGAAGAAAGTTTCCGTCTCCGTCGAGCGCCGGGGCTTGAGTCGACTTGTATAACAGCGGATCAAAGTTGACCAAAGTATCCTTCGCATCGGTAGGCGAAGGGAATCTTGTCCAGCGAAGGCCAAGATTAAGAGTAAGTCTGTGATTCAACTTCCAGTCATCCTGAACATATGCTTCCGTGTTCCAGAATCGCAGATCGGGAACGATGTCTCGGCTCGCCTGCGAGTACTGAGTAACATTGCCCAACAGGAAATCTCCCCAGGTATTGAACGTGAAGCTCGGATTGCCTTCAGAGGCGTCCTCTGTCTTCAACATTTGCTGCGCCGTTACACCGGCACGTATAGTGTGATTTCCCAAAGTTACCGAAAAATTGTCGAAAATATTGCGATCCAGGTTTCGTTCAAAGTATGGTGCGCTGCCCTGTGCTACGCCAGTGACGGATCCATCCAATATGGTCACGCTGGGAATACGGCCGTAGGGGTCTGGATTGGCAAGATTGTTCGTCAGCGAAGAGAGGACTGAAGGAGAGTTGGCCGCGCCGGATAGCGTGCCGTTAATGGTTCCTTGCGAGTAGGCAAACTCTACCTCATTCACCATCTTCGGAGAGATGGTCCATGTTAGATTCGCGACCACATTTTTTCCCGGCGCGTTGATGCCCACATTCACTACTCCAGGGTAGTTGGATCCGCCCCAAAGACCGGTAGGCAGGTTGCTGGGAGCGTCATCCTGCATGCCGCGCGCGTAGAAATGCAGCTTCTCGTTAAAATAATGATCCACGCGAACCAGGTCCTGCCGGAAATTGTTCAAAGAGGAGTAAGAACTGAACACTGTGCCATTAGTAAAGCCAGTGGAGGGATTGACGGCTGTAGCGTTAGCTGGAAACTTACTGAAAATCTGAGATAGATAGACCTTAGAATTGGAGCTATAACAGTTAGGATTGGCAACGGCAACACCTGTGGAAGTATCGTAGGAGCTAACACAACCTGCTCCTACGGCAGCTATGGTTCCTGCATATTGGCTGGGAGTTTCGTAGAAGGTTCCTGCCAGCTCTGCGGTAGTAGGCGCCGCTACGTTGTTCGTCATCGGCTCCGTAATCTTGCGCCACTCTTCCGACCAGAAGAAGAAGGTCTTCGTCTTGTTCGTGTTGTAGAGGTGCGGAATGAAGATCGGCCCACCAACTGTAAATCCGAAGTTGTTGTAGTGATCCGGTGCACGAGGAGCACCTACCAGGTTGTTGAAGTAGTTGTTTGCGTTGGTGTTGGCTGTGCGCACAAACTCATAAGCTGACCCATGGAAAGAGCTGGTACCGGATCGAGTGGCTACAAGAACCTGGCCGCCTCCGCTGCGTCCGAAGCTGGCGTCATAAGAGCTTCTCTCCAGCGTGAACTCCTGGATTGCATCGACGCTGGGGATGTTAAGCAACGTTGAGTTCGAACCGCTATCGTTGATGTCGGCACCATCAACAGACCAGTTGTTGGCCGTCGTGCGCGCTCCGTTGACGGACACTGAGGATGTACTGTTGATTCCCCCAAAGCCCGGTTGATCGCCGAGTAGGTTCACCACGCCCGGCTGTAGTGTGACTAACTGTTGAAAGTTGCGGTTGATGAGCTCTAGCTCGCGCAACTGTGTTCCAGAGATGGTTCCGGCCTGCGAACTGCTCTCCGTATCGAGGGCGACTGGATTATCCTCCACGGTAACAGTCTGGCTTTGACCTCCAACCTTCAGTTGTGCGTTCACCGTACGCTTTTGTGCAACGTTCAAAACGACATTACGATCGGTGAAATTTTCAAAGCTCGGATTTGAAACCGTAATTGTGTAGGTGCCAGCCTCGAGGTTAGTCGCGGTGTAATTACCCGACTCGTTGGTCAGCACTACCCGGGAGGCCTCACTTACTCCGCTGAGCGTGATCGTAACAGTAGCGTGGGGAATCACTGCGCCGCTAGCGTCTGTAACTGTGCCGGTAACGGTTCCCGCGAGTTCTTGCCCGTACCCCAGAAACGGGAATGCAAGCCAAATTAGCATCATAAGGAGACAGGACTGGCTCTTAAGAAGGTTCTTCGCCTTTTTAGGGACAGACAGAACAAACGCAAATGCGAGTACATCCGTTGCAGGCTCTATATTTGTTTTGCGATCTAGAAAACTCGCCTCTCTCATAAGCCTCTCCCATAGCGTTGCGCTTTCGATCTTGCTTCCACCGTTTTTAGAACTGAGTGCTCTAGCAAGCTTGAAATTAGGTTGCGGGGTGTCTTCGCCGTTCAGTTTGGTAAAGACACTCCAAAGCCATCAGCAAATTCTTTATGGATTCAGACTGCAGCAAGTGCTTTTACAAAGTTCCGTTCGCATAAGGCAGCTACACAGCCGTACACGCGACGTCTACCAAGACGTAATTTTAGGTCCTAAAAGATACTTAGGAACCTATCGTTAATATCTAATGCAGTCAACAAAAAACATTTAATGACTGGCTTTTAGATCATTTAGCCCTTCGCAAGGTCCGACCTCACCCGCAACCCATCTCACTTCAATAACCCGCAAGCCAAATTGTGATCAGGGTCAGAGCCTAAACCCGCTATCTGCGCCATGTCGGCCGGGTGCGCACGCGACTATTCAACTTACCAAGCTCGAAGAAGCAAAGCGGTTAGATGTTCGTCGGATATTTTGATTCTGTGCGAAGTCAATTGCCCAGAAGCGTTTGTTCTGAATTTCGCATTGAAACCGCTATACCACCCCACGCAACCGCCGAATTTCCAAGACTGCTTGGAAGCAAGTTGGCGACTGCCACTTCGCTTTCTTGCAGCATCTCCACAGTTGGCTGCAAGAGGGCCGTATGAGCGCCTAGATCCCCTCCAACTACAAAAAGGTTTGGATTCAGTATGAGGGAGAGATTGAGGATTACATCCTTGAGTAAGCGAGCGCGTTGCAGAACTATTTTTTGGGCGAGTGAGTCGCCTTCGAGTGCGAGGTCAAAGACCTTGCTCGCCTTCCGTAGCTTGGTTTTTTGGCCGGATTTGCGACTGGCTGCATTCCAGCTTCTCAAAATTCCAGGGCCGCCTAAGACCTGCTCAAGCCCACCAAACTCATATAGCGATGGCTGCATGCTTGAGACGTTTGGGACTCGGAGATACCCGATTTCTCCAGCGGACCAACTTGCCCCGTGCACTATCTGTCCGTTGAGAAATATACCGGCGCCAACACCCGATCCGATTCCGATAAAGATGAAGCTTTCCTCGGCTTGAGCTACACCACAAAAGTGTTCGCCAAGCGCAGCGAGGTTAGTGTCGTTTTCAACAAAGAGAGCGCATGCAAACTGTTCTTTCAACAGATCCCGGAGCGAGACGTTTCTCCATGTGCTCGAATCGCTAACAGAAACAACTATGCCGTCCTTTACATTGGTGATCCCTGCCACGCCAACGGTCATCGCAACCAACTTCTTGGACGGCAAATTGCGTTTCTGCATCATCGTTTTCAGCGAATTGCGCAGCACTTCGATAACAGCATCAGGGCTGCGCGCCGCCTTCGATAAGATTTCGCTTTGCTCCTCAAGAAGAGTTCCATTGAGGTCAGTCAGCAGGATTCGAAGGGCGTCTGCTGTGATGTCGATCCCAGCTAGACAGCCATAGTCAGCGTTAAAACGTAGGTTCTCCGGGGGACGCCCACCACCTGACACACCCTCTCCGATCCACTGAATGAGCCCGAGATCGTCGAGGTCGGATACGACGTTTGCAACCGTAGGAGCGCTCATTCCCGTCTCGCGGACGAGATCTGCGCGTGAGCAGGTACCTAGCTTTTTCAAGGATCTTAGAATTGTGCGCGCATTTGTCCGGCGCATGAGCGCTGGACTTCCGATTAGTACGCCATTTTTGCTCATCCTGCGCCTCGATGGGTTTTACGCAACTCTCATTATCTCCCCGCCTCATGCATTGTTAGGTTGGCGCTTTCTCAGAGAAAGTTCGCAAGAGCCATATTACGATTCGTTTACCAAATCACAAGCTGCTCTCTCGAGCGAATGCGCTTTGTAACACGGCAACTTGTTCGCTCAGGAGACGTTCCGAGATCGCCGCGGACGGAATACTGGCAAACCCATGAGGTATAGATGGCACTAAGTGGAGCTCCACAGCCACCCCGGATTCAATCAGACGATTTGCGTAGCTAAGACCGTCATCTCGCAGCGGATCGAGTCCTGCACAAAGAATGTATGAGGCAGGGAGGCCAGACAGGTCTTTCGCTCGTGCCGGTGCCGCATAAGGAGAGACTTTATGAGAGCTTTCGCCCAGATACCAACGCCACATAACCTCTGCCTCAGACCTGGCAAAGCCAGGCGTATCCGTGAATTGAACTGCTGAGTCTGTCTCCAGACGGTCGTCCAAGGCCGGTATCAGCAGCAATTGGAAGCATATCTTCGGTCCGCCACGATCGCGTGCAAGAAGCGCGACCGCAGCGGCGAGGTTCGCGCCCGCGCTAGAGCCTCCTACAGCTATAAGATCGCGATCAAGCTTTAGCGCCTGGCTATGATCCCAGACGAACTCAAGCGCTCGGTAACAGTCACTAAGAGCAGCTGGAAAAGGGTTTTCCGGAGCGAGCCTATAGGCAACACATATGACAGCACACTGGGCGTTCAGAGCATAGCGGGCGCATTGCATTTGTTCAGAAAAAAGATCTCCACAAAAGAAACCACCTCCATGAAGGTAGAGCAATGCTGCGGATGAACCCTCAACGTTCCTTCTGCGATAAATTCTCACCGGTATTACTGTCTTCCCTTCACCGCTCGAGGGGATATCACGATCTTCGATCTCAAGGTCTTGATCTAAAAGCCACGACGAAGTTTCCTGCCGTGCAGCAACGGTTGCTTCACGCAGAGCCTCTACGTCTTTGAAGCCCTCTCTTGGGTGTTTGACAAGCGATGCGAATGCGGGGTCCATTCGTAGATTCAACACTTCAAGCTCCGATAATCAAACAATAGAGTTTTCTTGAACTATATTCAGGATCTCTTGACGGAAAGGCAATGCGGTGAGAGCTCCTCGGGCGCGCGTCGAAAGAGAGCCGCAAATACATGCCCTTCGCAACTGTTCTTCGATATCGGCCCCCGATAGCCATGCATCAATAAATCCCGCGTCGAACGCATCACCCGCGCCGGTCGTATCTACCACCTGAACATCTGGGGCAGTCATCTTGTAAGAGCGATTTTGTCGCCAAGTGGCAGCTCCGCGTGGACCCAGTTTGACGACCGTGTGTTCCAATCCCATCGCGGCGAATTCCCGCAACACATCGTCTGGGTCCTTACGACCCGTAAGCAGCTGCGCTTCGCCTTCGTTTGGAAAAAAGAGGTCAACCATGCGCAATACATTTAGGTTGTCAGGATTCAAGAACCAGTCTTTACGCCAGCCGGGATCAATGGAAAGAGTGCAACCAGCGGACCGGAGGGCGGGTAGTAACAGTCTCGCAAGCTCAAGTTCAAGCGGCATTGCAAAATGAATATGCTGCGACTTAGACAATGCAGCAATTGTCTCAGGTAAGGCTACATATTTTGCGAGGACCTTATTCGCCCCGGCGTAGCTTAGAAAGCTCCGGTCCGATCTCGTCGACATACTAACAGTGAGTGCATTCGGCAACTCGGATGAGTGTGCATCATCTGCGTGAACTCCGAAGAAGTTAAGTCTTGACCGAAGCCATGCCTCTTCATCTCTTCCGAAAACTCCAAAAAGAGAGGTGCTGTGGCCGAGGCGCGCCAGGGCACAAGCAGTGTTAACAGTACCGCCTCCGGCCTCGCGACGATACTGGTCGGCGAAAATCTCTTCCCCCGGCAACGGGACATGATCGAAGTCCGTAAAAATATGATCTACGTATACTTCGCCGGCTACGGCAATATCCCAGCGTTTAGTCATATCGTCTCAAAAGGCCATCGTTGCTCTTGGCGCGATTTGTAAAGAAAGGCGGCCACACCTACGAGTGTGGCGGCAAAAGCAAAGAGTATATTTCGTGCACCGCTGGAGATAAGAATCAGAATCCATCCCATGAAAGCAATGACCGCCGGTAAGGGGTAGAGAGGCATTAGAAATCTGACAGATTTCTTTTCCGTGTGACGTCTACGCAACAGAATCACGGCAACACACTGAGCAAGGAACTGGATCATTGTCTGGATCACAATGACCAGACTGATAAGCGTGTCGAGACTCAGCATGCATGCGCAAGCGGAGAGAAAGCCAAGGATCACGAGCGAAATGTGGGGAATGTCTTTCGTCGGATGCACGCGTGCAAACACGCTAAAGAACTCGCCCTGCTGTGCAGCAGCGAACGGAATACGCGAATAGCCAAGCAGAATCGCGAATACGGAGGCGAACGAAGCAACCAGAATGAGAAGATCGGCCACTCTTGCGCTTTGAATGCTGTAAACCGCTTGCATGTAATCGGCTACGATTGCGGTCGAGTGCATACTTTGCTGAACCGGTAATACACCCAGAATGGCAAGATTCATCGCAATGTAGAGAATCGCGATCAGCAAGATGGAGAGGATAATCGAGTACGGAATCGTTCGTTCGGGCCGCTTCAACTCGCCGCCGATGAGGCAGACATTGTTGTAACCAACATAGTCGTAAACGGCTATCAACGTGGCGGCGCCCACACCCTTCCAAAAAGCGGTGTCCGTCAACGGGAAGCCACCGTCGATCTGTCCTCTTAGGGCGGACGGTATGTGTTCCGCCCCGCCCACGATGATCCACACAATTGTCCCGGCGACGAGTATCCAAAGACCGATCGATATTGCACCGATCGTTGTGATTCTGCGATAAAGCAAGACGACATTGATGAGACAAACCGCCATTGCCAATGCGGTAAGCCCCGCTGCGTTAACGGCTGGCCACAGATAGTGAAGATATTGCGAGAAACCCACCGCCCCTGAGGCAACAAGGAACGGCGCAGTAAGTACTGACGACCAGAGAACAAGAAAGCTTGCGATCTTTCCGTAGGACTGGGCGCCGAAAGCCTCTCGCAAATAGAAGTAAGGGCCGCCGGAGTAGGGCATGGCTGAACCCAATTCCGCCCACACAAGCCCGTCGCATAGAGAAATCACCGCGCCCAGAAGCCACGCCAGCAAAATATGAGATCCATGCATTGCAATCAGAACTAGAGGGATACTTAGAAAGGGCCCCACACCTATCATGTTGAGCATGTTAGAGGTGCAAGCTCCAACTATCCCCATCCGGCGACTCGAGTCTCCCTCTGCACCTGCTAGATTGGCCTGCATGAGAGGCTCCGGATGTCCATGACGATGAGGCGAGTATAGGGTGGGTCTCGATTCTTTGTCAATAATCGTTAAGAAGTAGGCCCGGATGGCCAACTGCGACAGACACTTTGTTTCGAAGCTCGTTGAGACGGCGAACCTATCCTTCCAACGAGGCCTCCGCCCAACTGGGATACCTGCTTTGACTGTCTTTCGAGAAAACGCCCCTTATCGATCCCGAAACTTCAACCGGTTGCTCATGCAACATTCGGAGGATCGACAGAATCTGCAGACCACAAATGTTGCGCTGCATAGGCTCGCCAGGGCCGCCACGTCTCCGCTCGTTGAAGGAGTTTGGCCGGCGTTGCCGGTACGCCGTCGACTTTTGCGATGCCGCGAAGTAAACCTACGTCTGAAGTGGGGAAGGCGTCCGTCTCGCGAATCGCACGCAAAGCAATATACTGAGCCGTCCATTCGCCAATGCCGGGAATGTCGCGCAGACGAGTAATGGCTTCTTCGATCGTCCCGAGCGGACTAAAAAGATTCGGGTCACGCACGGTCGCCTCAGCCATCGCGCTCAACGCTTTTACGCGAGCTGCAGGCATTCCAAGCCCCATCGATTCCACCGAGGCAAGACGTTTCGCCGTCGGAAACGTATGGGTTAAGCCGAGATGATTTTCAAACGATCTTGGCACGGGTTTGCCATGAAGAGCTACCAGTTGTCCTGCGAGCCGTTTTGCTGCTCCGACGGTAACCTGTTGCCCAAGAATTGCACGAATTGCAAGTTCAAACCCATCCCATCCTCCAGGCGCTCGCAGGCCCGGCCGTCGTGCAACAAAGGGAGCGAGATGAGAGTCGTTCGAAAGATGTGCATCAATCGTTTCAATGTCGGCGCCCGTGTCGAACACGCGACGCACACTTGTCAAAATCGCTGGGAGTGCCTGAACATTTGGGAAGTGGATTGTGACACAGAGACTGTTTTTCTTTGATCGATGGGAAACACTGACCGTTCCGATTGAGCCATTTATCTCAACAGTTCTGCGATAGCAGTCGTTCTCTACGACCTCCACGCCAGGGATGGCGCGTGCCCTCAAGAAGCTGAGCATGGACTCCCAATCATATGGCGGCCGATATCTCACTGTGAGCGTAATGCCCGCTTCAACATTTGGGCGGCTTACGGACGATTTGCGCCGCAGAGCGCTCGGTGGCCGACGGAAGAGCGCGTGAAACACCTCATTGAATCGGCGCAGG
The DNA here is from genome assembly GCA_964658525.1 of uncultured Edaphobacter sp. Taxonomy (GTDB): domain Bacteria; phylum Acidobacteriota; class Terriglobia; order Terriglobales; family Acidobacteriaceae; genus Edaphobacter. Next base: position 66,671 of record CAZZZG010000006.1, read on the forward strand.
CTGCTGAAACCAGCCGCCAGTGCGATTTCAGTCATGTGCATTTGCGTTTCGTGGATGAGGTGTTTCGCAAACAGGACACGTCTGGTCTGAGCCACGGCAATCGGCGAAGCTCCGAGGTGCTGAAGGAATAACCTCCGCAGCTGACGTTCTCCAATTCCAAGTCGCGTGGCGAGAGCATCAACGCTCTTGCCCTCACCATCCAGGGCACCTTCGCTAATCAGCGCGAGAGCCCGTGAAACGGTGTTCGAGGTTCCACGCCAGGAAGCGAACTCAGGTGCGGTCTCAGGACGACAACGCAGGCATGGTCGGTAACCAGCTTCCTGCGCAGCGGCAGCGGAGGAGTAGAAGGTACAGTTCTCATATTTTGCAGTCCTGGCCGGACAGATAGGACGACAATAAATCCCCGTCGTCTTCACTCCGACGTATATCAAACCGTCGAAGCGAGGGTCACGGCTCTGTAGGGCACGATGGCAAGTCGCTTTGTCGGGTAACTCCATAGATAGAGTTTCCCATTTAATTCAGTCTGAAACTCGCGCTTTTCGGACATGATCAATATCGCGATCCGCTGACATCCTCACCCTATGAGCATTAGGCACTTCAAAGGCTTTAGCAAAACGTAATTGCTGCCGGCACGATCCTGGTGCAGAAGGTCAGGTCGGACGACCATCATCTTCGACGTTTCACTCTCGCCGGCGTGCGCGTCGACGGTTGTCTTCTTCTTGGGGCCGACGGACGCCGGCGTACGCTCATTGAAAAAATAGACCACATAATCGTGCGGTTTATCCAGCTGCGACTGGGCAAAGTAGGGCAGCAAACTATCGTTCCCGCCGTGGCCATTTACGATCAGAATCTTCTTGCAGCCATTACGAGCCATCTCGTCCGTGGTGGCTTGCAGCAACGCCAACTGCAGATCGCGACTGTAGGCCACCGTACCTGGCTCATGACGCGCTTCGGAGATCTGGCCAAAGTAATACTCGGGAAATACCACGGCATACTGATTCTCGGCCGCATGCAACGCGGCGTAGCGCACATTGATCAAATCGGTGCCGAGCGGCATATGTGGTCCGTGCTTCTCCAGAATGCCGAACGGCAACAGGCACGTGCCCTGCGCACGCTTGATTGCCTCGACAAAATCCGGGCCCGTTAGTTCTTCCCAATGAACCGACAGTTTGGTTTGCGGCGGATTGATCTGCGCTTTTACAAACTGCTCCGCGTTCAAGACCCCACCAAAAACGAAACAAAGCCATACACGGCAACTCTTGCGACTCATCTCGATCATTCAATGGTCTCTTTCTGCGCGAATTCTAGCATTGGGACACAGATCATCTCCTGGGCCCAGAGGTTCCGCCACGAAAACGTGTCAGGCCGCCAACCTGCTCAAACAGTCTGACCTTGACAATATATTCTTGATTCGATTGCAGACGTCGTGGTGGAAGCCGATGCACCGCCCTTCGCGATCACGGCCCTCTCAGAGAAAGGATTACGGCTTCACAAGGCCGCTTCTGCAACGCATTGAAGCAGCGATTGTGTTCTTAAATCAGGCGATTCGTGTCCAGCTCAACCAACAAGGAGATGACTATGAAAGGTATCAGCAAGAAATGCGTCTTCGTCACAGGTGCTACACAGGGAATCGGAAGAGCTGTCGCTGAGCGCTTCCTGGAAGAGGGCGCCAGGGTGCTGCTGACCGACGTAGTGGACGATGCAGTCATCAGCAATGTAGTGAACTCGTTGAATGATCGATTTCCCGGACTCGCCTTTGGAAAACGCGTCGATGTTACAGATGAGAAGCAGGTCATCGCAGCTTTCGAGCACGTGAAGGATGTTCTCGGTGGATGCGACATCCTGATCAACAACGCTGGGATTAACAGGCAGAACCCCTCCCACTTATTCACTGCGAGCGACTTTGACCAGGTACTTGCCGTAAACCTTCGTGGCGCTTTTCTTTGCAGCCGTGAGGCCCTCAAGCTGTTTGTCGATCAAGGGTCAGGAATCATTCTCAATACGTCCTCGAATCACGAAACGAATCCCAAGCCGGAATTCTTGGCTTATTCCGTCAGCAAAGGCGGTCTCGGCAATCTCACGCGCACGTTGGCACTTGAGTATTCGGATCGTGGTATCCGGGTCAACGCAGTCGCGCCCGGAGCGACGATCACGCCCCTCAATGCTTCGTGGAAGGATGATCCCGTGATTCGGAAGAAAGTGGAGGGCCACATCCCTCTAGGCCGTTCCGCGTCGGCAGAGGAGATCGCCGGCGTATTCGCTTTTTTGGCCAGCGATGACGCATCCTACATCACCGGGCAAACGCTATATGTCGACGGAGGACTGACTCTCCACACTGATTTCAAAAACAATTGGTCGTCGTAAAAATAATCTGCCGTGAATCGTCCGGGATGTGTGAATCCGCCCAGTCCCAATGCAACTCAGTCAGTAGCCGCTACTGCGAGGATAGAAAGCGTTCGAGCTCGCCGATCAAACAGGATCGCGGTCCAACAATATATAACCAATGCTCCCGAAGAATGGTGACAAAGACATCATAAAGCGGCCAAAAACACGATAAGCTGGCCGACCTACCTTGCTCCTTTTCAACACCGACCCTTTCGCAGGGGCCGACCGCAAACATCATAAGCTGGCCGGGATCCCATTGCGACGCGATAAGGTAGCCAAAACGAGAGCCGCCTTAGTGGCGATGCCACCGTCGCGAAGATGGGGCACCTAGAATTTAGGATGTGAGCCACCCACGACCGCTGGGGATTGCCAGGTTCACTTGTCAGTTGGTGATTCGATTGGGAGATACCTGGGTACCAGATGATCCGATGATTCTGTGAGGTCAATAAAGCGCGATAGATGGATGAGCTCATCCTGCCCTTTGATTTTAACCTCGGCTCGCAGTAACGAATATCCGTTCGCGAGTTGCTTCAATTCAAATTGTCTTTCCCGGTCAGTCTGGTAACTCTCGGGGTCCGGGTAGGAGGGATCAAGCCGGTAATGAACATACCCAACGCGATCCAACACCTTCGGTTCACCGAAGAGAATTACATGGATCTGATACATGTTCTGACCCGGAAATCTTGCGTCATGCTTCGGCGCCCTCCAGCTTCGATGGATAAGTGCTAGATGATCATCCGTCACTAGATTCGCGCCCGACGGGACCGTCAGCGGCCCCGCAGACTTGCCTATAGTGAGAATGGATAGGTGGAGCTCGTCTCCTCGTCTAATGCGCAGGACGACGGAGTTGAATAGCTCAAGAATTGGTTTGTAAAACACGAGAACAAAAGCCAGCGCCAGCAATGGCCATAACAGAGGCGCTAACAGATTAAGGTCATGCGTTATGGTGTCCATGGTCATGGAAATCTCCCATCTGCTCCAGCATTCATGTTGCTCTGGAATCTTCGCACAACCAAAGGTTTACGAGGCCGCGACAATATAGAGGAGGTTGCCAAATTCCTTACCTCGAGGATTGAAGGGGAGTATCCATTTAGCAATAAAATCGCATCACGAGGTCACCATGTCATTGGGCGCATGCAGACCGAGATGAAGACTTCCCACCCAGCCGGAACCGTTCCTGCGAAAGAAACAGTTCGAACATCGCAGGCAATTCCATCGGTTGCTCGATTCTGCGGAAAAGAAAGACGCCCGCATATATCGCTCCGACGGAAACTAAACAATCGTCTTCGGATCGCTCTATGGCAGCAGCCACGATTGAATAGAAGCCGATGAACATCACTGTCCATGCCGCTTCCAGGATTATCAGCGTATTCCAGTTCGTTCGGTGGGCTTTGTGCCCCATTCTATGCGCTAAACCTTTCATTGTGCCGGCGTGATGCTGTCGAGATCTAAATTGAGTTGAAGAACGTTGACGCGTGGCTCGCCCAGGAAGCCGAATTGGCGACCGAGTGTGTGTTTCGTCACAAGTTGGCGAACAGCGGTCTCGGAGAGGTGTCTTTGCTGGGCGATGCGTGTGACCTGGAACTCGGCGGCAGCTGGGGTGATGTCCGGATCCAGACCAGAACCGGAGGTAGTGACTAGATCGACGGGGACATCGGTGTTGGGACGATCAAGCTCAAGGACGGTGGTGTCTCCGACGATCCGGTCGATTAGCTTCTTGTTCGTGGGCGCGAAGTTGGACCCCGAGGAGTTCGCGGCATCGTAGCCGGCCCCGGCAGACGACGGACGCGAGTGGAAGTAGCCAGGGGTGGTGAACGACTGTCCAATGATGCGCGAGCCGATGAGTTGGCCGTTCTGCTGGATAAGTTGTCCGTTGGCCTTGTCCCTGAAGAGCACGTGTGCGATGCCGGTAACGACGAAGGGATAGACGAGTCCAAAGATTACTGTTGTGACGACGGTATAGAGGATGGCGGTGATGAGGTTGCGACGCATGAGAGTGTTCCTTTAGGCCAAATGCATAGCGGTGATGATGAGGTCGATGACCTTGATGCCGAGGAACGGAGCGACGAGGCCCCCGAAACCATAGATCAGCAGGTTGCGACGCAGCAGCGACTCGGCGGACATGGCCTTGTAACCTACGCCACGCAACGCCAGCGGAATCAGCCCGATGATAATCAGAGCATTGAAGATCACGGCCGAGAGGATCGCCGATTGCGGCGTCTTCAAGTGCATGACGTTCAGCGTGTTGAGCACCGGAAAGACGCCAGCAAACATCGCCGGGATGATGGCGAAGTATTTGGCTACATCGTTGGCGATCGAGAACGTGGTGAGCGCTCCACGTGTCATCAGAAGCTGTTTACCGATCTCGACGATCTCAATCAGCTTCGTCGGGTTAGAGTCCAAGTCGACCATGTTACCGGCCTCTTTTGCAGCCTGAGTACCAGTATTCATGGCGACACCTACATCTGCCTGAGCTAGCGCTGGCGCGTCGTTGGTACCGTCTCCCGTCATTGCGACCAGCTTACCCTCAGCCTGTTCACGCTTGATCAGGTCCATCTTGTCCTTAGGCTTGGCTTCGGCGAGAAAGTCGTCGACTCCTGCCTCACGGGCGATGGCTGCAGCGGTAAGTGGGTTGTCACCGGTGATCATAACCGTCTTGATGCCCATCGAACGTAGTTGAGCGAAGCGCTCCTTCATACCGCCCTTGACTATGTCCTTGAGGTGAATGACACCAAGTGCCTGTCGATTCTCTGCAACGACCAGAGGCGTACCTCCGCTGCGTGCGACGGCCTCAACCGTGGCGCGGACCTCATCAGGGAGGTTGCCGTCGTTCTCTTTCAGGAACGCGGCGATAGCATCAGTTGAACCCTTGCGAATAATGCGCCCATCGAGATTCACGCCCGACATGCGAGTGACCGCGCTGAAGGGAACGAACTCCGCCCGCGGTTCGCTCAAGCCGCGTCCACGCAGCCCATACATCTCCTTAGCCAATACGACAATGCTGCGCCCCTCGGGAGTTTCATCCGGCAGCGACGAGAGTTGCGCAGCATCGGCGAGTTGGTTCTTGCTGACGCCCGGCGCCGGAATAAACTCTGAGGCCTGACGGTTGCCCAGCGTAATAGTCCCGGTCTTGTCGAGCAGAAGTGTGTTCACATCGCCCGCAGCCTCAACTGCGCGGCCAGACATGGCCAGGACATTATGCTGCACCAAACGATCCATGCCGGCGATACCGATGGCCGACAGTAGACCACCGATCGTCGTTGGGATGAGGCATACCAGCAGGGAGATCAGAACGAACACTGTCTGTGGAGCTGTCGCGTAGATCGCGATCGGCTGCAATGTGATGACTGCCAGAAGAAAGATTATCGTAAGTCCGACAAGGAGAATGTTGAGCGCTATCTCGTTCGGGGTCTTCTGCCGCTCCGCGCCTTCGACCAGTGCGATCATGCGATCGAGGAACGTCTCACCAGGATTCGACGTGATCTCCACTCTGATCCGATCCGAAAGAACACGTGTCCCGCCCGTTACGGCCGACCTGTCTCCACCTGCCTCCCGAATCACTGGCGCAGACTCGCCCGTAATGGCGGACTCATCCACCGAGGCCACGCCTTCGATGACTTCGCCATCGCCAGGGATAATGCCACCCGCGATGACGCAAACAATATCGCCAGAACGAAGCTGAGAACTGGGGATTTCCTCTGTTTGACCGTTCTGCTTGAATCTCACAGCGGTTGTCTCAGACTTGGCGCGGCGCAGGGCGTCGGCCTGGGCCTTGCCGCGTCCTTCGGCCATCGCTTCGGCGAAGTTGGCGAACAACACGGTGAACCATAGCCACAAAGTGATCTGCAGGTCGAAGCCGAGTGCATGCTTATGCGCGGCAAGATCGCGAAAGAGATAGATGCTAGTGATGACGCTGCCAGTCTCAACCACGAACATGACAGGGTTCTTCATCATTGTGCGCGGATCAAGCTTGACGAACGCGTCGGTGAGCGCGCGGTGAATTATTTTAATGTCCCAGAGGAAGCGTTTGCGGGAGTTTGCCATGTGTGACGTATGCTCTTCTTTCTGTTTTAGAAGGTCTTTCCGGCGTGCATGAGGAGATGCTCGAGAATTGGGCCGAGTGAGAGCGCAGGAAAGAACGTGAGCGCTCCGACGATGAGGATGATCCCGACCAGAAGTGACGTGAATAGTGGCGTGTGCACAGGAAATGTACCCTGTGAAGCTGGCACCAGCTTTTTCTGTGCGAGGCTACCCGCTACGGCGAGCATGGGAATCATCATCAGGAAGCGACCGACGAGCATAGCTGTTGCAAGAGATAGGTTGTACCAGTGAGTGTTCGCACTCAACCCACTGAATGCTGAGCCATTATTCGCAGTCGTCGAGGTATAGGCATAGAGAATCTCCGTCAGGCCGTGAGGTCCACCATTCCCCAGCGACGCCAGGCCAAGGTTGGGCATCATCAAAGATGCAGCGGTGAAGCCAAGAATAGAGAGTGGAAAGATCAGGACATACAACATTGCCATCTTGACGTCATACGATTCGATCTTCTTCCCGAGATACTCTGGCGTCCTGCCCACCATCAGGCCAGCGATGAAAACGGCCAGCACAACAAAGATCAGCATGCCGTAAAGTCCCGCGCCCACCCCACCGAAAATCACCTCACCGAGCATCATGTTCACCAGAGGCACCAGTCCGCCCAGCGGCATGAAGGAGTCGTGCATCGCATTAACTCCTCCGCAGCTTGCATCGGTGGTTACAGTGGCAAATAGCGCTGAGTTCGCAATGCCAAAGCGAACTTCCTTTCCTTCCATGTTCCCGCCAGCCTGCATTGCGGTGGAACGTTGGTCAATATGCATGACTGACGAATGTAAAAGTGGATTGGGCTCAGACTCTGCGTGGTATGCGATGGAAACTCCCGCGAGGAACAACACAGACATGGCGGCAAATACCGCCCAGCCATGACCCGGTGAGCCCGTCATCCTACCGAGTGTGACCGTCAGCCCCGCCGGAATGAGGAAGATCCCTAACATTTCAAGCAGATTGGAGAAGGGCGTCGGGTTTTCAAAAGGATGGGCACTGTTGGCATTGAAAAATCCGCCGCCATTCGTTCCAAGCATCTTTGGGGCTTCCTGCGACGCAACAGGCCCCTGAGCGATATTTTGGGTAGTGACCACTCGCGTCGTAGTCTTCCCGTCAGTTCCAGTCGTTGTGACAGTTTGGGGTTGAAGAAGTTTTACCTGATCGTAGGGCCGGAAATTCTGGACCACGCCCTGCGAAACGAGGATAAGAGCCCAGATAAATGCTGTGGGAAGCAGGATCCAAAGTAAAGCCCGGGTCGTGTCCACCCAGAAGTTACCTAGTGTCTTTGACTCCTTACGCGATATCCCACGTACAAAGGCGATTGCAACTGCCATTCCGACCGCTGCAGACAGGAAGTTGTGGTACGCGAGCCCCATCATCTGGGTGAGATAGCTCATCGTCGTCTCGGGCACATAGGACTGCCAGTTGGTATTCGCAGTGAAAGAAACGGTGGTATTGAACGCAAGGTCTGGAGCGACTCCGACCAGACGCTGCGGGTTGAGCGGAAGGTAGTATTGCAGACGTTGAAGGGCGTAGGTGACCAACATCGTCACGAGGCTAAAGATGAGCATCGATGTGGCATATTCGGTCCAGCGCATCTCATACGACTCATCGATGCCAGTGAATTTGTAGATCAGAGACTCTATCGGCCGAAAAATCTTATCGGCGAAGGTGGTCTCGCGCTCGAAGACACCTGCCATATATTCGCCTAGCGGTTTAGCACAAATGAGCACCAGGGCGAAGAAGAAGATGATTTGGAACCAGCCGTTCGCTGTCATGGATGAAATTCCTTCTAAAACTTTTCCGGTTGCAGTAACGCGTACACAAGGTATGCAAAGAGTGCCAGAACGATGACCGACAAAAGAGAGATCTCAATCATGGTGTCCCTTACCGCTGAGCCTGTCGCACCCTCTTATGTACGCTCCAACGATGACGAAGAAAAGTATGCTGAAGAAGACGCTTCCGATATCCCACATGGCATTGGCCCCTTTCCCTTTCAGAACTTCTTTTTCGGGCCACCTTCGAACTCAGTCCGCTAACCGAAATGCGGACCGGCTGCATTGAGCGATCCATCGAGTTGATGGCTGTACGATCACACTATTGCGACTACAGATCCGATCCGTCTTACAAAAGCGAAACAAATCCATATAAAAGTCATAGCTGCTTTGGTTCCTCTGGCATCCATCCAAGCCACGCCAACCTGGCGTTCAGGCAGGACATTTCATCGCGCTGCCGTACGTAAAAAACAACAGCGTCGACCAAAGTCTCATCGCGATCAAGGATTATTACGTAAAAGATGAGACCCTCTATGCATCGTCTCCGTTCAGCTTCCCGTCGACCGTTGCATTTGTATATATGGAATACACCAAATGAAATGGCTAATACCTAAAGTCGATGATGAAATATAAATCGCGTCTTGATAACCGTATGGAATGAGCGTTTTATATTGTTGCTTTAGGCAGGTTTGTGGCGCTCTCAGTGGAGTTGCACTTGGGCGCTCGGCAGCAAGATTCGCCTCTCCCGACCTGCAGTCAGCAAGCGGATCAAGCATCTTGAGGCGGAACATGGGGACGGCGTCTCTACGACCGGACTACTGGACACGTTGCCCTCACCCCTGCAGGCCCCTTTCAAATTGCACGCGGCACTGTTGCAGCATTCCGGAATTGCGCCGCAAATGATTCGCATCCAACGGGACACGGTATGTGCATAGTCGATGCGTTGACTGCCTGTTCGCTACTCCTGAGGCTCGGCCCAATCTTGCTGCCAAAGCTGACTTTGGCGGCGTCGTTTGGCCATCCGGCTTTCGGTACTCAGACCCTTATCGCAATTGGGAACTTCTTCGTCAGTTCGCCGACGCACTATGAATGACTCAGAGTCGTTTCGATGATGACCTTCGGATCGTTGCAGTGACATGTTTCGATAAGAGACCTCGATCCGTCGGATGTCCCCGGGGCGTATCCAACTGGTCATTATGCGAATCGTCGCCAGTCTTCAATGAACCCTAAACTTTTGAGCTGTTCGGAGTCCATCTCGATGGCCTCGCAGCAGACGTCCAGACCTTCCTCGACCCAAGCTTTTGATGCAGTGGTACTCAGCTCGTGGACATCTTGCTCTCTTATTCGCGCGATTCGAGCAGCCGCTGTTAGCACATGAGGATTTAGATGAATAGCGACAAATTGAGGAGTGCCCTTTGCTGAGGCGGTGACTTTCAGGTAGGCATCTTGCGTTCTCATAAATGCGAGCCTATAAATCATCTTGAACTGCTCAGGGAGGCGCGGACGCCGCGTTCTGAAAGAAGGGACGACTGGCAAACGTGAGTTTTCTCTATCTCCTCAATTTCCGTTTCCCTTTTATTGGAGGCTATCGTTTCAAAGCACCGCATACAAATCGAATTTAGGGTGATTTTGTGAGGAAAAGTAGGAAGAGAAAATTCCGCCATGCAAGTCTCCCATCGACTCGGCACCGCGAGCGGCGCAAGTATGACCATCCTTTAGAACCCTGTCCACACGAGCAGTAGTCCGAAACTACCCGCTTGATAGAGGATCAGTACTCCAAGTCCTAGTAGCACAACCGGCGTCACGCGGTTCCCGTACCGGAGAATGGGCGAGCCCAATTTCGGATGGTTGAATATCGCGTGTGTTACAAAACACCAGAGTGCCGTCATCGCGGCGAAAACGAGAGCAATTACGGCAATTTGGTGAGTCGAACGAATAGCAAACGATGGAGTGTAGATCGCAATGTTGTCGCCACCGTTCACTAGGGTCACCAGCGCTACTGTTGCGACTCGTCCGTTTCTGTTGGCATCGGCGTGATGTTCTAAAGTCTCCTCCGGCTGGTCGCGCTTCTGGTTCAATTCGAAGAGCTTCTTTCCGCCGATAAAAATAGGGACTATTCCCAATAGGCCGATGTAGGCGCGAGGGATCATCAGAGAGAGCGGCGACGCCACAACGCTCGCGCTGAACAAAGCTGTGATCCCTACATATTGGCCGAGAACGTTGTCTCGCGCGCGGAACCTCTTATCGGCGAATAACCCTACCAGCACAAACACATCATCGACATTAGTCGAGGCAAACAGCACAATCGCCACACCAATCAGCGCGAGCAGATTTTCATTCTCCGGAACCTCCGGACCTGTCATATTCAGAGTCATAAAGCAGATAGTTGACGGCTAAAGACCTGCAATTCGATCAAGACAGAAATATCCTCGCTGGACGCTCTTATAAGAAAAACATGAACAGCGAGAGAAACCTCAGCGAACCCACTTCGAGACTGTCAAAAAACCTGACGATCCTACAAACCTCATCGCTCGTCCAGCTTCCGATAGCCACCCTCGAGAATTGAAGATATGTTCCATTCGCAAGGGCAACGCTCACAGCTGGAGTGCGTGGACAATGAAAGTTCTTTGGCACTTTTGCTGTTTCCAACGAGTTCATTGCTACACCTGATTTCGCAAATCTGCGTGCGTCCAGTCAATGACAAAAACGGCACCGTCTTTCTGCCTGTAGACGCTCGCTTTCCTGAAGGAGAACCACGCGAGAGGCTCTCCTTTTGGTTCAGGGGCCACGACGGTTTCGAAGTTTCCGGTCATCACGACTCGAGGACATTTCACTGCACTTAGAGAGTCTCCATTATCAACCGACCAGAACTGCTTCGCATCGGAACGATCGTTGAAGTAAATTCGGCACATCCCTGTCCAAAGCAAACTCATCACGCACCTCAAAGACGTGGTTCAATCAGCGGCTACGAGTTTCATTTCTAAACGCCTAGCATTGGCTGGACCGGAACGCATCTTTGACTCCGGCCCAACCGTTGCCAATTGGCTTTGCCTCCAACTTGTCCTTAAAACTCGAGTCTTAGAGCTATTTGGCCAGTCCGGTTCCCAGCATTTTCCGCGGTTTGCGCAGCAGTGAGGACACCAAATGAGCTCGGACTGCTTATGTTGGTCACCGGCGGCGCGTAGTTGGTATGGTTTAGCACGTTGGTGAATGTTGACTCGAAGCGCAGCCGGAAACTTTCCCTCACTGCGATGAGCTTCGCCAAGCCTGCACTGACTGCGATTGTGCCGGGCGCTTCGAGGATTCCAACCCCCGCATTACCGATTCGCCCTGCGCCGGCTGGCGTAGATTGAAATGCCCCCACATTGAAGTAGTTGCCGGGCGTACGGTTTGAGGGAATAGGATTACCAATCCGGTCCGGTCGAACAATCGATCCATCGCCGGCGGGATCCGTGTTGGTTTGGTCATTGGTGACGCTATCTGTCGGAGTCAGGTAGGGCCCTGTTTCAAGCAGCGTTATTGTGTTGATGTTCCAACCACCGAGGACGCCACCAACAACAGGAGAAGAGTTCAACCATTGCCGTCCTTTTCCGAATGGCAGTTCGTAAGTCCCTGTCACCAACAGACGCTGACGACGATTCCCTACAACGTTACCCCGGTTAGCACTGATGTCGAAACGATTCAGATCAGCAAGGCCATAGCGAGTCTCACCTTGGAACGCCGTAGGAGCATCGCCTTGAGCATCGCTGATATTGTGAGCCCATGCGTAGTTCGCCTGGTAAGACAGTCCCTTCGCCATTCTGTGAGAAGCTTCCAACTCCAACGCCTGGTAGTTTTGACCACCCAGGTTGTTCGTCGAGAAGATAACTCCCCAGTTCTGGAACGGTGCGTTCGCGAAGTTATATGGCATCGTACTTGGCTTCGTTTGATTCAGGTTCTCCGAGACGTTGAGCCGGTAGGAGTTCATTCCGACATAGCTTACCCTCAGAGAGGTATTAGAGGTAAGCTCCCGCTCGACCGTCAAATTCCACTGCGCCGACTGGGCATCGCGATAATGCGGGTCAGTAGCCTGTTCGAGTTCTCCACCGCCGAACTGCAGCCCCGCTCCGGGTGGAGTGACTTGTGGAAACGTAAAGATCGGGGTACCTCCATTATTGTTCTGCCACGTATTAACTGCAGCCTGTGGGTTACTTTCATTGTTGTTCTGAAGCTGCCCCAAAGCGGTCACGGTAAAGATTCCAAACCCGGCCCGTATGACGGTTTTGCTATCGCGGAAGGGACGATAGGCAATGCTGACCCTGGGGTCGAAGTTGCGGAGATAAGTCTGACGAAGCCCAGTCGACAGACCATCCTGGCCATTTGTTACTACCGGGGTACAAGTAGCTGGGTTGTAGTTCGGATTCACACCAGCTAGACCGCAGGCATTGAATGAAGCGAGGAAGTCAGGAGCCGGCTTTAGCCCGTTTAGCAAGATGTTGTTGACGATGACAGCACCCTGCCCATTCGCACCCTGCCCGCTGTAGTTTGGATCGAAGTTCGCCTGAATACCATTCTTGTCTACAAAGGGAGGGAGCAGCTCCCAGCGCAAGCCGAAGTTGAGGGTCAGGCGATCGTTCACCTGCCACTGGTCCTGTCCATAGATACCCGTCTGAGCACCACCTGCATCGTCTCGCGGTCCCGTCACTGCAAAGTAGGTTGTATTGGGAGCGCCAAGCAGGAGGTCACCAAAGGAGTTCCCGGTAAACGTTCCTTGATTGAAGGTAAACAGACCGTAATCATCGGAGGGCGTCTCGATTTCAGGCACGGCAAACCTTACCCAACGAATATCAACGCCGGCACGAATGGTATGTCTGCCCCGGTTGTAGGTGATATTGTCTGCAATCTGCTTGGTTGTGGACTGCGTCGGTCCAACGTGATCTCTTCCGATCGGAGTGAAGTTGGTTCCATCAGAGAAAACAATGCTGGGAAAGCCTTGATCGGTTGGATGGTTGGAGACATTTACGCCCTGATTGCCACCCACTTGAAGACCAAGTGATTGGAGCGCAGCAGCACCCTCGATTCCAAAGTTCGGAGAAAGGATGGTGTCTGTAAAACCAAAACGAAACTCATTTAGAAGACGACTGCTAATCACATAGTTGTGAGAGACCAAGAAGCTTCGGTCATGTTCTGTGTCAACATCATTCGGTAACAGTGGGTTAACAACGTTGACAGTAAGGTTTTTTCGGTTGAAGCGCGCATACACTTGCTGCTTCGACGTAATGACCTGATCGACGCGGGCATCGAAGCCGTCTGTATTCGATGGAATTGGGACAAGGGTCTGGTAATTAACGCCACCCGAAAGACTCGCATTTGGCAACGGATAATAAGTGTTCAGAAGTGCCTTAGCGAAGGGGCTAATACTCGTTTGCGGAATCGTAGCATTTGCATAGGGTTGATTGGTAAAGGGGTTTCGCAGCGAACTGGTAAGGTCACTCAGGTCTCCCGTTCTATCGAGCACACTCGGAACCGTGTACTGTTCCGCCTGCGAGGTTCGTCTCCTGTTGCCCTCGTAGTCGAAGAAAAAGAAAGTCTTGTCGTGCCCATCGTAAAGATGTGGAATCGACAGCGGTCCGCCGAAGCTGCCACCAAACGTATTGAAGTGTTTCGGTGCTTTTTGAGTGAAGCCGAACACACGAGCATCGAGTGCGTCGTTTTGGAGGTATTCAAAGAGCGTTCCATGATACTGGTTTGTTCCGCCCCGCGTTGTGAACGTGACATCGCCGACCTGCGAAAACTCAGCGTTGTTATTGAAGGCCGTGACCTTGAGTTCTGCGATCCCTTCTGGGGATGGATAAGGATTTGCTCCGGCAGCGCTATTGAAGATGTTTGTTGTCGAGATACCGTCGACTGAAAAGCCGATCATGTTCGACGTTGCACCACCGATTGCAATGTTTCCCTGGCTGTCCGCCTGTACATTCGGTGAGGTTGTCAGAGCCGCGAGAGGACTGGTCGTCGAGGCACGGAAGTTGAGTGGGAGTTTGCCGATGTCTCCCGTATCCTTCGAGTCGCCGATGACCCCATTTTCAGTATTGATCTGGGCCGCGTCGGATGTCACCTCCACGGTGCTCGCCTGCGCGGCAATCGTCAGCGTGAGGGTATATCGAAGGTCTTGTCTGGCCGCAAGTGTGATGCCGTCGATCACGGTCTCGGCGAATCCGTCGTGCGTCGCTCGGATACTGTACTTGTTGGCAAGAACATTATCGAAAGCATATGCACCCGCATCGTCGGTTTTAGTTAGACGGTCGGTATTTTCGTCGACACTGTGCAGCGTGACTTGGACATCAGGAATCGCAGCTCCAGACTTATCCTCGGCGATTCCTCGGATGCTGCCAAAGGTAGACTGAGCCTTCAGAAAAGGGATCGTTATGAAGAATAAGGAGAACAACACAAGAGCTGCTGAGAGGTGACTCTGCCGAACGACTCGAGGGCAAAGTGCTTGAATATTGTCATTGTTGTCTTCGTGCGAGACTGCAGTCTGTTGCTCACCTGCAGGTATTGCCTCCGAATGAAAACCCATCGAATAACGTGAATCTAAGAACGAAATGGTACGTATGGTTCCCCTGAGAGAGGCCATGGTAATTCTCCAATCTGCCAGTGCAACTAAAGGCTATGTCTCATGAAAGAACAACGCCCATAACGCTGACATAACGGAGAGAAAGACTTTTATGGTTTGATTACAACTTTCTTGACTTGTGGCATGGTTACGGCAAATTACCTGACTAATTGGAGATATCCTAGTTCTGCAGAGATGGAGATCTCCTAGTTCTACAGAGATGACACGCCAACAAATAGTAAGGAACTTGTTACGAGCCGTAACGACTTTCCTGATCATCGTAGTGGTAACTGGATTCGTATATCTGGTTCACAGCAAGCCATTGACTGCAGGACTCATCGATCTCGTTCTCGTGATGTTGATCGCGTTCCGTTGGGGATTCATTCAAGCAGCGATCGCCTCCGTATTTTCGGTCGCGTGCATGGACTATTTCTACATGGCGCCTATCTTTTCGCTTTATGAGCGTGACCCACAAGACTGGATCTCATCTGGAATATTTGTGACCATCGCTTTGACCGCTGGCCATTTTGCAGACCACATCAAACGAAAGGCGATTCAAACTGATAGTGAGCGCACACGGTTGGAGAGACTTTATCTTACGAGCCGTGACATCATCATGTTGGACCGACGCGGGGATATCGGGACCCAACTAATAAAGCTGATCGCTGACACATTTCATGCTGATGCAGTGGGTTTATGGGATGCGCGCGAAATGCGGATGTATAGGACTGGAGAAGATGCCGTATCAGATGACGAAATTCGCGGGATTTTCTTTCAAGAACGTTCGGATGACGATCTCGACTCTTGCAGATTCAAGCGCGTACTCAGACTTGGAACCACGGCCGTGGGTGCGCTGTGCATAGATGGTTCGCCTGATGAGAATAGATTGAATCCTCGATCCGTCGACGCAATTGCTTCCCTTACCGCGCTCGCTCTGGAGAGGGCGCATTCTTTCATAGCTGAAAGCAACGCCGAAGCCGCGGAACGGGCCGAGCAATTGCGCTCTACCGTATTAGACGGACTTGCTCATGCTTTCAAAACCCCATTGACAACGATCCAAACCGCGAGCTCGGGATTATTGGAGATCAATCGACTTGAAAATGAAGAGAGAGAACTCGTTACTCTTATTGATGAGGAAGCTTCACGTCTGGCCAAGTTGACCAGTCAGTTTTTGAAAACCGCGAAGTTAGACGAAGCGCTTCTTATGGTGAATCGGGAAGAAATTGACCTTGGCCATTTCTTGGAAATCTACAGGGAAGAAACACATCTTGCAGTTGCAGACCATCCATTGAGAATCATCGATGAAACACTGGATAGTGCGATATGGGCAGACGCCCGGTTACTACAGATGGCCCTTATCCAAATGTTGGATAACGCATCTAAGTATGCGCGGCCTTTATCGCCAATCACGCTGCGTGTCGCCACAATCAACTCCGACGTCGTGTTCAGCGTGGAAAACGAAGGATCTTCTATTCCTGTTGAAGATCGCCTTCGGGTTTTCGAGCGCTTCTACAGGTCGCCTGGGTCTCAACATAAAGCATCGGGAACCGGCATCGGTCTGTCTGTGACGAAGCGAGTTGCCGATGCCCACTGCGGGAGAGTCTGGGTCGAATGCTACCTGAAGGAACGTACAACATTCTTTTTCGCATTGCCTCTTGCATGGAAGGAAGGCTGACATGGATGAATCACAAGGAAGACTACTAATTGTGGAAGATGACTCGGCGCTCCGTCGCAGTCTACGCACAACTTTGGATGTTCTGGGCTTCGATGTTGGCGAAGCAAGCAATGGGGAGGATAGTCTAGTTCGTCTTCGCATGGTTGATTATGAAGCTGTGCTCCTCGACATCAATATGCCAGGAACTGGCGGAATTGAAACCTGTCGGCGGATCAGGCGAAGCTACACAAGAATGCCGATTCTCATGCTGACCGTCCGCGATAGTGAAGATGACAAGGTGGAGGCGTTGGAGGCAGGTGCAGACGACTATGTGACCAAACCATTTCAGATCCGCGAGCTAACGGCAAGAATCCGTTCCGCTATTCGCCGATTTCGTGCGCCGGAGACCCCGGCCCAAATGCCGATCATAAACGGAACTATCATGCTTGATCCGGTTCGACGGCGTGTCGAACGATTCGGACTAGAAGTACATCTAACACCGCGAGAGTTTGATGCCCTGCAGTTTCTCATGACCCACGCAGGACGCCCGGTTACACATGCCAGGCTAATTGGCGCGCTACGAGGGTCAGGCTTCGGAAATGAACCCGCATATTCACGTGTTCTTGTGGGGCAGCTCCGTAAAAAACTTGAAGACGATGCCGCAGATCCGAAGTACATTTTGACAGACAGTTGCATAGGCTACCGCTTCCGTGATGGATAAGGCTTGGCTGTCAGTGTAATCAGGCTTATAAGTTAGATTTCAGTGTTCGAAGAGTGAGGAT
>CAZZZG010000007.1:0-51990 GCA_964658525.1 uncultured Edaphobacter sp.
ATAACCTATTGAAATTTCACATCAAAGACATAGGCCACTTTTTCTCATTTTGAGAATTTATGGCGGTTTCTAAGCGAACCGGTGCAACGCATTCAATCCAGTCTTCCAAAGCCTCGGCAATGATGTCATCTTTCGACATCCCGAGCAGCGTGGAAATCGACCACAGATGATGACTTAACCTTTCCTCTAAGCTGACGACAAATGGATCTAGATCACGAACTATCGGAGAACTTTTCATACTCTACTGGTTCCTCCTTTTCGTCTAAGCGCTGCAGGCTCTCATTCCATGACTTCTCTTCTCAGCGCGCCGAACATAGATATGACGGCGAACCGTCTCTAATAAAAGTGCCGACGATCATTTTCTAGGGGTCGTCACCACCTCTCCTAATCAAAATCTCTTATACTTCGTTTTCCGCCCTTTGTCTAGTGGACAACATACGGCTTACTCTAAAGGTCTATATGATGGTTTCCGGTTTTAGTATAAGTTTTGTCAAGATTGAAGGATTTCAGAGAGGCGCCAATGTCACAAATCGAACTAATTCCCAGATCTGCAATGGCACGGATCCCTTGGTGGGGTGTTCTCACCCCATCTGAACAACGTTCTGTCTTACTAGCAACGCAGAGTCTAACCGAAGAGATGCAAAAGCACGGCTTATCTAAACTTGCGATCGGCAAAGAGTTGGTCCGGTTACGAGAGATCCTTGAGCCGAAGCGAAAATTCTGCGACTATCTCAGGCGAAATTTTCCAACATGTTCCGTCGCAACGGCTTACAGATGGATCGAAAACTACGAGAATGCGAAGCAGATGCTGCCAGAGCGATTTATCAGCGTCGCCATGGCACATGGATACCATGTCATAGACGCAGAAGTTATTGCAAAAATGCCACCTCCGCGTACACAAGACAGAGGAAAGATTATTACATATCTAGCCCAGCTTAAAAAAGCTCGAAAGAGTTCCGTATCTGATCGAAAATCAGTGGATCCAGATGCGTTGAAACAAGAATGCGTAAATTTTGTTTCCGCGCGCTTTCGGCGACTGCCTCAAGATGATCTTGGTCGATCTGCGTGGATCGAATCTCTTTTTCAAGATCTCTTTTCCGAGTTCGGCCTGAACAAAGAGGATCTTTTACCAGCGACTATCGTCCCTGCAGAACTCAGAACGTGAGCGATCAAACTTTGCCCCTCAGAATCCCTCTCCTATAACCGGTTATAGTTCGTGCTCGTAGCGGCAATGGGAAAGCTGGAAAGAGTCTTTTCCTTTCCTGCTTTTCCATTGCGTGTTTGCTTGCGCCGCCCTGATTTAGCTTGCGATTGCTTGCGTTGTTCGATGCCACTGCTGTCGACCTGGACGGGGCTGACGTAGCCCAGGATTACTATATGCTTTGGTCTATTTAGCGTCTAAGGGGTTAGTTGTTCGCGATCTACCCGTGAAATACGCCAGGCATCCGCTCCCGCCATTGAATAACGTGACCCCAATTACGACCTGCCTGGCTATATCCGGTGAACCGTTACTTCTACGCTTTGAGTAATAGTTATCATCCAACTTTATGTTTTGTGACGCTGTATATTGTAAGTGGGTGAGATGTGCTTGGCCGAGGCCTGGGTATCTCATCCTGTTGCGATCGATTTGTAAAGTGTGCGGGATTGATGCAATACCTTTCTCCGTGGTGCTTTTAATGGGTCGAACCAAACAACTACTGAAAATGTCGGCGAAGACGTTTCTTCCATCCTCACTCTTTCAACGCATCCAGGCTGTTCGTTTCCGTCGTCACTAAGTGAAGTTCCTCGCCTCGAACGGGCTCCTCGAGCAGGTTAAGCGGCACATCGAGAAGAATGGGACTGTAGTCCAGGCCGGTCCATTCGCAGGCCTGATCTACCCGATTCGACGCCGCAGTCAATAGGTGGTCTGTCCCCAAAATGCTCGGGTCGTATGAGATGGAGCTTCATCCCTTCATCCATATCGCTGCTGGTCGTAAGTATGATTGCGTGATAGATATAGGTAGTGCGGAAGGTTATTACGCTGCCGGCCTTGCCCGATTGCTGGGGGTACCTGTGCTGGCCTTCAAACCTGAACCGATGGAGAAGTCGTTTTCGATTCTCCTGGCCAAAAACAATGGAGTCTCCCATCTCGTCGAAATCGCCGATCAGTTCACGGTAGAAAACATGAGGCAACTTGCAGACAAGCGAGCTCTTGTCGTCTGTGACTGCGAGGGCTTTGAAGAGCTTCTCTTCCGGCCCGATACGCTTCAACTGACCAATAACTGGGACCTCATCATCGAACTGCATGGAACGGCTGATGCAGTTCTGCCATCCCTCAATTGGCCCCATAGTGTCACGATTGTGAGATCAGAGGAGAGGTCCGGTCTGACGAATGAATACCGCACCACAGGGCAGCAATTCCTCTGGTGCGATTCCAAGGCCACACATTCCCTGCATGCGCCGATGCAGACTGCTTCTCAGTAGGTACCTAATGGATTGATCTATTCAAACGAAAAAAGACGTACGCTGGAACGTTAAAAATACAATTGCTCTACACTTCTTACAATTGGTAAAGCCCGCCCGCGGTTGCGAGGATCATCTTTGCGTTGGGTGTATCAGAATGTTTCTACCGAAGACGTTACGTTACTCGACGATCGATAGGGAGTTGGTTGATAGAAGATGCGTTGCCTGTTACGCATTTGCTCTGCAACGATTTCAGCAAGACCGATCCGAAAGCGCTCTGAAGTGAAGCGTTGGGCATTCTTCCGGCAGTTCTCTGCTGTTATCCGTGTTTCGGCGCGTTCGAAGCATTCGACGGCGGCGATGATCGCAGCTTCGTTTTGCTCCATGAAGAAGACTCCGGTAGGAACTTTCGATTCCAGTGGGCGGATGGACTCGAGTACGCCACCTCTTCCTAAAGCAATCACCGGCGTGCCACAGGCCTGAGCCTCAACCGGGGTGATGCCAAAATCCTCAATGGCCGCGAACACAAAGGCCTTCGCTTGTGACATCAGTTCGTGCAGTTGATGGTTGGCTAGATAGCCGAGCACTTCAATATTCTTATGTCCCAAGGCTGCCTTTTCCACTTGTTCGCGTTCGGGACCGTCGCCCACTACGACAAGCCTGCGGGTTGGCATTTGTGCAAATGCTTTGACGATCAGTTCTATGCGTTTATAAGGTACGAGCCGTGACGCGGTCATAAAAAACTCCTGCTTATGTGAGGAGAAAGGAAGTTCCTCGACGTTGACTGGAGGGTAAAGAACATCGCAATCCCTTCGATACAATCGACGGATTTGCTGTGCCACGTACTCTGAGTTAGCAAGGAATACGTCAACCCCGGCGGCGGAACTAAGATCCCAGGTGCGGATGTAATGTAAAAGCGCCCTTGCAAACAAACTCTTTATTCCGTTCTCCAGATTGTTATCGTGTAAGTATTGATACTGCATGTGCCACGCATAGCGGACGGGGGTGTGAACATAACTGACATGAAGTTGTTCAGGTCCAGTGATGACTCCCTTCGCTACGGCATAGGAACTGGAAATGATCAAATCATACGCACTAAGATCGAACTGCTCAATCGCCAATGGCATAAGCGGGAGATAGGACCTGTAATAGCGGCTCGCGAAAGGCAAATGCTGGATGAACGTTGTTTTAGGGCTCTTCCCTCGGAGGAAGCCCCGATGCTTGGCTTCTAGAAAATCACAAACGCTGAACAGGTCCGCGTCTGGATATAGAGTTATCATTTGCTCGAGGACACATTCGGCTCCACCTGGCGATGTAAGCCAGTCGTGCACAATCGCTGTTTTCAACATATGCTCCAGTCTTAAACTCTGATAATTAATCTGGATAAAATCTCAGCGGCAATTGGAAACCGCGACGACGGTCGCGTAGCTTGAGTAGGCCGGAAAACTCCCGCGCTGCATGCCTCCTATAGTACTCGCATTATCGGGTAACTATACGTTGAATCTCGCGAAGCGACCTCAACCCTACGATATAGCGATGAACTCATCGGCGCCGTGCCACCGAGAGACTTATTGTGGCTGGGTGAGGAGCGGAGATTCTGACTTACTAAAACGAGGCAACGGGTATCTGCGCTTCTCCACGGCTCATGCAGTTTTTGAGTACTTCCTCGATTCCGTCTGCCATAGCATGCACGGAGAAATGTTTGATTGCTCTCTCTCTGCCGGCAGCCGCGATTCTTTTCGCGAGGGCTGGGTATGAATGGTACTTTTGAATGGCTGCTGAGAGATCTAAAGGACTTCCTGGGAGTACGAGCAAGCCGGTCTCATTACCTCTCACAATTTCAAGAGCGCCACCAGCACGTGTGGCTATTGTTGGGCGTCCGGCGAGCATCGCCTCGACAATAACCCTACCAAAGGGTTCAGGAGCCGTGGACGTGTGCGCAACAATGTTCATGCATTTCATAAGGACAGAAATGTCCCTGCGAAAGCCTAGAAAATGCACGCGGCCCTCTAAGTCCGGCGCTTGTGCCCGTTGACGCAGGCCTTCCACGTAAGAGTCTTCTCCGAACAGAGCGTCTCCAACGAGAACCGCGTGTGCATATGGAAGGGATGCTATGGCCTCAAGGAGGATGTGCTGCCCCTTCCACGGACTTAATCGTCCGAAAACCCCCACTAGGTACTTACCTGCAAGCCCCAATTCGTGAAGCATAGACTGCTTCATCGCTTCAGTAACAGCATCGAAGGATTCAGGGCCAATGCCGTTATAGACGACCGTCACCTTCCCAAGTTTGCCGCCGGATTGGACAAAAGCATCCGCAGTAGCTTGCGAATTAGCGATCACCATGGAGGCTGCTAAATTACTAGCCTTAACTGCTATGACTCGCATCATAGGGCTAAAATGATCTGCGGTGAGCATATCTCTCAAATGCCAGATGAGCAACTGGCCTTTTCTCCGCGTAACAGCGCTAACCAAGAAAGCCTTCTGAGAGTTCGCGTACACGACATCGAAGCCGTCTGTTAGCTTAGCCAGGCGACGCTTCAGGCTAAGAAAAGCAGGCCCTGCTTCGAGCGCAGCTTTCACGCCGGTCTCCCTACGCACCTTGAATACGGCTCCTCCAGGAATCAGGTGAACAGGAACGTTCAGATCTTCAAGTGCCGTGCGAAAAGGACCGTCGTCAAACAGTACGACCTCTGAGTGAAAAGGAGAGTACCTAATGACATCCAGTAGGGACAGCTCACCTCCGCCTAGCTGTCCAGTCTGGTCAACATACATCACTTTCATCAGATAGCCTCCACGTAACAAAGTTTCCCTGGCCTAGTAAATGCTACGTATAGATTTCAACCGTGGACGCCAGATGATCTGGAAGCCTCCTGTAGTATCAGATTGGAGGCCGGGTTTGAAGATTGGAGCCTTCCAGAGTTCTTCCTGAACGTATGCGTTTAATTCGACGTCGGGACGAAGTCGTTTAACCAGATCCAGACGGTAGGCGTTCTGCGTGGTACCCATTTGAATGAAATCCTTGGCGTTCTTCTTGTTCAAGTACTGCAGGCTTATCCATTCGCTGCCAGAAAGGTGATAGGTAAGCCAAGCCTGGCCGCCCTTTGCTTCCCGGCCCATCCAGTGGCCCATGATGAATCCATTATTCGTATATCCTTGCAACTGGACCCCCTCATCGTAGTTGCCTTGGCCACCTGTACTGCGAGTCGTAGGGTAATCTGTGTAAACTGCTTCGACGCGTAAATCCAACTTCGAAGCATAGGGCAGATGCGACAGGTAAACACCGGATAGCCATCCGGCCCGCCGTGGCGCACTGATTGGTGTTACGTCATCATGTGTTATTGAATCCGCGTATAGCGTGACCCACTTGCGGGCAAACGGTAATCGGTAGGAAAAATTGAAGGCAGAAAACCGGGCGCCTGGGTCATTGCGGGAAAACTTACTCGCAACGCTGATATCATTGAGGTCGAAGAAACCCCTTAGGAATGTATGGAGCGTGACAGGAGCGTGCCCCTCGCCCCCGAAAATAATTGTGCGCTGGAATCCGAACTGAAAATTCTTTGTTGGCGCAAAGGAAAACATTTCTGAGTGAGCCCACGGATCTTTCGGGTCAGTATGGCCGTTCAGGCTCCCGATAAAAAAGTCGTACCGTACTGGACCGAGGACCTTGCTAACCAACGGGATTTCGAGCGGTTCAACACGGTTAATTCGGAAGGTGTACATGTTCTCCGCATTGTTCGACCAGGCCATCGCACCGCCGAGCCCTGGTCCAAGCCACGCATCGGACTTGCCGAAGGAGATTTCGTGGCCCAACAAGTGTGCCGATAAGTTTGCCTCTAGTACTCGAAAGTGGTTTTGAGAGGGAAGAGGTCCTTCTGGAATCGTTGCCTGTGGGCGGTTTGGACCCACATATGGAATGCCATCCCTGAGCGAAAGCGACTGACTGAGCGCAAATGTGTATCCCTCGTAGGGAGGAGCGTGTTGGTACTCGCTTCTTACATATAGGGAAAAGGGTCCGGCCTCAGTGATGGTTGAAAAACCGTCATAGCTGTTGAAACCGGTCGAGTAGGGCCGACCGTAGTCATTTATGAAGGTCTGGCCTAGGTGAAAACTGTCGCGCAGCACCGTTCCGCCTACCTGTTGTACACCAAAATAAACGGAGGCAAGACCATATTGGAGACCATCAGAAGTTAGGTGCCTGGAACTCGAACCGATTCCCAATTCTCGATCCACCCTAACGTATATTTCTTTAGCTTCATCGCTACTGCCGAGCCGCACGTCATTGTATGTCCTGTTTAGCATGTTCAACACACTACGACGGGTCCAGGGGCGCATACTAAGAAATGCCGTATCGAGATAACCAAGCGAATATAAGCGTAAGAGCGCGGGGTACATCCAGCTGTCCACAGGGATGTAGGTCGATCCCAGGATCTCCTCGTTATGATCGGGCGTTGGATAATTCCGTGACAATGCAGTTGAGTGGTCTTTCGGAGCCAGTGCAGCATGTGTCAGAGGGCTCGGAGGGATATCCAGAGATGATAGATCGTGCGGTTGGAGAGTTAGCGGCTCTTCGAGATGTAATGGCGGTGCAGCGATCGCCACGGAAGTTAGTAGTTGTTGCGCGTGAAGATTTACTAAAGGCAAAAGTAGAACTACGAGCGTAAGCGCGGAGTTCGTTGACCGAATGGAGCTGGGCGTAAATTTCCGCATGTCGATCTTACTAATGCGGTCCATGCGTGGGGTTCGGGTAGCTACTAATCTGCTGGGTATAGCACATTCTGTCTGCCTCCTGTTTTCCACCAAGCAAAGGTGGTCGTGAGCGACGATGCTGACGCCAAATATGGCGGCCCCGTCTGCAACCGACTCCTCTCAACGATAAAGAGAGCCTGAGTGGCGCCATTAAATCGTATCCAAAGGGCTAATGTGGAGAGATGCCGAGCTTCAGCTAACATCTGGGTATTAAGGGCCAGATCTGCACTTAGTCGGCCCGGTTCCTTGACGTGGTGAAAGAGGGCTTGTCGCACAAGAAGACGTCCCTGCCGACAATCAACTTGGAAATCTGAATAACATATGGAACCTCCATTACGTGGAGCTCAGCGTGTGTATGGATCGGTTTGTATAGTCGTTGCGGTTGCAGCTAGGGTAACTCATGCGAAGATACGGTGCAACAACGAATAGCAGAAAGCTACGGTATATCTGGCGGGGCATCGACGAAAGGTATAACTCTGCGCGGCAAACCCACAGATAACACAGAACCCCGTGAGCCCATTGATCGTAAATATGGGTCTCGTAGGCGAGGTAGGAACCTAATGAATTCGATGAGTTAGTAGGCGACAAGACAGTGAATCGACTCAGAAAAACGCGACCTATATTGCCAGTGAAGCAATGTTCCATACTAAGGCGATATGGTTGTGTAATGTATCCTGTGTCTGCCTCGTGCTAACATTTTTCTAAATTCGGCGACTGGACAAGCTCGGTAATTCGGCATCAGCTAATGACCTAATAAAATAGATGGGATACCACATGCCAAAGGATGATCTTAAGGATACTGTGCAGGAGCTTTATCGGTCAGCAAGCCAAACTCGCTCGCACTTTGGCGAGGACCTTGACAATGCCTGCAATTACTACGCTGATCTAGTGAACTTCGTCAGTAGGGTTTCACCATTAAGAGCAGAGGGCAATCCACAGAGTCTCCTCGACGTCGGGTGCGGGTGTGGTTGGTCTTCGTTCTTTTTGGCAAAGGCGGGCTACCGAACGACCGGCGTTGATCTGAATCCGGGTGAATTCGAGCCGCCTCCGATCGATAATTTGACCCTTCGCGAAGGGAACGCTTTGGCTTTGCCTTTCGCAGATAGCTCCTTCGATATTGTGGTGTCCTACCAATGCCTCGAACACGTTCCAAAGCCCGAAGCTGCGCTCAAGGAAATGATTAGAGTGTGCAAAACAAATGGGATTATTTCAATAGTGGGCCCGAACTTGGTGACGCCATTCCTTCCAGCTAAGTTTGCATTTAGAGAGATCAAGACCCGGAGGTTGTCATTCAGGAGGCAGGCGTCTACTCCAAGGCATCCTTACGGAAACACTATTCCAGAGCATTTAGCCAAGGCTTTGTGGGCAACAGCGCTTTTGTCACAAAAGTTATTCGACCAGCACGTCAGATTCAGTATGCGTGTTCCGGATACGATCCCGCCATTTGAGGCGGACAACGACGCTTGCTATTTGTGCAATCCTACCGATCTAATTCGATTTTTCCGTAAGAACCGTCTGAGAGTATTGCAAAAGGGACGGCATGGTCGTCCTCCTATAAGTTATTTGTTCGCTGGGGGCACCTGGGTGGCCGCGCAAAAATGCCAAGTGCTTCCCGTTTTATAGATACGGCAAAGCTTTTTCGAGCAATGGCACAGGTATTCTGCCCTTTGAAGCAATCGAGAAGGGAAGGCAGAACCGTGATTTCGGCGGGAGGCGAGGACAAGCCGCAGCCAGTGCATATCGGCAAAGGATGCACTCTCTCGACGCGGCCGCCAAGCATCGGAAATTAACAAGCCGTTTTCCTTAGTTCTACTCCTTATGTGCGTTCCCACGTGCTAAATGAAGGAGTGAGCTTCAATGATTCCAGGCGGCGTTGCATCGCACCTGTCGATTGGGATCTTTGCCAAGCGGACTCAGCTTTTGACTTGATGAAGACCGACAGATTGCGGCGAGAGAATTAGCCATCGACTGATGATCGAAGACGACGACTGGATCCTTCCAGTTGAATCGTAGGTTCTGTGGATCCTCGCACCTAGGTTTGGGGTAATTCAAAGACTTAGGGGGCGCTCCTACAGTGTGTAAGCGGTCGAGTGCCAAGGGAATGGGTACTCGATAGATTTGCCGGAAGCTTTTCTCTCCTCATGGAGCCTCGTGATAGTGCCGCGGAGGTCAGTGTTACGGGTCTACGATGAGGGAGTCACCCGGTAGATAAGCATCAGTGACTCTAATTTCCTAAAATCAGGATACCTCTTGTACATATAACGAACCCACGTCACACCTTCTCGCTATCTACGTCAGCGTTAGCGTCCACCTCTTGAAGTGCTTTGGCGTATTGCCTCCAAGATGAAATAGATGTTTTAGCCTAAGTAATATGCTAAGCTATCGGCATCATCGTAACGGCTGTCATTCAATGAAGAGTAAAATTGGAGTCTTCGATGATCACAGAAGCAGCAGATGTGCATGGTGCGCACGCCAGTTCAATTACTGGGACAGAAGGTTTCTACCGCCCAGAGATGAATGCACTGTACTTTGGTGCTTTCTCTTCTGTTCTACTAACGCATAACCTTCCGTCTATCCAAAGGCCTAGTCGGAGGCACATATTGTGCTCCATCCGTTCTATGGGGGTCGCGGAGTTCCTGAACTCTTTTGCTTACCGTGAGTTCGATCACTGAACTCCTCCTTCCGCAGATCCGGAGCGCAGAGTCAGCCCTCTCTATTCTCCAGTGCGCTCACGCGCTCCGTCAGTGAACTCTCCAGCGAGTGAACGTGCCTATATTGAAGACCTATTTAATTCAATTCACCCTGCTTGTATGCGGCACGTACGCAGACACCCAACATTAAAGCGTTCGGATAGCCAGCGGTAGGTTTGGAATGGACCATAAATTAGATTTCTACGTCCATCGATAATTCTGTATCTTTCGCCTCTTCTTTTACTTCCAGGTCTTGTAAACCGCGGTCTTCGGACGGCTTGCCCAGTCCTGGTATATGGAGAGATTGATTATGAGGAACGAGGGTAGAATAGTTATTTTTGTGTTAGTGTGCGGGGCTATTGTGTCAATGCTTGGATATCTTATGATTGCAGCTAATTCAACAGAGACGAGAATGCGAATGTTATTAGCCACCTCTGTGTTAGGGTTCACTGTGTCAAAGCTAAATAAATAGCGAATCTCAGGTGTAATAGTGTGTTAAAGTAGCTCGTCGATTGTTAATGCAAAATGTGAGGGTTGGAAGATTGTTTCGGCTGTGGCATCCTGACGGATGTGGGCCGGGATTGTGGGATGTAACCCTCTGTCTCAAAATCGGAGAAGATGATGGGAACCAGGAAGACTATCCCACCTGACAGACGAGACTCTGCTGTCTGGCCTATTAATAACACCTCTATGCACCATCGAGGCTTCGGCTGTAAGCACCGGAATTACGTAAGAACCTCGGCAGGGAATCACTGAATGCGCTTCGAAGACCGAGCTCACCTACGACCCCCCCGCCTTCTCAGGCCTTGGCTCCCTTACGGCACCGCAACCAACCTGTTCTCTGAACCTGTGCTCAGGAAATAAATGTTATCCCTATGCGCTTGCATGCCATATCGAGACGCGCTCCGATTTATCTATCAAGCAAACGTCAAAGGAGACTCAAATGGGAACGCCTCTCGCAACGCCTCTAGAAACCACTCCGCATGCTGGAGACAAACAATTCTCCGGTGCTATAAAGACCAGCGACCCGGCACCTCAAGGTGCGGGGACATTTAGATATCGGCTATCGTTGAATGGAGCTCCAATCGGCTGGCTCGGGAAGGGAGGATCGCAGAACATCTGGGCCCTTGTGGTCCCAGATGAAAGCGAAGCCGTGATCTTGCAATGGCACGCCTATGGTGGGGCCAATTACCTTACCATTCCGGGTTTTGGTTATATGACGTGGAGCGGTAGTCTGAGCGGGAATCCGGTTGCATTTAATACTTGGGCTTATGCTAACGGATGGAAAGAGGAGGGAAGCCTCTTGATCGCCGTTGATTCGGGGGCGCCGCTGTCTATGTATCGCAGCGATGTGCCCTGGTTGTATGCGAACCCGAGTTATCGTGTCGTCGGAGTAACCAGGAAGAACGTCTAGCCCTCCCAGGGCGGTCTAGCCTTTCAAGTCTGGGGGTGAGTGTACCGGGACATGCGTTACCTTGTGGACCTGAGACATCCGTTACCAGCCCCTTGCGGGAAGCAGTGCTTCTATAGATCCGGTGCTTTTTACGGTTGTTTTGGATATGAATCCCGCAGTCGAAGCAGTGAATGTGGGAATCCCGAAGGGATTTCACCAGCATCGTTCGTGTACGGACAAGAGCGGCCCGCGCCCGGATCACCGTCAGATCCGCTTGTGCCTCAGCGCTGCGATGCTTCACTGGACATAACAGCCGTGGATCGATCCGTACCAGTCGCGCGAGCGTCATGGCGTCGAGCCGATCGTCCTTCCGCCTACTCTCTCCGATCAGTCGCACACTGCGTGCGTGCGCCACGATGGTCTCGTGATCGAGTTCACTGAGCAACCGGCTCACCTATGGGGAATGCGTTCCCGTCTCCACTGCGATACGACTCCGCGGATCGCTCCGAAAATCTCGTTGATCGCCTTGGGTGTCGTGCTTACCTTCTGCTCCAACAGCACGTCCCCTGTCCCATCCAGCACGCAATAAAAGCTCGACCTGTCGCCAAGATCCAGACCGACGGTCAGGCGCCCGTCATGCTTGTTGAGTGTCTCCTGCATCATCGTGGTGGTAAGCTTCTGCATCGCCGGTCTCCTTGTCTCCCGCGCTTCAAGCGCGCGTCGATAACTGGGAGCTTAGCGCATCCCGCTGGAGACCGGCCGTCTCATCCCATCTGATATGGAGTGACCGTGTCAACCGGCGCATCTATGGGTTTGTTATTGTCCTTGTTTTCGTCCCTCCTATAACTGCAACGGCGTCTTCGGGCACAGGGCTTTCAGGACCGCCAAGCGTGAAATAGAAAGTCGCGCCGCGATTCAATTCCGCCTGGGCCCAGACGCGACCTCCGTGTTTTTGGACGATGCGCTCTACCGTGGCCAGACCGATGCCAGTGCCTTCAAACTCTTCCTGAAGATGCAGACGCTGGAATACGCCAAATAACCTATCGGCATTTTTCATCTCGAACCCGACGCCGTTATCCTTCACAAAGATCACTGTCTCACCCTCTATTTCCGCTTGTCCTACCTCGATCACCGCGGGAGATCGCGGCTGGGAATATTTCAACGCATTGCCGATCAGATTTTGAAAGACCTGCCTTATCAGGACAGGGTCGCATTCCACAAACGGCAGTTCGCCAATCTTCCATTGCACCTGGCGCCCTTCGACTTCCGGCGACAGGAGAGTCACAACGTCCTCCACCAGCGAACTCAACCTCGTCCGTTCAACCTGCAGCGCCTGCCGGCTGGTGTACGCGAGCTTCAACATTTCGTCTACCATGTGGCCCATTCTGCTTGCCCCCTGCGCGATGAATCCCAGGAGCTCCTGCGCGTCGGGGGGCAGAGTCGGTCGGTATTTTTCCAATAGGATCTTTGTGAACCCACCAATGTGACGCAACGGCGCCCGCAAATCGTGCGACACCGAGTAAGTGAAGGCTTCCATTTCCTTATGGGAGGCCTTCAACTCGGCGGTGCGCTCGATCACCCGCGCCTCTAGGTTCTGATTGAGTTCCTGGATTTCCCGTTCCACAGCTTTGCGTTCGCTGCGCTCCACAACTTCCTGAAGGGCGCGGCGTACCGCCGGTGCTAACCGGGTGATTCTATCCTTTAATAGATAATCTGCAGCCCCTTCCCGCATGACGGCGACGGCCATCTCCTCGCCGATGGTACCGGACACAATGATGAACGGAATATCAAATGTGGGTTGTTGTTTTAGCAGTTCCAGTGCACGCCGCCCGTTAAACTCCGGCATTTCAAAATCCGAAAGGATCAGATGAAAGCTCGAGCTTAGCTTGGCAAGATATTCGGCTTCCGTGTCCACCCGCTGCCAGTCGAAAGCAAATCCCGAGCGGCGCAATTCACGCACTAATAATTCCGCGTCAGCTGGATTATCCTCTACGATCAATACTTGAATTCGTTGGGACATTTATCCCTCAGGGCTGGGTGGATGGTTGATTAGCAGCCAGTACATGCCCAGTTTCTGTACGGCCTCGGAAAACTGTTCGAAGTTCACGGGTTTCACGATGTAACTGTTGACGCCGAAATTATAGCTTTCTACTACGTCGCTCTGTTCTCTAGAAGACGTGAGCACAACTACCGGAGTAGATTTGGTGCGCGGATCGCTTTTGATGCGTTGCAAGACTTCCAGTCCGTCAATCTTGGGAAGTTTCAAATCCAGCAGAATGACTTTGGGACCATCTTCAATCTTCCGTTCAGCGAAGGGCCCTTCGCAGAAAATGAATTCCAGCGCCTCCTCGCCATCGCGCGCGACCTGAATATGATTGGTTATCTTCGCCTTTCGTAACGACCGCAAGGTCAGATCCAGATCCTCCGGGGTATCTTCGACAATCAAAATTTCGACAATGTTTGCTGGGTTCATGTGGCTTTTTCCTTGAGGGTGAAGCTAAACGTAGCGCCTTGATTGAGCGCAGCGTCAGCCCAAATGCGTCCACCATGGCGGTGAATGATCCGCTGTACGATTGCTAAACCAACGCCGGTCCCCTCGAACTCGTCTGCACGATGGAGACGCTGAAAGACACCGAAGAGCTTGTCGACATACCGCATATTGAAGCCGGCTCCATTGTCACGCACGAAATAGACGTTCTCATCGTGTTCGAAGTTGCAGCCAATTTCGATGGCCGCTGTTTCACGCCGGCGGGTGTACTTCAGGGCATTTGAGATCAAATTAACCCAGACGTGACTTAACAAACCTGCGTCACCTTGACAATCGGGCAGTTCCCCGACGCGAATATCAACCTGCCGGCCCTCTCGTTGGGAATTCAAGTTTTCGAGGACGTTGCCTACTAGCTTGCCCGTGTTCACCTGCTGCTTGTTCAACGGGGTTCGGCTTAGTCGTGAAAACCTTAGAAGATCATCGATGAGCACGCCCATTCGTTGCGCTCCGTCTCGGATCGTCTGCAGATCTCGTCGGCCTTCCTCCGGCAACTGCCCACCGTAATCTTCCAGTACTGCTTGCGAAAAACCGTCCACGGCGCGCAGTGGCGCGCGCAGATCGTGCGATACCGAATAGGAAAAAGCTTCGAGTTCCTTGTTCGCAGCCTCTAGTTCTGCGGTGCGCTCGATCACCCGCGCTTCCAGGTTCTGATTGAGTGCCTGGATTTTCCTTTCAGCAGCATTACGTTCGGTGATGTCTCGGAGCACGGCGACGGCGCCTCCCAGGTCGCCCTTCAAAGGGCGCGCCGTAACTTCGAGAAAGACCCCGTTGCCCGATCCAGGACGCTCAACCATCAAGTCCGTTCGCACCGATTCCCCTTGTAACGCCCGAACTAACGGAAGGCGGTCCGGCGGACAAGGTGTGATGCCATCGGGCAGAAAGACCCTATAGTGAGGGGTCCACTGCTCGGTAGGCAAATTGAACGCATCGCGGCCCATCAGGTTTTTCGCAGAGTCGTTCCAGATGAGGAAATGGCCTTGCCTGTCAGCCGCGATTAAACCCTCGCCCATACTTTCCAGCACAGACTGTAGCATCTGTGTCTCCTTCTCCAGGGCCAGCCGGGAACTGGCGAGTTCGTGCGCCTGCTCGGCCAACTTCACCTCGGCTCGTTTACGTTCGCTGATATCGGTGTTAGTGCTAAACCAGCGCACCACACGCCCGTTGATGTCTTTCAGCGGCAGAACGCGGGTCAAGAACATGCGGGTCCTCCCGTCCGCGCCCCGCAAAGGGAATTCCATGTCAAAAGGCACGCCGGTGGCGATCGACACCTGCCATCGCTCCATCACCTTCGGCAGGACGTCTGGATCGAGCACGCTCTGCCACGCCCACCCCTCCATCTGTTCGAAGTTAGTCCCCGTGTATTCATACCAGCGCTCGTTGTACCAAATGACGCGGCCGTCGGCCTCGGCCATCCAAGCCAGTTGAGGAATGGCGTTAACCATTGTTTGGAACTGTCTCTCACCTTCGCGGAACGCTTCTTCCGCCCGCTTACGCTCGGTGATATCGCGCGCAACCCCGATGTAATGCGGTGTGTGTGTAGTGTCATCGATCATCTGACTGCCTGATGTCTCAATCCAACGCACCTCGCCATCGGGGCGGACGGAGCGAAACTCGACGTGGAAAGGCCTGCCGGTCGCCATGGTGGCGTATTGCTCCTGCACCAGCGCACGGTCTTCGGGATGGCAACTGCGCTCGACTTGTTCGCTGGTGGGTGGGGAACCATCGTCTGTCAGGCCAAAAATCTCGAACATCTTTGGCGACCAGCTCCGCTTGCCTAATGGCATTTCCAACTCCCAGATGCCGATGCCGCCGCCCTCGGTAGCCAGTGCGATACGCCGGTTGGCGTCGCGCAACTTTCCTTCCCACAACTTCGCGACCGTAATGTCCCGGGCCGCACCGGTATAACGAGCGGGTCCGCCCCCATCCACGCTTCCGCCGGTGACTTCGACCCAATGCATCTCACCGTCTGGGTGAAAGTGCCTGTACTCGAGGTTGAGCGGCTCGCCTGCAGCCATCGTAGCAAATGCATTAAGGCGCAGCTGGATGTCATCCGGATGGGTGGTCTTCATCATCTCATCGGCGGTGGGCGGCTCGGCACTTTCGAGAAGCCCGTAAATCTGGAACATCCTTGGAGACCACTTAAGTTTTCCCGACTCCGCTTCCACTTCCCAGATGCCAATGCCTGCGATGTCCGTGGCTAGGGCGATGCTCTGGTTGGCCTCCCGCAACTTCACTTCGGAGAGCTTGGCAGCGGTGATGTCGGTGCGGATGGAGATGAACTTGACGGTTTTGCCATCTTCCCCTAAGAAGGGCGCGATAATGCTGTCAACCCAATAGAGCGAACCATGCTTGCTGCGATTACATATCTCTCCGCGCCAGGATCTTCCGTTTGAAATGCTTCGCCACATCTCGCTCCAGAACTCTGGACTGTGGGTCCCCGAGTTCACGATTTGATGCGTTCTTCCGATCAACTCTTCGCGGCTGTATCCGGAGATTTTGCAAAAACTGTCATTAACCTCAATGATCTTTCCCGCACGATCGGCGACGGATACGATCGAATGCAGGTGAATGGTCCGGAGCAGAGCACTGGTGTCCGCCTCCGCCTGTTTTCGGGCGGTGATATCCCTGGTCACCTTACCGAATCCCCGCAGCTTACCGTTTTCATCATGCAACGCCGTTATAACAACCTCCGCGAGGAAGCTTGATCCATCCTTCCGGACACGCAAACCTTCCTCTTCAAAGTGGCCTTTATCTGCGGCGATGCCTAGTTGTCGTTCAGGCTCACCTCGCGCAACCTGTTCAGGGGTGTAAAACGTTCTCAGGTGGCGCCCAACAATGTCTTCCGCCGGGTACCCTTTGATCGCTTCCGCACCCTCATTCCATGTGGTGATGAGTCCATCAGGATCGAGCATGTAGATGGCATGATCTGTGACCCCGGCGACCAGCAGCCGCAGTTTCTCATCGCTCGTGCGAAGTTCTGCTTCTGCCTCCTTGTGCTCATGAATATCGGTACACGTCCCAAACCACTTGACGGTAGTTCCGTCGAAATCCAGTCGGCGCACACCCGTGAGCAACCACCAACGGTAGACGCCATCTGCGCGGCGAAGTCGACTTTCGATCCGGTAGACACCGTCAACGGTGCTAACCGCATGTTTCCACGCATCCCAGGCGGCCCGTTGATCGTCTGGATGAAATGGCTTGTTCCATCCATGGCCTAGGCTCTCCTCAAGTGTCAGGCCTGTATAGTCCATCCACTTCTGGCTGAAATAAATATTCCATCCATCCGCTCGCGTAATCCAGACAATTGTCGGCACGGCCTCGACCATTGTGCGAAACTTGGCATCGCTCTCGCGCAACGCGGTCTCTGCTTGCTTACGAGCTGTATTGTCGGTACCAATCAGCAGGTACCCAATGACAACATCCTCGATATCTCGTAGGGCAGTGACCGAGACAACAGCCGGGAAGTGCGTCCCATCTTTTCTGATGTAGGTAAGCTCGTAGATGTCCTCGATCCCGCGCGAGGCTTTGAACACCAACGTTTGAAAGCCAGGCGCAATGGGCGTGTCGAGTTCGGCGCTGAGAGATTCCGATCGAGCAATGAGTTCTTGGGGGTCGGATATGTCGGCCGGCGTGAGCTTGTTAATCACATCGATCGCGGAGTATCCCAACATGCGTTCGGCGCCCACATTGAAGATCTGGATTACGCCGTTTGCATCTGTTGCGATGCTGGAGAAGTTTGAGCTGTTTAAGATGGCGGTCTGGAGCGCGCCGGCTTTCAGTAACGCGTCTTCCGAGACGCCTGAAGGAGTTCCAAGCGTCGGCACAAGGATTACCGGGACCGGTGGTAGGGATGGGGTCGGGACGCGCGTATGGCTCAATGTGGCCCTTCGCCCGATTGCAAGCGGCTCAGAGGTCTTTTGAGACCAGCGCAATCGGCGCTGTATGTAAAGACCCTAACAGAACGGTACTCAACTAGATATCCGCATATACTTGGCGGCCATCCAACAGCACGAGCAGGCGGGACGAGTAGGCTTGATCGTATCCGCGGAAACCTTCGTCAATGTTGTCGTTGCCATATTCAAGGGTATCGACTCCGCCGACATGAGCAGAACACCCGGGATTATCCTTCGCGCCCGAGGGACGGATAGCAAGAGGGGCATAATTGCCGTCGAACCTAAGGCGGCCACCTACTTTATCCCGAGTATCGTAGGTGTAAACAATGGTTTTCCTTGCGTGAAAACGAGAAAAACGTGGCTGCGCAGCGTCTGCTTTGGCAGGCTCAGACTACTCTCCGCGCAGATCTGAAGCGAAGTTCTTCCACATTGAGTTCTCCGATCGCCATATCTCGAAAGAAGACTCTATAAAACCCCGGTGTGACCAACTCGAATGCGAACAGGAAAGCGGCGGCCCTATCTGGGCCTGCGACTTTCCCGGTTGTTTTCTCGAGAGCGGCGATGATTTCTTGCCGTTCGCGTCCTGGAGAGTCGCCCTCAGATTCCTATTGCAAGAACTAATAGCGGCCTTAGAAGAGTACGAGCAAGCATTTCCTCCTGCGACTCGACACGAAGACTGGACATGGCATGACGCACACCGAATGGGAGAGTCCTGTCCGCGAATCAGTCGGATGGCGAAATCCCCTGGCCCTCACAGCGAGCCAGAGCTTATCTGTGTAGGACGCATCATTATTAGCGCTCGCTCCTTACCGCTTTTCGCTGAGCGATCATCAGACCATAATCAGGACCAAACGACGCGATCTTAGCGGCCAGAACATAACGCTTACGTAGATCCATTGATCTCAAGGATTCGCTGTGATGAGGAGCAAATCAAGAGAGCATCTCCCTGATTAGAGGCGAATCATGAACTGAACTTAACGTCTGCCATTATGGTTGGCACGATGACGAAAGCTGGTTTTCCAAGCCGTATGAGCTCACCGCAGTCCGGCGCCGGCACAGCCGGGCTATAGAGGAAGCCCTGAATCTCGGCACACTTCTTGATTTCCAAATAGTCGAGTTGTTCCGTCGTCTCAACTCCTTCTGCGATGCAAGTGAGGCCGAGGTTGCGTGCCAGGTCGATGATGCTCGTTACAACCGCCTCGGCCGCGGGCTGTGAAGGAATGTCGCGCATAAAAGATCTATCGATCTTTATACGGTCCAGCGGGAATCGTCTCAGATAAGAGAGCGACGACCATCCTGTACCAAAGTCATCAAGTGAAAGGCTTACACCAAGCTGCTTTAGCTTAAGCATGATGTTGATCGTAGTGTCGGAGTCGTCGAGGGTGAGAGTCTCAGTCAGTTCTAGCTCTAGCCATTTGGGATCGATCTTGGTCTCACGGAGTACTTCTTCAACCGTACGTACGAGATCGCCTCGATAGAATTGCTGGGCCGAGACGTTTGCGGCCATGCGTACCTGCGGCAATCCTTCGTTCTTCCAGGCGACGCTTTGCAGGCATGCCGTTTTCAAAACCCACCTTCCAACTTCGATAATCAATCCCAACTCTTCCAACAGGGGAATGAACTCAAAGGGGGAGATAAATCCGTGTTGCGGGTGTTTCCAGCGGAGCAACGCTTCGACCCCGGTGATGACGCCGGTCTTTGTTGAAATCTGGGGCTGGTAATAAAGAAGAAACTCTCGTCGTGCAAACGCGTCGCGTAGATCGTTCACCAGCATGAGTCGTCGCTGTGTGGCCAGGTTGAGTTCGGCCGTAAAGAATTTGTAGCTACCGCGTCCCTTCGCCTTAGCGGCATACATCGCTGTGTCCGCAGCTCGCAGCAACACTCCGGGGTTTTCTCCGTCGAGTGGATATTGGGCAATACCAATGCTTCCGCTTATCTGCAGCTTATGACCGTCAATCTCGAAGGGGTCGAGCAATGATGCCAGCACCTTCTGAACGACCTCTTCACTGTCCCGGTTGTTCGCGACCTCCGGAAGCGCGATAATAAATTCATCCCCGCCCAAGCGCCCCACGATATCGCTGTCACGGAGGCAGGCTCGCAGTCGTATTGACACCCCTTCCAGAAGGCCATCACCGATGTGGTGACCGAGAGAATCGTTGATGTGCTTGAAGTGATCCAAGTCGAGCATCAGTACCGCGACCCGTTCCTTGTTACGGCAGGCTAGCGTAATTGCCTGACTTAAGCGATCCTGCAGCAGGATGCGGTTCGGCAATCCGGTAAGCGTATCGTGGAGCGCCATATAGCGAATGCGCGCCTGATCTTGTAGGCGGCTGGTAATGTCACGGATGTTGCATTGTGCGACACGTGCGCCATCGACGTTATAAACGTTTCCAATAAACTCGACATCGACCAACGAGTGGTCGTGAGCAGCCAGCGGCCAGTGCTCAAGAGAAACATGCTCCCTCGTCTTCAGCTCATTAAAGGTAATCTGACAGGTTGGAATATCTTTAAATGGCGCAATTTCCCAGAGTTTCTGGTTGAGAAAATGATCGCGGCTATAGCCCAGCATGTCCACGACCGACGCATTGACGTCGGTAATTCGTCCAGTCTCGAAGTCCAGCAGCAGGATACCGTCTTTGGCGGTCTCAAAGAGCCTGCGGTAGCGAACTTCGGAGGTGTGCAGCTGTGCGTTCTGCGTCACCAGCTGTTTTTGCACGGCGCGCAGCATCAGATGAGTCGTGATGCGAGCCAGAAGTTCTTCAACCTGGAACGGCTTGGTGACATAGTCGACTCCGCCTGCTGCGAATGCCGCAACCTTGTCTTTAGTGTCGGCGAGCGCAGTCATGAAGATGACCGGTATGTCGCGGGTGCCCTCGATCCTCTTCAGGCGGCGGCAGGTTTCAAACCCGTCAATCCCCGGCATCATTACGTCGAGCAGGATGAGATCGGGGCGTATTAGTTGTGCTCGCTCAACGCCCTCTTCGCCATCCTGCGCGACCATGACCTTGAAGCCGCTGTCCTCCAGATAATCCACCGCAACTGCGAGGTTAGCCGGAATGTCGTCCACAATTAGGATTGTGCGTCCGTGTAGGTGAGATGAAAGTCGATTCATGATTTGTCCGCCACTTCCAGCTGTTTCTGAAGAGCATGCTTCTCCACCAGACGGAGGAGAGCTTTGGATTGATAGCCCAGTGCCAACTGCGTGATCTTGTCGGCGAACGGGCGATATTGTGGATTGAGTGCTGCGAGTTGATCTACTTTCTCCCTGATGGCCCGCATGTTTCCTGCCTTCGCCAACCCGCGCAGACACTCCATCTCCGCGGACTTGGGTATTGCGAATTGC
The DNA here is from genome assembly GCA_964658525.1 of uncultured Edaphobacter sp. Taxonomy (GTDB): domain Bacteria; phylum Acidobacteriota; class Terriglobia; order Terriglobales; family Acidobacteriaceae; genus Edaphobacter. Next base: position 21,056 of record CAZZZG010000007.1, read on the forward strand.
TCTACCCCATCATTAGCGGAAGGCAGCGCCGGTTGTGGGCTATCACAGATCCAGGTCAGCTCGAGCAGCCTGCCGATCTCCTGCAACATATGCGTGTTCTCGATAGGTTTGGTCAGAAATGCCGTGGCCCCTGCCGCCATGCAGTCGTCCTTCTCCTCCCGGGCCACACCGGCCGAAACGGCGATAACCGGAACCATGCGCAGCTCGGACATCTGCTGCATCCGGCGCATCGCCTCGAGTCCATCCATCACCGGCATTCTGATGTCCATCAGGATCAGATCAGGCGGCGCGGCCTGGGCGAAGGTCACCGCCTCCAGGCCGTTGACCGCCTCGCTTACATCAAAGCCCAGACTGCCCAGCGTATGCGTCAGCACTGCCCTGTTCGCATCGATATCATCGACCACCATCACTCTTTTGCGAGGGCCACTGTAACCGGCCGGCCGCCGGCTGAGTTGAGACACGCTTCGTTCGAACTCAACAACCCGCGCTGACATCTCAAACGAGAAGCAGCTCCCCTGGTTCGGCGTGCTCTTTACCTGTATTTCACTCCCCATCAACCGAACCAGCTGTTGGCTGATGCTCAACCCAAGCCCGGTCCCGCCAGACCGGCGCTGCACGTCCCCTACCTGCTCGAACGGCCGAAAGATCTTCTCCAACTCCTCCCTAGCGATACCGATACCGCTATCCTCCACTTCAAAGCGGAGTTGCACCTGCTCCGTTGACTGGGACAACACCTGGACACGCAGGTCCACCCGCCCCCGATCGGTGAACTTGACCGCGTTTGAGAGCAGGTTCAACAGCACCTGGCGCAGGCGCTTCTGATCTACTTGGACGAATGCCGGAAGATCCCTCGTGATATCGCACCCAAAGTCGAGAGCTTTTTCTTCAGTCTTGATACTGATGATGTTGGCAATGCCGCGAAGGAAAGCAGACATATCCAAAGGGTTGAGCTGCAGCTCGATCTTGCCGGCTTCAATCTTGGACAGATCCAGAATGTCGGTGATCAGCATCAGAAGATGCTCGCCACTCTGCTGGATCGTTTCCGAGGCACTGGCCTGACGCGAGGTTAGATTTGGATCTCGCTTCAGCAGTTGCGCATACCCCAGAATCGCATTCAATGGCGTACGCAGCTCATGGCTCATGTTTGCCAGAAACATCGACTTCGCACGGTTCGCACCCTCCGCAATATCGCGCGCCACAGCCAGTTCCTTAGCTTGACCAGCAAGACTCGCCTCACTGTCACGCAGTTCGCGCTCGGTTTCGGAACGACGTTTTTCGTGAAGTAGGAGAGTGCCAAGGATGACGGCTGAGAAAATGTTAGACGTCATGGCTGGAATGATCGAGGATGTTACTTCCTGTGTCCCCTGGAATAACGCAAGAACAGACAAGCCGCCCGCCGCTGACAGCATTCCAAGGAGCGGCAAGTGAAAATATTGAAGTTGCTTATTTTCATTGCCCGAACGATGTGTCAACCCCCAGTGGAATAACAACCCCGAGGCAGCGGAGACCAGCAGTGAGATAACCGCAACATTGTTGGATTGCATCTTCGCCGGCCATGGCAGGAGCTCTATTGCAATTGAGAATACGAGACCTCCCAAAATCGCTACAGATCCATCTAGAGGTCCAACAAGCGCCAGCAAAATGGTATTGCACCCAACGGCCGCGCCGCCTTCCAGATGCACTGGCAAAACGAGTGCCCCGGCCGTGGCGATGCCGAATAGGATACCGGAGGCCGATCCCTCTATGGACTTGCAGCTCCGTGACAGGCGCACAGCAAGAATTCTTATCGGGCCATAGAAGATGATCGCGCCCGCGAAGACCGCCACATTCAGCAGAAATTCGATCATCGTGATTTGCCAGAATGGATTCATGTTTGCATCGCTCAGAAGTTGATCGACATCGTACCGAGCACACGTCGTCTTACTGCGGGGCCTGAGGTTTGAAGTTGGTTTGCGTAGGTCAGGTTTTGATCTGAGACAGACCATGTCATCCGACCAGTTAAGTTGTAGGCGACCCGACCATCCAGCGACACGAAACCCGCAACCGGTATGAGTCCACCAATTGGACCGTCCTTCCGAATGTCAAAATCTCCCGACTGGGAGTGAAGATATTGCACTGATTGGCCATGAGCCGAGAACGACAGCAACCGTCCAGACCTAGCTGCGACCCACTGCAGAGAGCCAGTCGATCTCTTGTGGGATATCGAAGATGTTAAAATCGAATTCATCTTCGTTTCACCACCATCGTGAATACAAGTGAGAAGCGGGCACCCACAGCCTCTGCCAGAGCGGTGTTAAGAGATATTTCAACCCGCTGACCGGACCTCACCATCAGCACGCAGCATCTTGCGTCTGCGCAAGCTGGGTCGCCAGAAATACTCATGAGCTGGTGGCGGCGCATAGCATCCAGAATCAATTCCGAATCCTTTGAGGCACCCGGCATAAGGAAGATCACGTCCAAATGTCCTGAAAATGTACCCAATTCAATGGTCGATAAAGCTACTGCTTGAAGTGGTCGCGAGTTCGGCCCGCGCATATCACCGATACTTTTGGCTGTCTCTAAAGCTAAGGCTTGAGCGTTAGGGATGTCGGATGGATACACAACTCCTACAGCGATGATTCCTTCTCTAGGGAGCGATTCGAGAAAGCTAAGCGTTCGAATAGCTGCCTGGAGATTATCGGCTGATACCTTATCCATCGCACGCATTGGAAGCACAAACCCAAACAGCATCACGATAACCGCAGTTATCAAGACCGGAACCGCCGTAACGTGTCTCTGACATTTCATAACGAAAGTCTGAATCTCCAAGACGAAAACGTCTGTTTACAGATTCGTGCGACATGGGACGCCCTTTCCCAATAACGGTATAAGCATTAGTGGTACTTGTAAGTACCACTAATGGGTGCCGAATTTCTTGGAGAATCGGGCGCTACCGCCGGAGCGAATGTAGGTCGTAAGTTCTAGTCGTTTGTTCAGGTCTTACAATCCGCTGTTAGGACCTGTTTCCGCCACGTTTCGGAGCGGATGTTTTCGAGAGCGCCCGAATTAGACCTACTCTAGATTGCCTCTGGTGGGTCACATGTCGATAGAGGGTATTCGAAAATGAGTTGCCAATTCCCAACTTACGGCGTAAACAACGGGCGCAAACCACGAGTTGTAACTAAACCTGTTGGTCCGGTTATCGAATCCGTCGACTGGGGGGTAAAAGAGTACCGCAAAAAGAAACTGAGTCGACCGCTGGTGTAGTCGTAGGAGTTATTCACGCTGAAGGCACCTCCGACATGCCAATGCTCTGTGATCAGGTATGACGCCTCTCCTCCGACGTTGTAATTTGCACCTATGCTGATCCGTTCCACGGTAAATGGGTTTTTGGCTGCAGCCTGCAATGCGCTATCGATGGGGAAATAAGGGCTCGCGTCTTCTTGGAATGCTTGAAGTCCCAACGATCCCGCCACTTTATAATGAAATCTAGAACCGTAGATCCCATCGAATGTAATTGGCACACTGCTCAACAGATATGCTCCAGGGCTGAAATAACCGCCGTTGCCATAAGTGAATAAGCGCTGATTGTTCGCATAGTGCATTCCGAAAAAGTTCATACCAAGGGTTAGCTTTCCGTACTCGGGGTGATTCCAGATTGACCAATAAGCGCCGGCGAATCCATCAATACGATGGTTTGACTCAACGTGCTGGCCCGTCATGTACTGACCACCGCCCTGGATATACCACCCCGACGCAGCTTCACTCCGGTTGATTTGCAAGGAGGCAGAGTTGCTGATAACGCCGCCCCATATATTGCCAGGAGATGAAGGTGTGGTCGAACCGAAATCCCTTAGCCCGGCGTAAGACAGTTGAGTCTCCTCGATGGGTTGACGCTCGAGAGTGAGAGTCACGGGACCGCTGTCTGGCTGAATCAGTAATCGGCCCGTTACGTTCTCCACGAGGAATCCCCTCGGGGTGTAGCCGACCGCGGCGCCGAAGCTCCGGGTTCGAAGTTGCAACTCACCACCTACCCCTGCGGCGGTCTGGATCGCAGAGAGAGCGCCGAGCGGGAGAGTTCCCATTTGAAACGCAGCATCGGCTCCTGCCGACCCACTCTGTAGAAGAATGGGATGTGTCACTATCGTAGCTCGTGCTCCCCTGCCCAGCATCATAGATTGTTCGGAGTTGGCGCTGTAGGCGTTAAGGCTGTCAAATCCGGGCTGGCCACTATGAAAAACTATGGACGAGTCTCCCCCGAAATAAGAGCTTGAGCTACTTTCGATGGCGTCCAGGTTTTGCTGTATCTGTTGACGAGGAGATAAGACTTTTATCGAGGGCCTGACCATACCTGTAAGGGGAGGCAATGACTCGACCGGCTCCGAAGGAATGGGTTTAAGAGTCGCCGCTGAGGAAATATCGCTCGTTAGAATCTGCTCAACACCGCTGGGGGGCCGAATTGTTCCAAGAACAGCATTTCGATAGATGACTCCGGTTGATTCATCCAATGTTGACTTATCATCCGCCGAGGTAGGGAGTGCACGAACTTCGTGGCTTGGAATGTCTGGAGTTGCTGGCTCCGAAAGAATTCGCGTATTCGAGCGCTGTTGGTAAGAGCTCGAAGGAGCAGACTGATAGGGAGAGGCTGCATTGTTTCCTGGCGAGTCTTCGACAGTTCCGTTCGTATCTGAGGTTATGTCCCTATCAGATAGAAGATGATGCTTCCGTGGAGGCACAGCCAATGTAGTCGCGGGGTCTGTCTTATGGTTTGGCGAGTATGCCCATTCTTCGTCATGAGGATCGCCCAGCGCCACCGAGTCTGAGGCTGAGTCATCTTTATTGCGCCGATGAGAACCCTTCGCGCTAAACGAAGGTTGAACTATGTCGTAGTCGGACCTGTCATTCTCTGAACTTGCAATGACGCGAGTGTTGCGGCTCTGATTTGAGTGAAGAGGCTCGAGCGATCCTTGGGTCAGGTCCTGTTCTGCATCTCCTAGCGAGCGAGATTGGAGGTGAGCCTTAGATTGTGGAGTTGATTGCGACAACAAGTTGAACAGCTGCTGCCGAGCCGACGGCTCTGCATCAACTGTCGCGTCGCCAGTGGGGCGTGATGATGTAAGGTCGGCGATGGAAGGTGGCCCGGCCGCCCGTAACGCTGCGCGATCATAGGCTGCCGCTCGTTGCTGGTCACCTCGTTGCTGCTCGAATCGGGCGGCAAGCTCCAGCACTTTTTCGTTCTGTCCAAAGCGGTCGAGCGAGATCTCCAACCATGCTTTTACCTGTTTACGATCATTTGCAACCAGCGCTGCGTTAATCGCCGCAGTACAAACGCTCAAATCTGCCTCGGTCATATCCTGTCGCGCATAAAGAGCCACTGATCGCTTCGCGTCGCCGTTTGCCAGATATGCGTTCGCCAGCGCGGCATTCACAGAGATATCGTCCGGAAAGGCTTTGAGCGTGACAGACAACACCGCAACAGCGGCTGCACGGTTGCCCTGTTGAGACAGTTGCGAGGCTCGCTGAATAGACCAGCTCGTCCACAAATGCGCCACCTGCATCTGTTGATCCTCTGTTAGATCGTCAAAACGATTCAGTTGCTGGATCACACTGGAAAGCCGCACATTCTCGCCGGCCTTGAGCGATAGCCAACCTTGTTGCAGTTGGACGGCAAGCGGGGGATCGATGCCCTGTTGCGCATAGAACGAATCTACTTGTGCAATTGCCTCGGATGCTTTCCGTTTGTCTCCAAGCGCACTATAAATTGATGCGAGGGTCTGTAGATATTCGGGATTTCCTTGAAGGGTTTCATTCACGGGCTCTGGCATTTCGTCGTTCTGACGGAGTGCGTCGCGATCGTGACCTATGGCGTGGAGAGCCTGCACCCATCCGAGCCATGCCTCTGTCGAATCCGGATGGTCGTCAACGATCTGCGCAAAAAGATCGGCCGAGTATTGCTTATCGCCGTTGGACATCTCCAGGGAGGCCAGTTGCAGTTGCAGAGCGGTTGAAGATGAGAGCTTGAGCGCTCGTTTCAGCATGGCTCGAGCTGCCTCGATTTGACCCACCGATTGGTAGATACCTGCAAGCATAGATAAAAATCCAGCGTCCTTCTCCATCGCTGCAGAGATTGCAGACGGTGCCTGACGGTACGCGCGCAGCGCCTCCGCGTCGCGGTCTGCCAGATGATTTGCGTTCACCATACCCCGCCAGGCATCCACACTGTCCGGAGCATTAGCAAGTACGTGCCGATAGCTACGGATCGCGGTGTTGTACCGTTTTGCCATCATCAGAAGAGACGCGTACTGTAATTGCTTGGCGATTGACGGCTCGCTGTCGCCATCACCCTGCAACAAAGCCAAGGCGCGCTTTAGAATGCTATCTGCCCGAGCCTGCTCTCCGATGGCTGCATAGTCGCGGGCTAGGTATCCCATGAACTCCGGATCGACTTCAAAGAGAGTTCGTAGATTAGACGGGATGCGCTCGGCCGTTTTGACAGCATCCGCTTGTTGTAAGGACAGGGACTGTCCAACGAAGAGAGCGCGCCACGCGTCCTGTGATTCAGCATTGGCTCGTACCGCTTTTTGTAGATAAGGAATGGCTTCTTTCGGCCGGCCTGCGCTAAGGAGCGCCCCACCGAGAGCAATCATTGCATCGGTACTCTCTGGCTTGAGTACCAAGGCGTTGCGGTAGTCAGTGATGGCTGATTCCAGGTTTTGTTTCTCCGTAGCGCTTTTCGCTTCACTCATCGAGTTCCAGAATCGTGAGTTCGTCAATGCTTGAGCGAGATTTGCGTCTCGGTCGCCGTCCTCTTTTGCTTTTTCAAATTCTTGCACTGCACCGGCGAAGTCTTGCTGCTTCATGAATTCATAGCCCAGACCGGCATGCGCTTGGCCATGTGTTGTTTCGTGTACAAGTGACGCACGAAAGTGCTCGTCCGCCTGCGCCAGATTATTGGCATTCAAGGCTCGATATCCAGCCCCCAGCTCTGACGTCGATTTAATCGGAGCCGTTGAGGAAGAAGTATGAGAAGCCGAAGGTAGAGCCGCAACATCCTGAGGTATTTGAGTTCGCTCACTCCAACTCATTGCCTTCCTGAGTGCGTCGTCGGCATCGCGATCGGCTGGAAAGCGCCGCAGGAGCGTAATGCCCTCCGCTCGTGTATCGGAGTCATAAGTAAGAACCCGTCCCAATGCGATGGAATATTTTTCGTTCGCAGGAAACTGACGAGCAAGTTTTCGTAGACCTTGAACGGCATGCTTTCGTTCTGCGGGAAGAGCGGCTAACGTATCGTAGAAGACTAGTGCAGAGTCACCCGCCGGTGGATCGTTGCCATAAACTTTGCGATAGATCTCTATCGCTTCGCCGTATTGACCTGACTTAGCCAGAGCCGAGGCCTGCCCCAATAGCGCCGTGTCAGAAGGGCGGGAGTGCATTGCTTGCAGCTGTCCAACTATTGCTGGACTCGCCCCCGCTTTCTGCAGGCGCTGAACATAGGCGTCCGCCTCGGCCTTATTTCCAAGCTGAATTTCAGCTGCAGCGATGCTCCGTAACGCTTCGATATTGACCGGATCCGATGCCAGGACCTGTTGCCATGTCGAAATTGCAATGTTCAGATGGCCGCTTTGAGCCTGAGTCTGTGCGCGGTTCAGCAGAATTTTGAGTGCAGGCGAGTCGGCCGCTACGACCCGAACCGGATCTATCGCTATCATGCATACTGCTACAAAAGCCGCATTACGAAGCTTTGAAGAACTTATCTTTGCCATGAGACGTCCAATTCTCCGGTATTACGAATCCGGTACCGGTGCTCCATAAAACCGAGCGCGAACATCGAAAGATTCTGGTCGTAGTAACGAGGCGGTTCGCCGTACAGGCCAGACCGCGAGGACCATGCAAGGTTCAAGCGCCTCTCCTGCTGTGCAGCCGCCTCAGGCGCTTCTGATGCTTGCAGAAATGGAATGAGCGCTGCGGAGTAGGCGATAGGTCCGGTGCCCGTCAGTGTAGGACGGCCTTCGGTGACAATCTCCGGCGGGAGGGCGTGTTCCCTCATATAGGCGGCCATACTTGAGATCTCTTTTAGAACAGCGGCACGGCCCGGAGTCCCTGAAGAGGTGATGCCACTCCACAGGTACACCCGAATCGCGTCGTAGCTTCCAGTGGCACGCGCCGAGCCACTATCCGGTGCGGGGATTGGGCGGAGTGTTCCCTCGGGCGTGAGTTCAAGCCAGTCTGCCGCAAATCCTGCTATCGATCCTTCTCGAAGAAGCCAGGGCAGAGAAGCGGCTAAAGAAGACCACGGACCTGAAGGCTGCACCTGCGCAGCGGCCTGAAAAAGAAAGAGCGGCATGTAGCTCGGGTTGAGCACGACCGTCCCGTCTCGTTCAAATCCCGTCTGCCCGGGTAAGAGTACAGGAGAGCCGTGGACTTGGAGTACTTCTTTGCTCGCGATAAGCTTGAACAGAATTTCCCCTGCGCTGGTGTAATCGGGGCGCTTCCACAGACGTCCCGCCTGGATCAGATCATAGGCCATCCACATATCTGCATCACTGGCCGAATTGTTGTCCTTTATCCCCCATGTACCATCTAGTCTGCGTCCCCAGCTCCAGGCTGGAAGGTTGCGCGCTACGCTGCCGTTTGCCAAATGAGTAGCGCTCCACTGGTATACCAGATCGAAGCTCGAGGGATCATTGGCGACAAGAGCGAAGAACATCGCGTAACTCTGGCCCTCGGACGTCGTCACCTCGTCGCGATCATGGTCGACGACACGGCCATCCCTTTGCACGAAGTGTTCCACATAACGCGTCCATAGAGGCCACGAGGGCTGCGTGACCGGACCTGATCCCAGAACGAACGATATGACGGCGAGCACAGCGATCATGTCAGATCTCCTTGTAGGCGCTCGGCAGCTCGTTGCTTCAGGCGGCCGTGCAACCAAGGCGCCAAGAGTAAGCCGATAAGGAATGGAAGAAGAACGCCAACCCAAGGCTCCTGATGCATCCATGCCCTGATTCTTGGGATCGCCGCTATGTGCCCTACGTAATACGGAGAAAGTCCTATTGAAAAGGAATCAAAGTGCGCGCCATGCTGAAGGACAGCGTTGCCGTGTATCTGCGCAGAGGAGGAAATATTCAGAAAAGCGGGGAAGAGACCTTGTGTCCCTTTACCAAGCATCACAACAATGATGGATCGGTGAGGCAAGATGGGTGACTCGACCGCTTCTATCACCGAATCAGCCGCCTGGCCCAAACTGCGATCGAGACGCCCTTCTTCATCGCGCCCTCGCATATCGGAAAAGGACTCCGCATCGAGATGAGAGATCTTTGTCCAGAGCCGTTGAGCGAGGGAAAACGGGGTGTTGAGGCGTCGTGCAGTGGCTCCTTCTTCAAAGCTCAAAGGAAGGCTGGCGTTGAGAGCGGCGGTAGTAGGTATATCGGCCTCGGTCCCAATCACCAGAAGATCACGATCTTCGCCGAAGCTTTGGGCATTGCCCACTTGGACGCGTATTGCAGGATATCCGGTTTGTGCAGAGAAGTAGGCAAGCAACGTGAGCATCGTTTCGATCTCAAGTTCTGAGGGCTGGTCCGGGAGAACGATCGTGGTCTGTGAAAGGTCAGCGAAGCGGGTGAAAGGAAACCCGGCATTTGCAAACAATTCGAGATTCGGCAGTGCTGTCCAGTGGGGGAGTTGGCTCAAGTCTAGATTCGAAGTGCGGAGAAGGGTCCCGGATGAACTGGACGGCCGTGGAGGACTGCAGAAATCTGGACTCGTGGGTTGAAAAAGAAATTCGAAGAGCAGCGTATTCGCAAAGGGTCGAAGATTGCCGACAGGAACGGGAATGGCAGCGCTCTGAGAAGTATCCTTCCCACCTTGAGGTGCCAGAGACAAATAACTTATTTGAGATCCATTAGCTGTTACCCGCAGGTTAGCTGCCTGGGACGGGGGTGAACTGTTGTAGACATATTGCAGACGAAGCTTGATTGCCTCGCGGTCACTCAAAAAGAGATCGGGGGGTATGCGGACGTAGGACGCTACGGGTTGAGACCCGTCGGTGCGCAGCTCATTGATGTCCCCGTAGCTCCACAAAGACGACTGCGTTGTGGTCTGTACCCATCTTGGCGCGTCGTCCGGGCGGCGTAACGCTGGAAGGGGTTCAGATTCAACAGTGGCAGATTCACCCCTGAATGTTTTTCCCAAAGCAAGGGCGTAAGCAGCCGCCAGTATCTCATCTTCGTCGTCTCCGCTGACAACAAGCAGTTTGCTCACGCCATCTGCTGGGTTGACCTTTATTGACAGGCGAGGACCGTGAGAAGACTGCCCAAGACCGGACAAGAGCGGCGAGTCGTTGCGCGCGACGACAACGGAGTTGCCCGCAACCAGTCGTCCAATAGAAACGGGGAATAGTAGCTTATGGGAGTTGGCCCTTAAACCAAACCACGAGGAAACTGCGCCTGCCGCCATCATCAACTTGGGAGATGGTGAAGACTCAAATACAGTGACGATCCTGGTGGAAGGTGCGCTTTGCTCCTTCTCATAAAAAGGGCTGGGGAGCACCGCTAGGTCGTCTGCGATCGGCAGCAAGACGCCTACCATTTCGAAGGTCGATGTAGGTTCCACTTGCGCCCAGAGACGAGAGTCTCTGGGATTCTCACATCGGGCAGCGTAGTGAGCTTGTAGGTGAAACGTCAAAGTGTTCCGAGTTGCGAGCAACTCTCCTGGGATGGGGATGTCAGCACTGAGTGACGATGAGCCCGCTCCTGCAACCACAGCCGGCATCGGTAAGTCTACGAGTGCCGTATCGTTAAACGACACGGTTATCAAACTTCGTGCTGAAAGCATATCCGGCGAAAAGCGATATCTGAGGTGTAGCGTGGCGTTTTGTGCGACCTGAGATCCACTCAGAACAAGAGGTGCATTCGCGAACGTATCCCCACCACGCAACATGATGCCATCCTCGGACCCCATGTCAGCTAGCGAAATCGCCGCGTGGAATGGGTGCCCTAGGGAGACAGGAGACGGAGATTGGGCAAGCAAAGCTGAATGCAGGACGAGTAGACCTAGCAATAAGCCCGCGACTTTTTCGGTGCTCTCCTTCAGAGCATTAGCGCCTCGACTCGGAAAGAAACTGGTAATGGAATACCGAATGCCCCGCAATGAGAGTCGCATGATGGTGGCGAGGCTCTTGAGCGGGCGATCAGGGGGAGGCTCACTCGCGGGGATCCAGGCATCCGCGCGGGAGTAAAGTACCAAAGTGAGCGACTCCTCTTCTTCAAGAGACAGAGGCCGGTACTGAAAGCGAACCGTCGTTCCTTGGTGACCGACAATACGGGCTGGAAGAATAACTTCGCTGTCATCAAGAACGTAGACAATCTCTATAGCTTCGCCGTCTTCAAGGGCAGCGGGGATTCCCAAAGTTGCTGCACCGCCGCCAAGCGATAAATCGTTGGATATGGCAGATACCATGGCGCCATTTTTAAGACGAATTGAGAATGTCAGTCCGCGAACGAGACGCACATTGCTCCGTAGCTGCTGAGCTTCAATGGCCACGGCATTAGCTGTACCAAGAATCATACAGTTGAAGAGAATCCAACATACGTTCATCAGCACGGCACCCTTATGGTCTGCGTTATGAACATAAAATCTCCATGGTGCCACCGCTAGGCCTATGTAGTTAAGAATTAGTAGAAATCGATAAGGCCGAGCAATCGATTTGTCGAAGTAACGTTTCCTTACAATTCCACCCTTGGCGGTGACATTGAACTTACCGAGCTTCGGATTTATCAGTGCGAGCAGAGTCGGGCCAAGGATGTAGGGAGCCAGCACCGTCTCGTATATCTCATTCCAGAAGGAGTGTCGGTATTTCCCTTGAAGGCGAGAGTTCGTCATGTTGGACACAAACAGGTGAGGTAATGCGTAGGCAGCAATTGAGAGCCACAATCCCGGGATGTTGCGCAGCCCAAGCAACATGTACACCAGCGGAGCAGTGAGAAAGATCAGACGCGGCAGCGCATACAAGAAATGCACCATCGCATTGAAGTAGCAAAGTCGTTGTGGAAGTGTAAGTCCACGCGCAAAGAGAGGGTTGTTGGTGCGGAGGATCTGTATCATGCCACGAGCCCAACGAATTCGCTGTCCGACATGAGCCGAGAGGCTTTCGGTTGCTAGCCCCGCAGCCTGCGCGGTATTGATGTACGCTGTGTTCCAACCATGAGTTTGCATTCGGAGGGAGGTGTGCGCGTCCTCCGTCACAGTTTCAACGGCGATGCCGCCGATTTCATCGAGTGCGGTGCGACGCAGAACGGCGCAAGATCCGCAGAAGAAGGTGGCGTTCCACAAATCATTGCCATCCTGCAGCAGACCGTAGAAGAGTTCTCCTTCGTCCGGCACCAGCCCATAGGTTCCTAGGTTTCGCTCAAATGGGTCGGGGGAGTAGAAGTGGTGAGGGGTCTGCAGCATAGCGAGCTTTCGGTCTTTCAGAAACCAGCCCATAGTGATTTGCAGAAAACTACGCGTCGGCAAATGATCGCAATCGAAGATCGCCACGAAAGGAGACTTCAGTTTCGAAAGTGCATGATTAATGTTTCCTGCCTTTGCGTGCAAGTTGTTGGGCCGAGTCATGTAGCCGATACCGATCTGCTCGCAGAATCCGCGAAACTCTTCCCGCCTTCCGTCGTCGAGGAGGTAAACATGCATTTTGCCGTTTGGGTAGTCGATATTGACCGCAGCCAGCGCAGTGGACCGCACCACCGAAAGTGGCTCATTGTAGGTGGGAATCAGTACATCTATTTCTGGCCAGGTCTCGGAATTAGGAGGCAAGGGAACCGGAGGTCTTCGGAGGGGGTAGATCGTCTGTATAAAACCCAACACGAGAATCGAAAAGGCATACACCTCCGCTGCCAGAAGTAGGAACATGAAGAAGAGTTCAATCCAACTCAAATCACTGCTTGGATCCGTTACCGCCTGATACACCTGAGTCACGCGCCATACGGCATATCGACAGGTGGTGAGCAGGGAAGCAACAATGAGCATCACCGTGGTCACATACGCTTGAGAGAAACTGTAAAGTGCAAACACAATCGCCAGTGTTAGAAAACCAACGATAGCCTGCTGCTGCCAATCGAAGCGCAAAGTAACACACAGGTAAATCAGCACGCCAAAGACCACGTACAGTGTGCCTCGGCTAAGGGCGCCCGCGACGCTTCTACTCGAACCAACTACCCCCCACAACGACGCCAGCCGCTTCACTCTTCACACCAGCGAAGCTCTGTCTTCTTAGTGTTGATCTCTGGCACCTGCAGCCACCGAACAATCTCGTGGCAGACAACCGTCGCCTGAGCCTCGGGCGCATAGCACGGCAGTACAACACCATTTGCGACCGCGTTGTGAACCTCTGGTTGACGATTGATTGCTGTTGGAAATAAATCTTCTCCCAGAGATTTTTCGAGAAGTACCCGAACTTCTTGAGCAGCGCGTGAGCCATCCATTTGGTTAATGACGAATTGAAGGCGCGCAGTGGAAATCCCGAGCTTAGTGAGAAGTAGCTTCACAGCTTTCGCCAACCACACCGCCGAAGGTTCGGGCAATAACGTCACTAAGAGAATGTCGCACTCGCGGAGGCAGGCGTTCGACGTGTCATCGGATCCGTTTCCGAGATCGAACAAAACACAGTCCACCGGCGTTGTAGCAAAAACACTTTCTAAATCAGGGAAGCAGGCGCTCCCACTGAAAGGCAAAATATGGATTTTTGAGTCGCGAGATCCGGGAGCGGAGAATGTGCGCTTACCTGAGCGTGCCTCCGTCGCACCGAAATGGAAGGCTAGACCTTGCCAAGGCGAAGTGTCTACGAGTAAGACACGTCTTCCTAATTGACATAGGATACAGCCAAGACTTGCAGTAAGGGTACTTGTGCCAGATCCACCCATTGGAGAGAATATGCCAATTTGAACTGTATCTTCACAGACCGGCCGCATGGTTTGGGTACTCATCACTTCGACAAGTTCCTCAGGTATCTTGCTGACTCGGAGGCGAGGAAACGGTTGATAGTGTGTGTCGTTCAGACGCAGATTCGAGAACAAGGCGGCGACATCCTTGTTGGGCCGCACCTCCCCCAGCCATTTGCCATCGGCAGGAGGTATTACAACTTGCTCTGAATCAGACATTTGTTACTCCGCGATGCCTAATAACAAACATTTTGGTTCCACAAGTAACATGGTACCAAATAGTACCAAATATGAGCGGAATTTAGCGTCCACTTGAAGTGGTATTGCCCATAACACCTCAATGGAGACATTCTGCGAATGTTTCGTAGTGGGCGCCGCTCTTCTCAGACTGCTTTCTGTCGCGGGACTATAACCGCAATAGTTACAGCATCTTACCGAATCCCTTGGTTGTGTGGTACCGGCTTTACCATTACCCGCTCCGAATTCCTTGGATCTGGGCCGCACGCTGTCCGGAACTCCCCTGACCGCGTCGGCATCACCCATCAGGAACGGTTCGAACGAACAGATTGCGCGTCCAATGCAACCAACTACTCGAATCGACAAGCCGATCGCCCGAAGTTAGCCCCACATCGAATCATGCATTAGTCAGTACTTCCCACGGCACCAGAACAAGGCCGAGTTGACGTCGATCCCTAAGCTGCAACGGTTCGCGATTCGGAGTCTCTGACTCCCAAACTGCTTCTTGAGCCCGAGAACCAAGGAAAGTACTAACCTATTTTGGGCACCATGCTGGATCGTTACAACTGTGCATGGCTAAGAGCCTAAGACAAATATCGCATCTGATAAGATGCCTTTCAAGAATTCTCCTCTCTGCCCACCTTTTCTTGCCCTCATATCAGATAATAGAAATCTCGTAATCCAAGAATTCTTTGGCGTTGTTTGGCATGCCAATGCAGGCAAATAGTAAGAGATGTTGCAGGAGGAGAGTCGTGGCATTACTGTACAGAAGCGAAGGGACCGTAACGTATGTGACTCCCCAGAATCGACGTAAGTTCACCCTCAAGGAACTGCAGGAATTTGTCGGTGGATACATTGAATACGTTCACGCCAAGGATGCGAGCCAACTGATGATTGTGTGCACCGACCGTGACTCCAAGCCCGTCAATATCCAGGCCACGGATCTCAGCCTGTTCGGAAAGACAGTAGAAATACGTGGGGACGTCATAGTCGGCAATAGCTCCGAATTGAACTAAGATGCTCTTGTATTTGGCCATCAGCCTATCCCACATTGGCAGCGAAGTAAGACGCCGCTTTTTCAAGGGATACTCAGTATTTGAGATGTCACAACCTGCGTCACGCCAGTCTAACCATCAGCTTTCTTGTTATTATTCACCCAATTTCGCCCTAGTCGGAGCAGTGACTCTGGAATGATTTATCTTTTAGTGGCCATTCGACACTTATAACAGTTGACGGATTTACATAAGTGACGTGTGATAACGTGTAGGGCAAGCAGTGGCTCGCATAGGTATTCACCCATACCCTTTGGAATTGCCAAACGGGAGATCGCCGAAAGAGTGTCTATGTCGCAAAACGGGATCTGCATATTCGTCGTTGATGATGAGCCTGTCATCGTGTCAACACTCGCGGCCATGTTGAAGCAAAGTGGCTTTTCGGTCAAATCATTCACGAATTGCTCTGATGCTCTGCATAGTGCGATGAAAGCGTCTCCCGATCTTCTCATAGCGGATGTTGCACTATCCGATTTGTCCGGCATTGATCTTGCAGTTCGAATGAAAAGGCGGTGTCCGGATTGTAAAATTCTGCTCTTTTCGGGGCGCGCTTCCACGGCAGGTCTGCTTGAAGCTTCTCGTGATCAAGGCCACGATTTCAATCTACTTACAAAACCTATCTACCCTTCAGATCTTCTCCAAGGAATTCGAGGTTTCGCTTCGCTCTGAGAATCTGGAGTTGGCAAAAGGTTTCCTTTTAAAAGACCAACCATCCCTTTATGTGCGTAGTCCCCGTGGGTTTGCGATAGGTTCGAATTCGCTGGGATATTGCCCTCCAGCAGCGAGCTCATTGATCTAACTAATACAAGCTCCAAAACGGGGCCCTGGGGATCTTACGCAAGACGTGACACCTCGGGTCGAGGGTCACGAATTATCTTTCTTACATTGGTCGTAGTGCATTTGCATAAAATACCAATGCTCTGGTCGATCTTCTCCCAAAGCCGAACTGATCGCCGCGGATAGTGACCTGTCGATATCTCGACTGCCTGCGAGAATATCTGAGAGCAAAGGCTCGTCTAAACCGACTTGCTTAGCAAACACTGCCGCACTGGCAGAGCGCTTTTTAAGCATGTCTCCTAAGACTATTCCTGGATGTGGCGGATTTTGCGTTTCTACACCTCGCGTTGATATAGCTCTACTTCAAGGTGATTGCAAGCCTAACACACGACCTTTGCATATTCTGCCTCATCACGCATCATGCTAAAAATCGTTTGTCTCGACCGAAGGCTATGTCCTGAACGATTTCACACAGCTTCTTTGAGCACTGAACGAAGAAGAACTGATTCCATCTCCCCACTGGAAAGAACGCCGGAAAGGAACGGACCTTGGAAGATGTCGCATCCCGCTTCTCGAAGTTCCGCTCGCTGTTTCCGTGACTGTATGTCTTTGGCAGCGATTCGAAACCCAAACCGATGTCCTCGCGAAATGATCGCGTGAATCACGTCGTAGGAGTCAATGTATCCCTCGACGCCAAATGTGCAGCTCACCTGCAGCGTCTTGATTGGAAGACGTTGAAGATAGGAAGAGGGGAAAGGACTCAGACCGTATCCGCTCAGAGCAAATCGAAACCCTATATTCGCGAGCTTCTTCATCGTTTCCGTGGCAGCCGCCAAATTGGTCGTGATCGTAGATTCCGACACCGTAAGTTCGATGAGACTTCCTGGAACCCCTATTACGCTACTGAGCTCATCAAGAGCTGCGGTAAAATCCTTATCGTGCAGTTGCGATGTCCTTACATTCAGGGAAAGCGATGCAATTGGGACACCTCTCTCAAGCCAGTCGTGAGCTTGAACAAATACCTTCTTGAGTATTCTCCTACCAATTTGTCGAATAAGTTCACGATCTTCTATCCATGGCACGAAGTCCCGTTCTTCTAACCATCTACCATTAGGAGTTTGCAACCGCATCAGAGCCTCCGCACCGATCAGAGATCCGTCTTTTCGATACTGCGGTTGAAAGTTTAGGTCCAGTAAATCGTTTTCTATAGCGTCGTTAATATATTGCTCCATCTCGGCCTGGTCAGGATACCTCCCAACGAGTTCAGGAGTAAATAACTCAAACCCATCTTCCCCCGAGCAGATGGGACGATACATAGCTGCTGTTGCGTTGCGTCGTAGAGTGGCAGCGTCGAGACTCTCGATGGAATTCAGGGCAGCGCCCACTATGAACCCACTGTAGATCTCCGTGCCAACGACTTGAAAAGGCCTCTTCCCAGCTCTGATTATTCGCTCGCAGATCATTTCCAAATCTTCTTCTCCATGGAGGTCTCTAAGAAGAATCAGCACAATACCTGGTTTCTCTTTCGCAACCATATCGCTAGCGCGAAGACAGTGACGAAGACGATCGACAGACAGGAGCAATAGTCTATCTTCGGCGCCGTCGTCAGCTATCAGATTGCCAACCGCCATATGAGAGTTTATTCGTATTCGCAGGACAGCAAAAACACCGGCCCGACGCGTTCGATCTAACAATTCCATGGCAACAGCTTCCATGAATTCCGATTCTGAGGAGAGACCGTCTAGTACCAAACCCTGATTAGTCATGGCGCTGCCGCTCTCTGAAAATGGCCGGCGTTGCGAAGTCCATGGAGTTGCTGGCACTCGAACCGCTAGCATGATTGTGTTTTGCGTGAATTTGCCGGATCAGTCTCAGGAACCCTCGCGACTGCTCGATGGTGACGGCGACCCAGATCGTTAGGCAGATGCTAAACATATCGTGTGTCGCGGGCCAGCGCCCACAGCCTAGCGTTTTGTGAGAAGAAGGATGGCTCGAACGAGGCACGAGAGATGCTTGGCGTTGAGAAATTTGCCTATAAAGAAAATGACCTGCAGCCTGAGATTGCATATTCCATCCTATGCCCAGTTCGCAAGTTGCAGCCTTTTCCCAAACGGCTGCGCTTCTCGTCTCTGACTAGATTGGGCCGTCACTTACACTCGTTACCCGACCCAAGTATAGACCTAATATAGGATTCATAGGAGTATCAGTGAATGATTATCAAGAAATAGACTAACGCGCTTCCCAAAGGGCTTCGTATTTCTCTGAGGTCAATAGTTGTGACCAATAGTCTCTTAGGAGCTAGGATATCGACGTTATCCTAGTCTGAGCCATGGAGTATTGCTGGAGGCTAATGATCTCACTGTTTCTGATCCGTACCTTCAACTCCCGATCTCACGGCCTTGCTTGGCTAGCTCACCGTCAGCGTGACTGACTGTGTTCGCGAATATTGGATGAGCCCTAAGGAAACAATCAACTGCCGCTTCTGCATGTGCTTGAATAGCTCTTGGCTCCCACATATCGCGCATCCCCACCAAAGAAGTGAGGCGAGGTCTATGGGTGACTAAAGCAACAAAATGCTCTGCGGCTTGGAAGATAGCTACGGCCATCATATCCGGAGTCGCTATGTAGGTGGAAAGGACTTCCGACACAAGCTTGTTGCGACGGGAGATGCCGTTCTCAAAAAACACAGTTCCTATAAGCGGCTGCCTAATACTCTCTGAAGCGGCCAGCCGTGTCATAACGCTCATTGCAAGTGACAGTACCTCGTCAATCAGCCTCAATCCAATCGCTACCAACCTATCCCGCAGCGTGGGCAATCCCGAAGAACGCTCAATTATCTCAATAATCTTCAAATTTTCGGTTTGCAAAACCTCATTCATCGTTCCGATCAGAAGGGCATGTTTGTTGGGAAAATACGCATAAATATCGCGCTTAGATACGCGTGCACGTCGGGCAATTTCTCCGGTCGTCGCATCTTCAAATGAGAAGTCGGCGAAGACCTCCAGCGATGCGGTAACAATTCGGCTAAGGCGCTCGTCCTTGCTATTGTCTTGCAAATCATCTTTCATTCCGTCCGCCTGGTCTTATGAACGCGCTTTCAGCTGCAAAGGTCATTAGTCTCGCCAGCGACCTGGGCTCTGCTTGGCACTTGGGAAACTCAGATACTACTCGTAAAAGTCTAATTCTACGTAGATTTTGGACAGCGGTCGATATGGACGGATCAGGCTCGCGATAGCTCTACAAGAGGCAACTGCCAAAGTTGATTGTTGCGCAGATCGCCAAATTAGAAGGTCCCGTTCATATCATGGTCTTTCGTGTCTCAGGTATGACGTCAAGACGAGGTGTGTCACCGCTGTATCGATCGCCATATATCTAAAACTCATCGAGAGTAAGCCACCGAACTGGAGCGAACTGGATGTGGCTAAAAGGTGTGCGGGCAACTCTCGTGAACAGGTTGCTATTACAAGGATATTAATATAGGAGTTCGCGTCAGCTTGAAGTGTCGACGTTTTAAGGAGAAGTATGTTAGGTCCGTTTGTGTGTTAGCCAGACTGGATCGGTTTTGATAAATTATAAAAGATACTGACGGTAATGTAGGCTAGCCGACGATAAGGTACACTATTCACGTAGGCAAGCAGAGCCCTACGCCACAGAAAACCCCTCGAAGGACTAGAGGGTTTTTCTGTGCCAGGTCCCGCGAATGGCACCTGTAATAAATGGGCAATTACCAACTCATTTCCTCGAGTCCTTTTCGAACCTGTGCAATGCAGCAACCACAACATGGCCGGATGCAGGATTGTGCGTCCGTGTAGGTGAGATGAGAGTCGATTCATGATTTGTCCGCCACTTCCAGCTGTTTCTGAAGAGCATGCTTCTCCACCAGACGGAGGAGAGCTTTGGATTGATAGCCCAGTGCCAACTGCGTGATCTTGTCGGCGAACGGGCGATATTGTGGATTGAGTGCTGCGAGTTGATCTACTTTCTCCCTGATGGCCCGCATGTTTCCTGCCTTCGCCAACCCGCGCAGACACTCCATCTCCGCGGACTTGGGTATTGCGAATTGCTCTAACCCCATCATTAGCGGAAGGCAGCGCTGGTTGTGGGCTATCACGGATCCAGGTCAGCTCGAGCAGCCTGCCGATCTCCTGCAACATATATGTGTTCTCGATAGGTTTGGTCAGAAATGCCTTGGCCCTTGCCGCCGTGCAGTCGCCCTGCCCGTCCTAGGTCACACCGGCCGAAACGGCGATAACCGGAACCATGCGCAGATCGGGCATCTGCTGCGCTATGCGCCTCGTGCGGCTAGCAAGAAGCCGGATGACGTTCCCGGCCAGCTCCGTAGTACCTCGCATCGCCGCGTTCGCGCTTTTCAGCAAAACGGAAATATCCATGCGCCAACTAAACGAGCACTTGCAAACTTCATCGCTCAATATTGCGGTGCGGAACCTTCGGTGGCATCCGAAATGACACACAAGCATATGCTCTCTCCTTATCGGAGAATGCGGCCAAGAATCAGTACGATCGATAAAAGGATTTCATCTCAGTCGGCGCGATAGATGTTCTCCCAATTGCTAACGATCATTCGACTAGAAGGTTGCTTCTGTCAACGAAACTTGGCCCCACTGTGCCGGTGAATGTTGGTCCCACCTTTGGATGAGTTGATGTTGTTCGATTTGCTCCTCCGGAGCGTAGCGGAGGAGGAGTAAATCGACGGCGAAATGTGGCCCCAGCTGAATCAGGTTTTCTTCTTTCGTTCCATGGTGCGGCGGAAACGGTAGGACTCGCTTCCGGTTTCGAGGATGTGGGCTCGATCGGTGATGCGATCCAGCAGCGCCTTGCAGAGTCGTGTGTTGGGGAAGACCGAGGACCACTCCGAGAACGGCAGGTTGGTGGTGATGATGACAGCGGCCTTCTCTGCCCGGTCGGCGATGACCTGGAAGAGCATCTCGGCACCGACCTCTGCCAGGGGAACGTAGCCCATCTCGTCGAGGGCGATGAGATCCCATTTCTTCCATCGTGCGAGAGCGCGGCTGAGCTGGCTGTTGTGGCTGGCTTCGACGAGTTCATTGATGAGAGCGGCGACGGTAGTGAAGCGGACGCGCTTGTTCTGGCGGCAGGCTTCGACGCAGAGCGCGGTCATCAGGTGGGTCTTGCCGGTGCCGGTGTCACCGAGGAAGATGACCGGCTCGGCGCGATCCAGATAGCTGCCGTCGGCAAGCGAACGCACCTGGGTTGTGGAGACGCTGGAGGCGTTGAAATCGAAGTCTTCCAGGGTCTTGACCTTGGGCAGTTTCGCTTCGGAGAGACGCCAGACGATCCTGCGTTGTTGCCGCTCTTCGACTTCGGCGGCGAGCAGGGCTTCGAGATAGCGGACGTGAGAGTGTCCCTGGCGCGTGGCTTGTTCGGCGATGCGGCTGTACTGGGCGGCGATGGTGGGGATACGCAGCGTCTTGCAATGCGCATGGATCGAAGCTTCCTGGAGAGCGGCGGGAACGGTGCTCATCGCGCCACCTCCGCACGGAGTAGGTGATCGTATGCTTCGAGGGTGGGCAACGGGCGTTCGTACCGTGCCAGCAGACCAAGTTCGATGGCATCGGGCTTTTTGCGCGTCGGCTCTGCGGCGGTGAGCAGATAGCGAACTGCGGCAGCATCGGCGCAGCCCAGTTCCACGGCCTGGGTGATGGCACGGGTGAGTTGATCGCTTCCCGCACGTTGACCGAGGTCAAGCAGCGAGATCATCTCTCGGGTGCCGTTCTGGCGGCCGAGGCGTTCGATCATCTTCTGCCAGAGCAGATCATAGCTGGTCGGCCATCGCCCTTGCGATCGCCACTGGGCCAGCGGCGTCGAGCCTGCGAGTGCACCTGGCTTGCGCTCCAGCACATCGAGATAATGTTCGAGATCGAGGATCTGCTGACGCTTGCGATAGCAGCGTTCATGTCGTGCGACGCACTTGCCACGCGCCCATATCTCGACATAGGCCGAGTAGGTCCTGACCACCGCCTCTGTGCCCGGATGCAGTGGAGTCGAGTAGGCGCTGGTCTTGACCAGCACACAGCGCTGGCGATCGACCACCGGGAAGCTGACGTCGGCCAGGTCGAAGCTCTCCGCCGCTGGCGGAAACAGGCGCTCGCGCTCCGCAGCCAGTGCGCAAGCCACTGTCTCGGTTCTTCCGTGGATGATCCGCTGTTCGTCTTCGATCGCGGCAGCGGCGAGCTGTTGGTTCAACTCCGCGAGGTCCTTGGCGCTGGGCACCGGCACCCAGTGGTTGCGTCGGAAGTACCCGACCTCGCCTTCGACGCCGCCTTTTTCGTGGCCCTCGCCGGGAGTGCAAAAACTGGCAGCGTAGCGCCAATGCGAACGGAAGGCGATAAAGCGCTCTGCCTCTTCGCGACGATATCCACGCAGGATGCGTCGCACCGCACTGGTCAGGTTGTCATAGCGCAGCGTATGGAAGACGCCGCCAAACCGGGCGAAGGCCAGTTCATGAGCTTCGAGAAACGACTGCTGGGTTGCACGTGGATAGGCGCGATGGAACGATGCTCCGCTGTACATGCTGCGCATCGTGAAGACCTGCAACTTCACTCGCTCGCCGCCCAAATCGGCATAGGCTTCATACCAGTCGACCTGCGCCTCTGCCGCTGGAGGATAGCTCTGCGGAATGAAGACCTCCGGCCTGGTCATCCCCAGTTGCCGCTTGCGCAAGCTGACATACTCGCGCACCCGCGACTGACCCACCGGAAACTCAGGTCGCTCGACCTGCAGACGCTTATAAATCCTCGCCGCCGTGTGCCGTTGCTTGCGCGGGGCCGACAGGTCGGCAGCCAGAATGCCATCGATGAACGGCATCACCGGCCCCAGTCGCGGACACTCGCGGGGCTTATACACGCGCTCCGGAGGCACTGCGCTGGCCAGCGCCTGACGGACCATCCGGCGATGCACGCTGAACTTGCGTGCCACCGCCCGGACGCTGCTTCCTCCAAACTCGTGCTCCCGTCGAATCTGCTCGAATAGCTCCACCTTCGTTCTCCTGTCCACCTAGCCCTCCGTGAAAAGAGGGTAGGCCGGTTGCTCCAGGTGGGGCCAAATTTAGTCGCAAGCTGGGGCCAAATTACGGTAGCAAAATCAAAGGTACGTATAGTTGAATTGCTTTGACAGCCGACGTTAGGGATCGAGATCTTCCAGGGTAGTACGGTCGATTGTGTAGACGATCCTCGTTCCGCAGGAGGGGCATTCCGCGTTTTGTAGCCCCTCGGCCGTAGAGTTTTGTTTTTCCGTCGGAAATGACCGCAGACATTCGGTGCAAGTCAACATTAGATGTTTGGTGCTGCGGCTTATCAGGATGGGAGCTGCCTCCTGCTTGGGCAGGGGCGGCCGCAGTGGGCACTGACTGTAAAGGTCGTGCATGGTCAAAATCAATTGATCCGGCGTGTATTCACCCTTGGTGAAGAACGCATTCGTCAACAGACCAGCAGTATAAGCGTTGGCAGCAAGCTCTCCACTGATCACAATGACTGCAATCTGTGGAAAGCGTCGCCGAACGATAGCGAGAAACTCGAATCCTGACATGTTAGGCATTCTCAAATCAGAGATGATGATGTCTGGCGGCGTCTCCCGAAGTTTCCTCAAGGCCTCGATACCATCGCTAGCCG
The DNA here is from genome assembly GCA_964658525.1 of uncultured Edaphobacter sp. Taxonomy (GTDB): domain Bacteria; phylum Acidobacteriota; class Terriglobia; order Terriglobales; family Acidobacteriaceae; genus Edaphobacter. The sequence continues at coordinate 44,684 of CAZZZG010000007.1, forward strand.
TACGATAGACAAAACCACTTGCGTGCAGTATTGCACCTACGATCTCGAGCATGATGAGTTCATCGTCTACGAGCAGAACGCGTGGGGCAAAATCATTTGACATAGTCACACCTCCATAAATGCTTTACCAAGCCCGAGTCCTCGCACGTCGGAGTAGGTAAAAATATTCGTGGAGATAACAGATGCGTTTGAACAAATAGGTCGATAGCATGCGAAGGAGTTCCAGGGCCGCGACGAGTGCAGATGACATGACTATCGTCATAGCGACGATGACGGCCAGAGTGTCGGAGGGGACCAGACGTTTGAGAACCAACTTTTCGCCAACTGGGGAGAACGCCCGAGTCTGTGGACCCATAGCTGTCAAAGGCCATAAAAGTCAGTTTCAAGGTGGCGAACCGGACCACGGCCACAGTTTCGCTTGACCACGTAGGCAACGGTACCTGCTCCTGAATAAGTCTTACGAATTGTTTCAAACGCCACAAAGGCGATGAAGAAGAGCACGCGAATGGGAAGCAACGCAATCTCTGGGACACTGGTTCAGAACGTGTGTCGAACGTTGCATGCGAACTTTTCATCTGGCGACAAGAATCTCATTGGTACCGCCAAGTACCAATACCTCATTTGGGTTAGCTGACTTGCAGTTCACTAGCTCCTGGACGAGGTCCTTACGAAACTCAAACTGAGGATGGTCCAACAGGCATTTCATGCACCTTTGGAAATCTTCGTCAGATCCCGTAGGATCACGAATCGGCTGTAGCCTTGCACAATGATGCAAGGTAACCTTGCTGAAGAGAGCTTGCAAGCGCTGCATGAACTGCTGAACGCGCCCCAAATAGTCTTTGACCTTCTGCAGCGCGACACCATGTCAACGCGAACTTTTTATGGTCGCCGATGCGAAAGGTCACGTCGCGGAAGCCAGCGAAATTGTGCAACAGAACTTTGGCCAGTCCGAACGGAATGTTTATATTCTGCGTGGTTATCTTGGATAGTTTCTTCAGGAGAAGCTGGGGATAAAACTTCGCGGGCTGAGGGCAGTGATTTGGTCTGACAGCCAGGAACGGCACGTTGCCTCAAGAAAGTAAAACTCGATCCCGACGGTTTGATCGGTTCTTGAGAACCATCGCACGTAGCCCTCTCCGACAATTTCACGTTCTTCCTGGGCGAACCGGCACCAGAAGGCGACCTTGCCAAGCTTTGTTGAACCGGGGTAGCGAAAACTGAATCCACCGCGCCCCAAAAGAAAAGCATTCTGATCCATCTTTTCAACGTTGGGTTTGAGGTCGGTCTGGATAAGCACCGATTGTCTAGGGCTAACCCCCATTGGGGTGAGCCAGAGAGAGATCCGGTCAGCCAACGTTTTTTCCATTACTGTGATCAAATCTTCCCTGAGAAGTGGCTTGGCGAGAAATGCCTCGACACCGAGACCATACATTTCTCTTTGATTGATGTCCCCGAAGCCGCTTATGAAGATGACTCTTGGAACTACCTCTGCGGTTTCCCCGAGCTGACGAACCAACGTAATGCCATCCATTATGGGCATACGGACGTCTGTCACAATTAGATCGATAGAGACTGTCTTCAAGACAGCAAGCGCCATTTCTCCGTTTGCAGCCGTATATAGGTTGCGGCAACCGGCCGCTGTAAGCCAGAATCCGAATATTTCGAGGAGCTGCGGTTCGTCATCCACCAACAAAATCCTCGCTTCACTTAGGTTCATTGCTCACCTCAATTGCGGCGGGTTCTGGGCTTGGTTCACTACACTGCCACTGATAGGAAGAACTAATCGGAAACATGTGTTCTTGGTATCATTGCGCAAAGTCAATGTGCCGCCGTGGTCCTGAGCTATCGCGCGGGAGAGACTAAGACCTACGCCCATCCCAAGGCCGAACTCTTTAGTCGTAAAGAAGGGCTCCATCAGGTGAGCTTTGAAGTGGTCCTCAATGCCTGAGCCACTATCGGCCACGTCCATGTATATTGCATCGTCAGCGCCCCCCGTTTTCAGGGATACCCAGCGCTCCTCACAATCCGATTGGACAATTGCATCGAAGGCATTATTAAGCAGGTTAGTCACGATCTGTCCGATCTGTGTCTCGCGACACAGAAAATCCGGTATGTCTAAATCAAGATTCAGCCGCAGTTCAATGTCGTGACGATCAAAACGACTATGTTGTATCTCGATGCATTGTTCGGCTATTTCATTTAGGGACGCCGACTGCATCGGATCCTGGCTGGCTTCGCGCGCAAATCCTCTTAGACCACGGAGGATCTTCATGGCCCGGTCCGATGTCTGCACAATGCTGTCACATGCCTTGAGTACATCGATAGCCGAAACGGGCACCCCGCCGGCGGCTAAACTTCTCAAATCGGCTGCCCTGCCGTGGATGATCGCCAGTGGGTTACTGATCTCATGCGCCAGGCCGCCCGCCATGTGGCTCAACGCTTCAATGCGTTTCTCTCTTAGGACCTGCTCAAGTTCCAGTTGGTCCCGTATCTTCTTTTCTTCTGTAATATTGCTGAAAAATATACTCAAGCCGTCATCTGTTGGAAAAGCGTATACCCTATACCACTGTCCATACGACGAATAATAATTTTCGAACTTGACCTCAGAGCGCCCTTCCATTGCACTGCGCAGATGTTGCTCAGCGGGAGTTGAGAGTATGTCAGGAAAGCAATCCCAGTAGCTGTTCCCGATTTGGAAATCTGGGAAGTTTTCTATCGCTTTGCGATTACCGTAGAGCACTATCCAGTCGTGGTCGATCATAAGAACACTATCGGACGTACACTCCAGCACAGAACTCACACGGGCCTGCGACTCAAGTGTTCGGAAGTGGTCCGTTTCCGCTTGCATGCGGTGGCGTTCAATGGCATGGCGCAGGGCCCGGGGGAGAGCGCGATTTTCGATCTGGCCTTTTATAAGGTAGTCTTGAGCGCCCTCCATCATAGCTTCGGACGCTAACACTTCGTCATCCAAACCTGTCAGCACGATCACTGGGACATCGGGAGCCGCTGCCTGCGCCCGTCGTACCGTATCGATACCATGCTCATCTGGCAATCCCATGTCTAACAGGACAACATCTATTCCGCCTTTCGCAAGATGAATCTCGGCTTCATTCATGCGCAGGACGTGGATTAAGTTGAAAGTGTCCGGTCTTTCCTGACCGAACATCTCGCGAAGCAAGCGGGCATCTCCCGCATTATCCTCAACCAGAAGAATCTGGAGAGTCTTTCGTTCCACGACCGGGCTTCGCGCGATAGCTTGACTATCGACAATCGAAGTATCTGCACTCTTCGTCGCTTCAAGGAATTCATCGGAAGCCGCAGATTTGCGACGCACGCCAGCGATCAAATCTACGGCCGGGAAAACTAGCACAGGTTCTGGCACGACGCGCGGTTCGCCGAGATCGCTAGTTGCTTTACCTGAAACACCTGTGATTGGAAGAGTCAATGAAATCCCCTCGTAAAAAAATCGCAAGGGATGATCGCTGGATCGATTAGCGAGGAAAATTGCGCGTGGCATACATCTGTTCTGGTCAAGATATCACTGAATTTGCAAGTTTTGTTATTCCCCCAAAGACGTACTCACGTACTCCGATCGTACTGGCGATAGCCTAATAAACGTGCCTACAGAGACAAAAAGCACTTTTGATACCCATATCCTGTCGCGACATAGGCCCTAGCTCCTGTTCTGCGGGTCCCGGTTCTCCAATTCGTAGACCGTCGAACGGCCATCCTTTTTTTCTCCGAAGACTTGGCGTATCGCCGACAGGAGCTGGTGATTATCCACCGGCTTTTGCAGGAAAGCCCTCGCCCCAGCCTTGAGCGCGCGATCCCTATTTGCGTTTCGGTCGCGGGCGGACACGACAATCACGGGAATCAGGGACAGGCTGAGGTTTTCTTTTAACCTCTCAAGTACTGTGAAGCCATCGCCGGCCGGCAAGCCAAGATCCAGGATAATCAGATCTGGAATGTGTTTCCGCGCTTCCGAAATACTTGAGACACCGTCCACCGCGAAAATCACGTTATAGTTGTTTGCCTTGAGACGCACGTTAAGGCTTAGTCGTACATCGGGATCGTCATCAACGATCAGAATTGTTTTTTCGCTCATGTCGAGTAGATGCTCCCCTGCGTGCATATAGTGTTAATGCGATCTTGAAGTCCAGCAGCCACCTGCGTCACGAAGGTTTCCATTGATTCGTCTAAATCTACCGATTCCTCGGCCAGGAAGCTGTGAGAAACGGAAAATGTGAAATCCGACGCCTGGATCTGTTCATGGCGCTGTAGCTGACTCAAAATTCGGCCGCCGATTGCCGCGGCGCCCTGTTCGTGGGTGTACGCCACGACAAAAAATAGCTTGTGTTCGCTCGTCGAAGCCAAGGTCGGCAGTAATAGGTCTGTGTCGGGACGCAAACACTGTTGTAACAGGGTTCGCGCCATACTCAATAGTGCACTCGGCACCGTCTGTGACCCGTCCCTAGGACTTATCTCCACTACGAGGATTGCAATGCCTTCGCCAGGCTTTTTCTCGTGCATTAATACCGGGCGAATCAAACTCTCTAGAGAGAAAATGGGCACGGTGAAGAAAAAATGGCTCCCTTTCTTGATCTCGCTGCTCACCCAAATTCTGCCACCCATCCTTATCACGAGCTCTTTCGCAATATGCAAACCAAGCCCAAGACCCTTCCGTCCCTCCTGGCTAGAATTGGCCACCTGATAGAGATGCTCAAAGATGTGTTCAGACGCCTCTGGGCTGATCCCACATCCAGTGTCGGAAATCTCCGCCAGCAAAAAGTTAGAATCTTCCCCAGACACTCGGAGGTGGACCGCCACCTCACCGCCAACAGGCGTAAACTTGATGGCATTATCGAACAAAATGATCAGGATCTGCCGCAACCGCGTCGGATCAGCATGAGCTAGAGGCAGATGCGCGGGAGGATCGAAAACCAAGGTAATCTTCCTGGCTGCGGCGGCCCCCCTAACTGTGTCGAAGATGTCAGTGACGGCTTCGGTGACGGAGACACACTGCAGCTCGATGTTGAGTTTACCCGTCTCCGCCTGTGTGACTTCGAGCAAGTCCTCAATCATAGATTGGAGTTGCCGAACATTCCTAAGGATGATTTGGAGGTATTCATCCTGTTCGGGGCTCGTGCTGCCCGCCAGGCCATCGGCGATAATCGTGCTAAATGAATAAATAGATGTCAATGGCGAACGAAGCTCGTGCGACACATGCGACAGGAACTCGTCCTTCAGCAGCAACTGCTGTGACCGGATGCGATCTGTCTCCGCCAGCATCTGGTGGCGTTCTATGGCGTAGCGAAGAACTCTGGGAAGCGCTCGATTTTCGATCTGGCCTTTGATCAGATAGTCCTGTGCCCCTTCCTTCATAGCCTCAGCGGCCAGTTCTTCGTCGTCGAGTCCCGTGAGCACGATGATCGGGACATGGGGGGCTGCGGTGCGCGCCCGTCGTACCGTATCGAGACCATGGGCATCCGGCAATCCCATATCCAGCAAGACAATATCCACGCCACCTTTAGTAAGTTGAATCTCAGCTTCTTTCATCCGAAAGAGATGCGTCAACTTGAAACTATCGGGTTTTTCCTCACGAAGCATATCCCGCAGCAGGCGGGCGTCTCCCGCGTTATCCTCAACCAGAAGAACATGGAGTGCTTTTTCTTTCATGAGCGTACTTCGTGCGGCAACTTAACCACGGACAGCCAGAAATTGTCGATGCTCTTCACGACTTGGAGAAATCCAGCGAGGTCCACGGGCTTAGTGATGAAGCAGTTCGCATGGAGCAGATAACTCCGCAAGATATCCTGCTCGGACGCGGAGGTGGTCAGGATGACGACTGGAATGGTTCTCAGCATTGGATCCTCTTTGATCTCCTCCAGAACTTCCCGGCCGCTCTTTTTGGGTAGATTCAGATCCAGCAAGATCAGATCCGGGCGAGGAACATCCGCGTTCTTTCCCTCGCGTCGCAAAAATGCCATAGCTTCTGCTCCGTCCGATGCGACATGCAAGTTGATGTGCACCTTGGCGTCCTTGAAGGCCTCCCGCGTGAGCCGGACATCGCCGGGACTGTCTTCAACCAAAAGAACTTCGAAAAATGCTGCATTTGTTTCAATCGATCCCGTCATATAACACCTCCGGCAGGGAAAAGTAGAAGGTTGAACCCTCTTCGGGTTGCGATTCGACCCATATTCTCCCGCCCAACCGCTCAACGATCTTCTTGCAAATGGCCAATCCAATTCCTGTGCCCTCGAACTCTTGTCGTCCGTGTAACCTTTGGAAAAGAATGAATATCCTTTCAAAATACTGAGGCTCGATCCCGAGGCCGTTATCACGCACGGAAAATGTCCATTCCTCGCCATCGTTTCTCGTCGCAGATATGTGGACGCGTGGAGCCTCAACGCCTCGGTACTTGATTCCGTTCCCGATGAGATTCTGAAATACCAGGGCCAGCTGCGTGTCATCCGTAATGATGGATGGCAACGCATCGTGAGTCACAATCGCACCGCTCTCCTCAATCGTCGCACGCAGGTTTGTAACAGCCTCGCTCAATGCATTTTCACTAGAGATCTTGCGGACCGCTTTGCCACTTGATCCGGAACGTGAGTAGGCCAACAAATCCTGGATCAGCGCCTGCATTCGGTTGCACCCGTCCACTGCAAAATCGATAAACTCATCTGCATCGGCGTCCAGTTGTCCCTTGTAGCGCTTGGCTAGAAGTTGCGTATAGCTGGCGACCATGCGCAACGGCTCCTGGAGATCGTGTGACGCGACATAAGCAAATTGCTGCAGTTCGTCATTGGATTGACTCAATTCCTTCATGGTTTTCACCAGATGCTCCTCGGATTTTTTGCGCTCGGTAATGTCCCGGGTGATTTTTCCGAAACCACGTAACATCCCTTTTTCATCACGTAACGCTGTGATCGCGACACTGGCGAATAAACGAGAACCGTTCTTGCGTATGCGCCAGCCTTCGTTCTCACAACGCCCGATTCTAGCCGCCTCTTCTAATTCGCGCCCGGGTATCCCATTGCTTATATCCTCCGACGAATGGAAGCGAGAGAAATGTTGGCCGATTATCTCCTCTGCCCGATATCCCTTCATCCTTTCTGCCCCTTCATTCCAGTTGACGATATTGCCGTCCGGGTCAAGCATCAGGATCGCGTAGTCTTTTGCATTCGACACAATCAACCGGCTGCGCTCCTCGCTCTGCCGGAGAGTCTCTTCGACCCACTTACGCTCCGTGATGTCTCGGATCGCTGCTGTCACCAGGATTCCTTCCGAGTTTTCCAGCGGGCTCA
>CAZZZG010000007.1:52090-73714 GCA_964658525.1 uncultured Edaphobacter sp.
AGGCCACGGTATCTACTTTCCATCTGGACCAGATGTTCTTCGGCCGCCTTGCGGACCTCAATATCGTGCGTCGGCGACGCAACCATGATTTCAAGTCGCTCATTCTGGTTCGATAAGTTTCTGCGCTGATGCTCCAGTTTGCGATTCATTCATCACCCCGACCGCAATAGTGAGCATTCGATCTAGACTGACGAGCATTCATTCGAACACAGCTTGCTTCATGGGGATGCCGTACCCGTCGCTCGTCTTCACAGGACACCGTCATGGCTTGATACGACATTCCACTGATGAGAAGTGGGATCCGAAAGGAAGACACAAATGTCACTTGGATTTTCCAGATGGTAAGCGATCGAGCCCTCGCTTCACCCGGTCTCGCTTGGGATGTCTAGTAATTTCTGAAACCTTAACGCTGCTAGCCATGATTCTCTCCTTGCTACTATGCGTGGCGAAGCGTAACCAACTTGTTAGGTGCAGATAGATTACCGACAATGAACACTGCCGCGTCGATAGTTAGATGCATCACACTGGAATGCAGGAGACCTCATATCTCCTGAAAGAAAGGAATAAATTACCAATCTCGATAAATACGAATTTTATTGCCCATAAAGCGCCGGCACGTACAGTATTACGGCCGCAACACCCAATTGCACTTTAGATTCGGCCTGCGGCCCATGACTGATATTGTCCGGTATCGTATTAAATCGGTAATGGCTAACGCGCAACAATAGGTCTTGGGAGATGCCTGCACAATAACGGAGCCGTACGCTGAAGTCAACTAAGTCGAGGACGGTGCGCAAGCTCTACTTTAGACCTTTGGCTTATATGAAACTGATTCTACCTGGACAGCTCGTTTCAATTGCGCTGGAACGCCAGTGACTAGGCCTTGATATCCCCGCAGGCGACGGTCGTTCAAAACAATTCCGTGGGAGGTTATCTCATATTCACGTATATCTACGCTGTGACTACCACCACGCATCTTGACGACGAACATTATCTTCCTTAACTGGCCGTCGATCTCCACGTAGCGAAATCGAACTATGTCATCAGCAAGGAACGAGATGGAGTATCTGCTGAAGGGTAGTTCCGTGAAGGACTCCTCCAGCTCCACAGTGCTAAGGATAGTAACGCCAATGCCTGTCAGCGCACTGATCATCCGGTAGAGCGATTCGCGAAAATCAGTGCGGAAGCCCGGCGCCAGTACCATCTCAAAACCCGCCAGCGAATCAATCACCAGTCGCTTCGCGCCCATCTTTCGTACCGCATCGAGTATCTCTTGCATGGTTTCATCCACGGACAGATCCAGCGGACGAAGGTAAAGTATCTCAAGTTTGCCGTCAAGCTGCGGTGTTTCCAAGTCGAGACCGAGACTGCCAGCCCTCTGGGTATACTCTTTTGGACGTTCTTCGAAAACCGCCGCGATTCCGGCTTCGCCTTGCCGTATACCTTCGGCTAGAAACTGTATAGCCAAAACAGATTTACCTGTTCCCGATGCACCTGCCACGAGAACACTATCGCCCTCTGGGATGCCTCCTCCGAGCATCTTGTCCAGCTCTGTAATCCCGGTGGAGAGCCGCCGCTGAGTGACACTCTTGCTCCTCACCCTGGTGAGGCCAAGTGTTCGCGAAAAGGCTTGCAAGCCGTCACCGGTAATACGAAATGTATGCAGTCCTGGCACCGACGCTTGCCCCCGCAACTTCATGATCTGGAACTTGCGAACAATAGAGTTTCGCTCCGCAGTTTGATAGAGCCAGAAAAGTCCGTCCGCAACCGTAAACACCGGATTGTCACGCATCTCTGCCTCGGCATACTCCCCAATCAGAAAGGTGGTCGCTTGCCAGCTCGTCAGGTGGAGCGCAAGTCGCTGAACGAAACCTTGCAATTCCATCTCGGTAGTTGAGCCGGCCGCTTTGCGCACTACCGTGCGAAACGAATCCACCACCACTACTCCAGGGTTGATTTCCTCGACCAGTTTGACTATCTCTATCAAGACGGCGTCGAGATCCTGTTCCAGAATCACTTGGCTCAGATTGACGAACTTAATGGATGCGGGTATCTTTTCTTGATCGAAGAACGAATATTGCTGCTGATATCGCAGCATCTTGAGGGCAGGTTCGCCGAGAACGGTGAAATAGAGGGCTGGCTTTTCAGGGGTCGCATTCGCAAATACGAATTGATGCGCCAAAGTCGTCTTCCCACATCCCGGAGCGCCCGCGACGATGTTGAAAGAGTACTCGGGTAGACCACCGCCCATAATCTCATCCAGACCCAGCACTCCCGTTGGGAGTTTGTTGATACTCACCTTATCCTTGCGGCTCATGCTTTTCTGTCCCTTCCGAGGCCAATGGTATAAACAATGCATTCGGCCAGACATCATGCATCAAGCGCAATGTGAGCGTCTCCCCAATGAACGTGAAAAGCAGGCCGACCAGGTGTGCGACAAGGAGTGCTTGTCCCTCGGCATCATTGTTATATTGATTCGGTTTGACCTCTTCTAACATTCCGGTCGCATTAACCTGCAGCGCGCTAAGGCCCGGAGCTTCCCGTATCGCTAACCTCAAGGCGCGCAATAGAAGCGAGTGAAAGCCGGCCGCGCCCGCGAGTGTTGTCAGAGGACGACGGAGTTTCTCACAGATGCGAAATGCGACAGGGACATCTGCCTTCGAAGGAATAGCCGCTTCATCGACAAGAAGCCGTTCGGCGAATTCTCGCATCTGTGGGCTGGCTAAGTTAGGCATTCCTATATTGTGTAGAGTACACCGCTCGACTAAATGTTCGTTCTTCAAATGCCGATGTTTTGGCCCTGCTCTGAATTCTGGAAGAAGAATAACCTAGTACATAAGCTCTTTATTGAGCGTGGAGAAACTCCTGAATCATCACCAGCAAAAAGTGGCGCCAACTAGGTGGGACCCGCTGGCTGCAGTTCAAGCTCACTCCGTGGTCTTGCAATCGATGACAGATCTTCCACTGCCCCTGGTTGCCCGAAAAGGAAACCTTGGTAGGCGTGACAACCATGGCGGGCAAGAAATTGCCGTTGTTCCTCGGTTTCGACCCCTTCGGCGATGACGCTCAGCCCCAGGCTTTGTCCCAAGGCTATGACGGCACTGGCAATGATCGCATCGCTGGAATTTGTCAGTATATCGCGGACGAACGACCGATCAATTTTCAGCTGGTCTAAGGGGAGGGTCTTCAGAGACGCAAGTGAGGAAAATCCAATGCCAAAGTCGTCCAACGCAAACTGCACACCGCGGGCTTTCAAAGCGGACATCTTGACGAGCGTTTCCTCTACCGGGCCAAACATCGCTCTTTCTGTGAATTCCAACATTAACTTTCGAGGATCCGCGCCAATCTCATCAATAATTGTCAAGATACGGGTGACAAAGTTGGGATGGCCAAATTCGCGAGCACTAATGTTCACTGAGATTGTGAGGCGTGCAGTGTGGGGCGTCAGGCTCCAAGCCATCAACTGGATGCACGCTGCTTCCACGACCCATTGCCCGATGGACTCGATCAGTCCGTGTCCCTCCGCAAAGGCGATAAACTCCATGGGTGAGAGCAATCCGCGGCGAGGATGTTGCCAGCGCAGCAGCGCTTCGGCGCCGAAGAGGCATCCCTTGTAGTCGACCTGAGGTTGATAATGAAGAATAAATTGCCTTTCTTGCAAAGCTCGGCGGAGGTCAGCTTCCAGTTCGGCCCGTGCTGTTACTGCGCGTTGCATCTCTAAATCAAAGAATTGAATTGTGCTACCGCCTGCCGCTTTTGCCCGATATTGGGCCATGTCTGCACGTTTCAGTAAGTCTTCCACGGACTCCCGATTCTTACTGAACAAGGTAATGCCAATGCTTCCACTGCTTCGATGTTCGTACCCGGCCAAATCGTAGGGGATATTGAGCGTATTAAGGACCTTCATCCCTATTTTTTTTGCCTGGCTATTCGCCATAGTGGGATCTTCGCTCAATTCTTCAATCATTATTACGAACTCGTCGCCACCCAGGCGCGCTACAGTATCGCACTCTCTCACACAGTTATTGAGCCTGTGTGCAACTTCTTGAAGAAGCAGGTCACCAAGATGGTGACCTCGGGTATCATTGAGATCTTTAAAGTTATCGAGATCAATTAATAGGATTGCCCCGTGATCCATCGTGCGGCAACAAGTTATCAACGCGCGATGCAACCGATCCATCAGAAGCCTCCGATTCGGCAAGTCGGTGAGGGGATCATAAAACGCCAACTGTTCTATTGCCGCCTCCGCCCGTTGGCGCTCTTGGATCTCTTCCTGCAGCTTAATATTGAGCATTTCCATTCCCTCGATGAGCTCGTGCTGGCGCACCGCGGAGACCAGCAACGCCTCGTTCATCACAGTGGCCCGGCGATGGAAGGGGGCGGTCTCTGTCACCTGAAGGAGCGTGCCAACTGGAGTATCAACATCCTGTAGTTCCCCAAGCACTGGTGAAATCTCGTAGGACCAGTAGATCGCGTGTGGTTTAGCATGGTCGGCCTGCGTATGAGACTCGGTATTTCCGGTGCGATAGACGCGATCAAGTAAAAGGAGACATTTATCTTCTTTGGGCAACAATGCGGCGCACGCCTTACCTATAATTTCTTTTCTGTTTTTGCCTACTAAGCGACAAAAGGAGCGGTTGACGTAGCAAATTATATGGTCTACGCCATCAGTAACAGCCATGGGCAGGCGCGCAAAGTCGAGAATCGCGTATGTGCTCGGTTGTACGCGGGCGTGACGCACTTATCTACCCCGCGAAGGACATTTGAGCGAGTGACCTGCCGGACCTGTGAACATGATCGGAGGCAGACTCCGCCTAAGGAACGCGTAAAGGCATGCATACCCATTTAGGTTCAGGCTTATGGGCACGTCAGCTTCTTCGAAAGGATGCCATCTAGTAAAAGTGCTCATCAAGGGAATACCAGATGTGGCGTTCGTGAGTAATTACTCCATCTTATACGCTTCCTAAGACCATGTGACTGTTTTAGTCAATAATAAACTGCCACTTTAGCTTTGAAGCGTGCGTGCGAATTGGTTTTGAAATTACTGCATAAGTTCTTTAGCGCCTGCGATTACGAACTTTCGCTGATCCCAAAACATATACATATAGGGCTGGAAACGCAACGGGACAACAGAGAATAACACCCATTCAGGATTGACCTCAAATCTCAGTGCTGGGCGAGCGAATAGGGCGAAGCGTACGGCCAGTACAACTGCAATGCTGATGATTTTCTGGTCAGTTGATAACAATATAACTTTCCTCAAACTCCCCGGCTCACTTCGAATTGTGAGAATACTTTATCATCCAGGATTTCTCGTACTTTACCTGCCAATTCTTGTTGAGTAAACGGTTTTTGAAGGAACGGAACTCCTTCTTGCACTCCGGAGATCGCCATTGCATCCGTAGTATAGCCAGACATGAGAAGCACACGAATTCCTGGACGAATCTGGAGGACCTGTGCCGCGAGATCACGACCGCCAGTTTCTCCGGGCATAAGCAAATCCGTCAGTATCAAATCGATGCGGGAGGGATATGATTCACACATCGCTAAAGCCTCGTCGGCTTGTCCCACGTCGAGAACCGTGTAGCCCTGCCGTTGCAGTAAAATAAGCACAAGTTCGCGAACTAGTTCATCATCCTCGACCACCATAATTGTTTCGGTACCTGTAAGCATCTCGGCACGTTCGTGCGGGGCTTGAACGGAGCTGCTCCCTTCAACGCGAGGAAAATCTATCCAGAAGGTAGTCCCGCAGTTTAGCTCACTCGCAAATTGGATATGTCCGCCGCTCTGGTTCACAACGCCGAATACAGTGGCTAACCCTAGACCTGTACCCGAGCCCTGAGGCTTCGTCGTGTAGAAGGGTTCAAAGATATGCTGTTGGGTTTCCTGATCCATCCCAATGCCAGAATCGGCGACCGTCAGGCTGACATATTTGCCAGGTGCCAAGCCACGAATCCGTTCACCAATCTCATCCACATGTATGTTTTCAGTCCGAATCGAGAGCGTACCCCCTTTTGTCATTGCATCCCGAGCATTCAGTGCAAGATTGAGAATCACCTGGCCTATCTGCCCCGGATCTGCGCACAACGCTCCTAGGTTTTCATCGAGCGCATTGTTCAGTTGGATGTTATCCCCGATAAGTCTGCGCAACATTTCGCTCAGGCCAAGAATCACGGAGTTCAAGTTGACTACCTGCGGACGCAGTACTTGACGTCGGCTAAACGCAAGCAGCTGTTGGGTTAATGCAGCTGCCCGTTCACTTGCTTTCTTGATCTCGGCTGCCTGGTGATAAGCTTCAGTCCCCACCCCCAAATCGTCCATCAATATCTCACTGAATCCCAGGATTCCAGTCAAAATGTTGTTGAAGTCATGGGCGACTCCACCGGCCAATCGGCCAATAACCTCCATTTTTTGCCCTTGACGAAGTTCATCCTGAACGCGACTCAGTTCAACCTCGGTACGTCTGCGAGGGGTGACATCCCTAATGGCCATAAGAATCATTTCTCCGCCGTGCAGCCGTCGCACATTCAGACGTAGGGTTTTGCGGCCGACCTCGGGATATTCAACCTCAACCTCAATCTCTTCATAAGCTCGACTGTCCAGAAGCACTTTTCCAAGCAGACCTTTTAGGGATGGAATATTCCAGGCGCCTTGTGCCAGTCCATAAATTGAGAGTGACTCTGTATCCTTCTCGGAGTGCCTGAATATTCGATGAAAGGCACGATTGGCCTTTTTTACACATAAGTTGTTGTCCAGAATGACGAGCGGCTCCCGTACGACTTCTATAAAAGAGATGACAAGATCTAGCGCTTGACCGGAATCGAAGATGCCGACCGTCGGCTCTTCGGTGATTTGGCCCCATTTATCATTGATGGCCTGCGCTTCTTCCTTAGCCAACTCCCATTTTTCGTTGAAGCGCTGAACCTCCTTGACATTAGAAAGAACCTCTTCACTGGCGGATTTAATGTCGTAGCTGTATTGAACGCGGCCATTCTCAGGATTGCAGTCGACCTGGTTTAGCATTGGGTGTTTGGCGGCAAGGCGCGCCCGAGACCTTGATTCGGGAATCTCTAAATCTTTGTTAGACGACTTCCATATCGCATTGATATTCCGCGCCTCTTCTTCGGCAGCTTCAAGCGTGTGCTCGAAATCGTCCGCTTCTCTAGACTTGAACAAAGCTGAGCTCCCTGGCTGTCTTCACAGACCGTCGAGTGTCAATAGCTGGACTATCTCCCGTGCAAGATGCTGCCACATAGGATCTGCAAAGTTTAGTAAAAGAAGTCGTTCCAATAATGACCTCCTCGCTCAGTAATCTACTGACTGGAGTGAACGTCAGTTTGAAGTTGGTAACCTGAAGTGAAGCTCCTCCGCAGGCCAGTTTGTTCACTTCGGCGCTCCGGGTCGTCACTAACTCTGATCCGTAGGTCCGCTCCTTGAGACTGCTGATTCTAACAGAATATTTCCGGCTGTTATATAAAAGACACATTTGTATCTTGGCAGGGCCATAAGAACGGTGTAACAACAGTTGTATGACTTGCTGCATCTTGGGCATTGTCCTAGATCGTGCGTTATCCGATGATGTTACTATCCCATCGCCGTGTATAGCTCTGTTAAATGACTGTCCTAGAGTCGGAACCAGGAATCACGGCGATGGATCTCTTACTTTGGTATTCCGACTCAGACTTCTTTGTTGATAACGGGTATCGACTATACCGGTCAGTGAAAGCTCGACCGGCCGCTCGGCGATACAACGAAATCCGCACCTCGTGGAGCCCAAAAGGAGCACCATAAGACGAGTTCCAAATGGATTCCGGATATAGCTTTCCCGGGAATTCGTTGCCGGGCGAGTGGTTGCACTCAAAAATCGCCATTATCCAAGTAGGAGAGAACCGAACGATCATTAGAAGAACGCTCGACCGGAGTCGACATGCAAAAATACGCAACCCGCGATACTCTCATGCGGCAAAGTCATGGACCGTCGCCATTGGTAATTAATGAGCAATTGAGCCTTAACGAACCTCGCGCTTTTCCATTTGTGTTTGGGACACAGTGGACTACACTGACTCTCTTATTTCTACTTCTTCTTGGGCACAACTCCTATGGGCAAAGCACGGTGGGAGTTATTATAGGAACCGCAAACACTTCAGACGGAGCCGCTATCCCGGGTGTCATTGTCATCGTTGCTAACGAGGGCACCCATGCTATCCAAAGGCTCATTACCGGTTCACATGGAGAATACGCTGCTTCAGCGCTTAATCCCGGAACTTACACCGTCACTGGGAGCGCTCCCGGTTTTAGAACTCTTCAGAGCAAGGGAATCGTAGTTCGATCGCAGCAGACAGTTCGTGCCGATCTCCCACTAAGGAACTATAACGTTCCGATGCAGGTCGTAGTCACAGCAGGTGCGCCGGTTATTGAGAACGAAATGCCTTCTATCTCCAGTACGGTGACAGGGCTCGAGCTAACCCAGACCTCATCCAATCTCCTTGGCACCAAGGATTCCACGGGGAATAGCGGTCTGGAGGAGTACATTGCCCTCTTGCCCACTGGGCATCAAGGAACTTCTGCATCTGAATGGTCGATGGCTGGCTCAACGTCAGCGCAAGATTACTATAATGTCGATGGAATCAGTTCAAATTCACCCCTATACGGAAATGCAGTGGGCCCAGCATTTCCATCCTTCGATATCGTTGAAGAGGTGAAATACGATGCCGTTAATAATAAAGCGACCATGGGTCAATTGGTAAATATAACGGTAGTCACGAAGAGCGGAACGGACCAGTTTCATGGCAGCGTATTTGAGCACTATGGAAATCAAGCCCTCCAGGCAAATAATTATTTTGCGAAAGCGACCCCTTCCTACACAGATAATGACTTTGGTGGCGGCGTCGGCGGACCGATTCTAAAGAGGAGGGTGTTCTTCTTTGGATCCTATGAGGGCTTACGGAATAATCAGCCGATTGCTATCGTCCCCAATGTGCCGACCCTCGATTTTCGGACCGGTAATTTCTCTTCATTGCTGTCAAATGCAGTCCCGATCATAGTCAGAAATCCGTATACGGGGCAGCCGTTTGCGAACAACACGATTCCGCAGGACCTCTTGCAATCGTCTCAGAGCCAAGCCGCCCAAAAGTGGCAGACAATGTTCTACCCGTCACCCAATTTTGGACCCGCGAACCAGTCTATTGGTAACTTCAGGGATACCTATTCACAAAGTATCTACAGCAATCGATTCGACCTACGCCTGGACGCCAATCGCTTGCCATCTGACACGGCATTTATCCTCTTACCAACGAACACTGCATTTGTACGGTTCAGCTATAACAGGGCTTCTCCAGAGGTTCTGGACAGTGGATTGCCTCCATCAACAACTGGATACAGGATCCAGGTCAGAAAAACGTACTCAGGCGTCTTTTCAGACACATGGATGATCACTCCGAATATTGTCAATATTATCAAGGTTGGTGCCATGTGGAGCAACAATAATTTCCATCCTGTCTTAGAAGGACAACCTATACTCGACGATCTGGGAATCGTCGGATTTCCGCCCAGTCCTGCCAATGCGACTGGATTTCCTGAACTTTCTATTGATAACTTCACCTCTCCCGATCAAGTAGGCCCTGCCGATGGTACTGAACAGAACACCCAGGTGACAGATCAGTTGACCTATCAGCGCCAAAAGCACACGCTGACAGCAGGAATAGAATATAGGCCGCAGTATGGCACCTCACACTACTTTCCGAGCTTTGGTAGCTTTGAGTTCGACGGCAGCCAGACTGGTTACTCCTATGCCGACTTCTTGCTTGGCTTACCTCAATCGACGGTCTATACCAATAATCGTCCGTCGGAATATGCGCGCCAGTATTTTATGAGTTCTTTCCTTCAAGACGACTGGCATGCTGTTCCAAATCTAATGATTTCATACGGCCTGCGCTATGAATTCGACAGCGCCCCGGTAGATAAATACAACACGATTTCATCGTTCGATCCTGTGTCCGGTGCAATAGTTATCCCTTCACTAGCAAATGGGCAGCAATACATCGTCTCAGGATTTCCGACTCAGATCCCGATCATATCTGCTACGCAGGCAGGATTTCCTACCCGCAGCCTTAGGAGCGCGTTCAGGGGCGGCTTCTATCCACGTCTTGGCTTTGCATATAACGTCGGCGGTAAAACTGTGATTCGGGGTGGCTACGGAATCTATAACAACGATCTCACCATCAATCTGCTCAACAATCTGTATCAAGCTCCGTATGGGGGGACGGTAGGATATACCAACAGCTTTACAGGTGGTGCGCCTGCTATCACTTTTACCAAGCCGACAAACGCTAGCATAGGGGCACTTGGGGCAATCGTCATAACCGGCGTGGATAAAGATGTACGGAATCCCTTCGTGCAGCAATGGAACCTCACCGTGGAGCGAGACATAGGATTTAACACGGGATTCCGGCTCTCCTATATCGGTTCAAGAGCTTCCGACCTGCTATATGGACGAGACCTCAATCAAGTTCATGCCAGCGCAACCATACCTTGGTCTCAAGCCAATGCCGCTTACCCGCTCTATCAAACAGTGACCCAGGTGTCTAACGGGGGCACCCAGTCCTACAACGCATTCACAGGCGAACTTAGTCGCCATATGAAAGGCAACCTTTCATTCGAAGCGGCATTAACATGGGCGAAGAACCTGACCGACGATCCTAATACCAATGGACTGCAGGGCGCAGTCGCAGAAGACAGCTACGACCTTGGTCGCCAACGAGGGAATGAACAACACACTCCACGCGTACAATTTGTTTCCAATTTTCTATATATTCTGCCAATTGGGCCCGGACAATTACTGCTGACTAAAAATACCATCGGGTCCAAGATATTCGGCGGGTGGCAATTGAGCGTCGCATACATGGCTAACAGTGGTAATTACCTGACGCCAGTATTCAGTGGGGTTGATCCGACAAATATCAATGCGTTTGGTGGGAGCGTAAGCCGTACGGGTATTTCGTCAGCCCCGATTGGCAAGCGAGGCGTGAATAATTGGTTCAATCCTGCTGCGTACGCGATTCCACAAGCGGGCCAGTTCGGAAACGCTGGATATGGCATTCTTAAGGGCCCCGACTCCGAGGTGCTGAACTCGGCGCTGTTCAAGAGCTTCCCATTGCTGAAGGATAATCAAAGGCTTGAGATCTCAGGCTGCTTCTCAAACGTCTTGAATCATCCAAACATGGGAAATCCAGATATGACGATCACTGACACCGCGGTCGGCAAGATCACCAGCACTCAGGGCTACTTTTTCGGACCGAGATCAGGGCTTGTGAGTATTCGCTATACTTTCTGAGCGACCTAAGGAAGGCGTCAAGATGCGACGCAATGGTTTTTTGGGGTAGACGCGAGGAAAGGGGCAAATCACGAAATGCCGCAAGGATATTACTTCACGAGTGTCATTCACTCCAGAGGCAAATGATGTGGTGATGGACATAGAAATTCCTCCAACGGCGGGAAAACGGATTGGTTGGCAGGGAAGTGAAGGCCGCGGGGACATCGATGGGACAGTGCGTGACACCAGACGCAAAGAGACGATCTAACGATTTCCGTTTGTGATACCGGCTAATCGCAACCTCCATATTAAGCAAGTTTCTTTGTCCAGAAGGATCCCCGTGATAATCAAGAGCAAACGCCTTGGTTATAATCTGCCGATGAAGGCAAGAGTCTTAATCGTTCGTGTGGATGGGGATACAACGTTAGAGTCTGTCTACTGGGAACCCCAGCACGTAGTTGGCTAAAGATTTACTACAGCAAAGCATTTTGCATGTCGGATCTCAAGTCCCCCGAAGTAATCATGCCCGCTGAAGCAGAGGACGCGCTCACTGACTACTTTTGACACTGCGGGGGATAAGCTCATCCTTCAGACCGATGTTGAACCTAATTGGCTGAGGGTGATCGGATTTACTGAGTCAAAGAAAGTACCTATCAACTAGCACGCTAGATGGTGGAACTGAGTTGCTTCATCGTACATTCCGCGATATCGTGACCACTCGGCAGGTGGGTTACTTGCATTGCAGTGATCAAAGCGGTCACATCGAGTACAAGTATCGCTGCCCGGGGAATCTGGAGAGATTATCCTGCTGAACTGGGCTCCTATCCCAAGGCGAATTGCCGGCTAAGGCGCGGAGGCAAGTTGCCACAGGACACGAAGCATAGTCACTGTGAACACTTTCTGTGGGACAAGAATCGAGTCTGCGATGACAGCCAAAGGCTGACGCTTTCCCAGATATCGCGACCGACTGCCAGAGATATAAATACCTATAATTGCACGGCTCCATCCACGTTTGGCGTGCCGAATACCGGCAGCGCACCCGCCTGGAGATGACGTGCAATCAATGCGCTCAGGCTTGCTGGCGGTATAGGCCGACTGAAGTAATATCCCTGAGCTACCTCGCAGCCCATGCTCGCGAGTAACGTTGCTTCCTGCTCAGTTTCGACCCCTTCTGCGACAATCTTCATCCCCAAGCTGCGACCCAAATTTATTATCGCTATGACGATGCTGGCCCCCTCAGGAGTATCGATCCTGCGGACGAACGACTGGTCGATCTTGAGTGCGTCGATCGGGAACCGCTGCAGACGGCTCAAGCTGGAAAAACCAGTGCCAAAATCATCGATCGCCACTGTTACCCCCATTCGACGGAGGTTCTGGAGCAGCGATGCAGCAAGGTCGGGGCTTTTCATCAGCAGACTCTCGGTTACTTCCAATTCCAGATATTTTGGCTGGAGACATGTTTGCTCCAGTACAGACATTACCTTTTCCTGGAAGTGCTCGCTTTGAAACTGCCGCCCGGAGACATTAACCGCCACGCTGATTGCAGGCAAGCCTGCATCGATCCACTCGCGCGCCTGCCTGCACGCTTCCTCGAGAACCCACATACCGATCGGTACTATAAGGCCGCAGTCTTCCGCGACAGGAATGTACTGGGCTGGAGAGATATGGCCGCGAACAGGATGACTCCAGCGTAGGAGGGCTTCTACCCCTATGATCGCTCGACTCTTTAGATCGAACTTAGGCTGGTAATGCAGTGTCAGTTCTTTCCGTTCCAACGCGCGACGCAGATTCTGCTCGATGAATTGCCTCTCCATAGCCCGGATGTTCATGTCGGGGTGGAAGAATTGATAATTTGAGCCGCCAGCATCCTTGGCTTGGTACATCGCAGAATCCGCGTTCTTGATGAGCGTTTCGCCATCCTGCCCGTCGTCTGGATATACGCTGATACCGATACACGCGCTGACTTGAAGTTCATGCTGGTCGACGTAGTGCAGCGCCGCTACCGCATCCAGCATTCTTGCCGCAGCGGCCACAGTTCCCTCCGGATGATGCACTTCTGGAAGCAAGACGATGAACTCATCCCCGCCGAATCTGCTTACTGTGTCCGAAGTGCGCACTGATTCCTGTAGCCGCCGCGCGACCGATTGAATCAACTTGTCGCCAACGGCGTGACCCAGGGAGTCGTTGATGTGTTTAAAGCCGTCCAGATCAAGGAATAGTATTGCGATTTTATAATTATTACGTGACGCCATTTTGATAGCTTGGTCCATACGATCTCGCAGAACCATCTGGTTGGGTAAGTCGGTCAGGTAATCATGTTCAGCCAGATAAGTCATAGCTGCCTGATTGCTGCGTAAGTCTTCCTCGGCCTTCTTGCGTTCCGTCACGTCTACATTTACCCCGACAACCCGGCACACATTCCCCGACTGATCAACGACGGCTTTCTCAGCTGCAGCAACGTGTCTCAGATTGCCGTCCCTCGCAATGATCCGGAACTCTGCCGTCTCCTCACTCCGTGTATCGATTGCTCTTTGCAGTTTGGCCTCCACCTCCTGCAGATCTTCGGGGTGGACCGCGGCCGACCATTTTTCATAAGACATCTCACTCGTCTCGGGGAAGCCATAAATGGCAAACATGGTCTTGTCCCATGTAAGTGCGTCGCTGCCAAGATCCCACTGCCACACGCCGACTTTCGCAACTTCCGTCGCGAGGGACAAGCGTTCGGCAAGCGACGCAATGTTAGACTCATCCCGCCGGCGGGCGCTGACGTTTCCATGCATGACGACCACGCCTTGCGGACGGTCGTTCGACAAAGGGGTCACACTAAGATGGAACCAGCTTCGTTCGACTGGTGAACTGCACTCATAATCAAAGGAAAAACTTTTCCGGTTCCCGTTCAGCACTGATCGAACACCATCGGCAGCTATATGGGCTTCATGCGAGCCGGCTCCCGTTGCGGAGTCACAAATTTGCAGATAATTGAGACCTACCCCTTGTCCGAGGCCGCACCGCATCGTGTTGGCGGTGGCGAATGACCTCCAGCCATCATTCACTGAGAGGATCGTGCCGTCGATGTCGAGCAACGCGATGTTTGCCGGCAACGCATTGAGGATCGCCGCCTGTCTGGCCATTTCGTTTCGCTCCAACTGCTCGCGTGTGCCCCGCAATAACAGTACCCGACCTTCGGGGTCCATTGCGGTATCCACTTGGCCGGACGTTAGTTCCTCCAGCCGTCGCCCAGTCTTCAGCAACACTTCGAGCAACCTCGTGACCTCTTCATGGTTGCCGTCCAGTATTGCGGTTTTCTCTAGGTTCATTTGATCAGCGTTCCCAGGCCCAAGGCCTGCAAAACGAGATTAGTCTGACTGAGATTGCCGACAATCCGTTCCCCCGGAGTGGGCGCGAGCTTTACTAAAGTCGGCGTCATGAAGATTCGTTCTTCCAACGCGCGACCCGGTTCTTTTAACACATCGACGAGTTCGATCTTGTGTTTTCCTGGAAGGTATTCACTGCAAATCGCACGGAGGTTAGTGACCGCCTGTCCGGAGTTCAACGTGTCGCCTGCGGTGTAAAGGCAAAATTTGAAGATGTCAGGGTGGGTCACGGTGTCGCCGCTTTCTTCGGTTTAGATGTATCAGCGCCTCGTAGCTCTCGCATCCGCGCGCGGCCACCGGTCATCTCCCTTTTGCGGCTCTCTGTCGTTCGAATCAACAAGGCCTTTTCCACCTGTTTGGCCAGAAGCTCCGTCTTCAGCGACTTCGCTCGCACTTCCAGCACTGCCTCCTCGGCGTCCAGACTGACTCGCTTCAGCTTCGTGGAAACATCAGCCACCTCGTTGGCGACGCGTTCCGAACTCTCCTTTTGCCAGCGCAGCGTGCCCATCAGCACCTCGCCGCCCGCCGTGTAAATGTCGGCTAGGGTCACGCCGTCCTTGCTGAGGAGCAACTCCCTTACCTGATTGGAATGCGCCGTCCCGCGCGATTTGACGATGGACATACCCCGATTCCGCTCGCCTGCCTGCACTAGATAGTTCAGGTGTATCCATGTATCAGCTATCGTCGATATCTGCAACGGCGTGCCACTCTGCGCCTCACTTGAAATCTCATCTAGTAGGCTGGTGCATACAAGTGTCACTCCCGCATTCTTGGACCAGTCGATTAATCGCTCAGCCACGGCATGAGCCGTGAGTTCGTTGCCAGCTTTCGCCAGCGCGGACACGGGATCGATCACCACGCAACGAGCTGCATGCTCTTTCGCCAGGGTCTTAATATGCACTAGAAGAGTCTCTGCGCTGCCGGTGATCGTGCGCGCCGAGACCATACGTAAGCAACCGCTGTCCATATAACGCGCCAAACGAATTCCTACGGACGTAAGGTTGCGAACAACTTCAGAACCGTCAGAATCAAAACTGACGAACATTGTGCGTTCGCCGCGCTGACAACACGCCTCGGCAAAGGCTCCGCTCAAGGTGGTCTTGGCTGTGCCTGGGACTCCAGTGATCAGCACGCTCGCACCGCGATAGTAGCCGCCATCCAGCATGGTATCGAGTCGTTTGACGCCGCTCGATACGCGCTCATTTGTCACTTTGGCGTCCGCGCGGCCAAGTGTTCGAGCCATCGCAACATCGAATCCGTTCTTTCCGATAACGAACGGCGACTCATCCTCGTTGAAGCTCGATCCCCGATACTTTTGGACCCGAAGGTTTCGTTGCGACACGCCTAGGTCGACACGGTGGTTTAGCACTACCGAACAGTCCACCATGAACTGCATAAAGCCAAATGGCTGGCCGGCTGAACTGGTATCTTCTCCGCCCTGCTTCGCGGTAATCAGCGCTGTTAGTTCATGGTTCAGTAGCCATTGGTGAAGCCGGTTGATCTCCACGTGCCTGGCTGTCGCATCTGGCATCAGCGCCAGAACAATGTCCAAGGCGTCGAACACGATGCGAGTTGCACCCATTTGCTTGATCTTGACGCCAAGCGCGGCTAGCATACCGCTCAGGTCGAACGTTCCAGCCTGTATCATGTCGGGCTTAGGCTGAGCGTCCAGGAAGTAGAGCATCTTGTCTTGCAATTCGGCAAGCTTCCAGCCAAAGCCTTTAAAATTATCGATGATGCGTTTAGGAGATTCTTCAAAAGTTACAAAGATTCCCCGCTGTTTACAGGCCTCGGCACCGTGCATCAGGAACTGAACTCCGAATATGGTCTTTCCTGAGCCCGGTCCACCGACCAGAAGCGTCGTGCGTCCTAGAGGCAGACCTCCTGCTGTGATTTCGTCGAACCCGGCTATGCCAGTGGGCGCTTTTGCTAGAGTTTCTATCTTGGATTTCAAAGAACGCCTGCCGTTTCTCGTGCGGGTACAGCTGATACTACACACTAGCCAAGCCGCTTACTATCCCCATGTGCTCACACGCATAGCTTGCGGTGCACCACCAAAAGAGCTATTGCAAACGCAGACATCTTCCCGATGAGCTACACCTTCGCCCGGGGGCGGCCATTGGATGCAAGTCGAAGGGCTTCTTCAGGGTGCCGACCTCAAACGCATTCAGGTCGACCTTGCCTCGAAGACTCCTGTTGCTATCTCTGGATCCACAGTAATCACGGTATTTACCAGGTCAGCCTGCGAGCACCTATCCCACGATACCGAGAGCCCTCGGGACCCGCACTCTCGTATGCCTGCTCTGATGCTCTCGACAGCGTATCCGGTTTAGAGCCCAGGATCCCTCCGGACAAAGCGCATGACGCGCGTCTTGCAAGTAGTACACGTCCACGGAAATAGGTGGAACAGCCACAGAATATTCCTCTCCAGGAAGCCCTTACGACCGCAGCGTCTGAATCGCGGGGATGCACATAAACAGCTCTGCGTTCTCATTGAGGTATCTCCCATTGCAAACGTCGGCGTCTTTACATACAGGTGGAGGGGTTAAGTGTTCAAAGATGTTGTCTTTCATCTTATCCTCGTTGCAAATTGTGAGTCGAGGGTTTAGAGAGTTCTCGCATGTTGGAACTGGCGCTTACGATACCATCACTTTCCGGTGGTGGTTGGCTGATCGCTTCGCGCAGTGCGGGCGATTCTAAGAGCTGCGTGATTCGAATCGCAGCCGTCGCCGTGCTCCACTAAAGCCATCTATGCAGCTGTCGTCTGTGTGATGTGGTCAGCAGGTGCTTTGAGACCTGATCGGTCAACGGCTGGGTCACAGCTGATCAGGAATGCCTGAGCCAGCTTCATGCCTTTGCCACAAGCGGAATTCGTCCCCGAGAGTAAATTAAAAGCTTCATCTTCAAGGACGCGAATAAAAACCTCCTCGCTTCCTTTAGAAACCGCAACCAGCAACAACGTGACTTACTCCCCATCCCATTGCGCCTAGACCAGCTCAGGCGATCTCGGCGTTATTGGTGAGGGTGAGGCGCCCCGCCCGCAGAGATAACAGGATGCATGTAAGCCGGTCAAGAACGGTTGAATGGTCGTTCCAGAACTAACCGGCAGTGTCGCCGTCTCCCGCCTTCGCAAACCACGGGGTATGTTTGATCTGTTCAGCGTTTGCGCGGGTCATAGTAGCTCTTCTGGTTGAGGCTCAAGCCCCAGAGTTGGAACATCTTTGGGTGTTTGCGGACGATCAGCCATGCGCCGCCCGCGAGTGTTGGAAAGCTCAGGATCGCCAGCATTCGGAACCCGACGAGGAAAACCGTCACCGTGACGAATACGATCGCCATCCATGCCGAGAGGTCGAGGCCGAGCTTGGCCCTCGGTCGATTCAGCGCCTGATTGATTGGTAACGGTTCTCCCCGCTTGGTCGTGTGCATGGCAGCTCCTACATCGACTGCCCGGTGAGAGAACCAATCCAGCCCGCGCCCCATCCGAGAACGCCAGCGCCGAACAGCGCACCGAAGAGGCCGGGAATGGCGTCCTGGAAGCGCCCGCTCATCATCCGAATTCCGGCGAAGATCAGGCCGCCAAAGCAGATGACCGCGCCCGCATAAATGGCGAACGTTTTGAACGTCCCCATGAGCGTCTGAGCGCCGGAGAAATCCATCGTTCCTTGTGCGTGGGCAGCGCTCGCGTACGTGAGCGCAACGAGAGTGGGAGCCATCACGCGGAATGCGCGGGCTAGGGATTGCTTTGAGAAGGGTGAGGCCTTGCGATTGGCGAGGCGGTTTGGACGGCTTGCAGAACTGCTTTGGCGGATCATTGGCTACCTCCAGAAACGGTGAATTCAGTGCGATAGCCAAACCTTATGGGCGGCTCAAGCCCCGCGTCCAATGACTTTTCGGTGTTCTCTTATGCGCTCGGCGCATAAGGAGACGCCGGATGGCGGCGTATGTAGAAGGATCAGTGCGTCTGCGTTGGATTGATTGGACGAGGCGCGCGGCTGGTGCGGAGGAACCGGACCCTGGGCGATCCAAATTATCTTGTCTCTGCACGGATCGGGCCGGACAATACTCGCGGACGCAACGTCGCTTTCATCGGACGACGATCAAATCGGCATCAACCAGTATCGGTGAGCGCATTGCCCTATTAGCAATAGTTGAAAAGATTGCTTCCGGTTTGCTTTTGAAACGGCCTTGAGTCGTCTCCGCAAAATCAAGTCGCAGATTGGGGTCGCGGCTGAATGTTGTTATTGCGACGGAATCGGTTTTCCGGATCATACATGGCTTTGACAGTGGAGAGCCTGGCGTAGTTGGCGCCGTAAGCTTCGGGAACGCGGGCTACGTCATCCTGATCCAAGGCATTGACATAGACTACGCCTGCTGACCATGGCTCCATCGCGGCATAGAACGCACGCGTCCAGTCAATGTGACGTTTGTCTTCCTGCGGATCAGCCCAGAGACTGATCAAAACGAGATCGAAGGCGGCCGAACGTGCCGGGAATGGCGTCGCCTCGGCTGCAACGCGGGAGACAGCTCCGTGGCCATTCTCGAGAATTGCGAGCGAGCGCGGAGAAGTGCTGGTTTCGGCGTATCGTACAAATGTATCAATGGCATCGTCAGGAAGGTCGCGGAGGAAGCGACTTTTCCAATAACTCCGCATTCCATAAGGAGCGGCTGCATCTAGCATTTGCTGCATGGCGGGATAGGGCATGGTAGCAACCAGATCGGCAATCGGGGAGCCGAGTTTTCGAAGCGGTTCGAGAATACGCTCTCCTTCGGAAATGTCCCCACACCATGTGGGGATGAGAGCAATGACGGGATTACCGTCAGGCGTACAGAATGCAGAGGCATAGACAATCAGTTCGTCGGGTAATCCAGACATGACGAAATCGCGATAGAACCTCATCACTTCTCGCGCATGAGCGCGAGGATGGAGAATCATGCCGGAGATCACTGTCGTGATAGGGTACATGCGGTAGGTGATCGAGGTGACAACACCGAAGTTGCCACCGCCCCCCTTCAGAGCCCAGAACAAGTCGGGATGCTCATTCGCGTTTACGCGGATCAACTCGCCGCTGGCGAGGACGATGTCGTAGGCAAGGGTGTTGTCACAAACGAGCCCACAACGACCCATCAGCCATCCGACTCCTCCTCCGAGGGTCAATCCGGCAACGCCTGTAGTTGAGATCAGTCCGCCGGTGGTAGCCAAGCCGTACAGCGCGGTTTCGCGATCAAACTCGCCCCAGGTCAGCCCGGTCTGTGCAGTTGCGGTGCGGTTTGCAGCATCGACGAAGATACCTTTCATTGGCGACACATCGATCACAAGTCCGCCGTCAAGCATGGCGAGCCCCGCAGCATTGTGTCCTCCGCCACGAATGGCCGGGTAAATGTTCTGGTCGGCCGCGAATCGAATGGCAGCCTTGACATCGGCTGGCCCAGTGCAGCGTGCAATCGCAGCGGGCGTGCGATCGATCATCGCGTTCCAGATGACGCGGGATGCTTCGTACTCTGCTGAACCGGGCGTGAGAATCGGTCCGCGAAACGTGGGCTTCAGGGTCTCGATATTCATGTTGTCTGCGGCAGACTATCATGACCGATCGAGAAATTGCGTGTTTGATGCTAAATCGCCGAGTATCGATTCAGCGTGAAAACTAAATCGTCATCAGTTAGCTTTCGGGCGCTCGGCGGCTTGCAGCCGTCCATGCGGTAGTCTTTGGTGCCTACCGACTGAACAGAATTGCGAGTGAGTGAGCATTTGGTAGGAGGGAAACCTCCTTCTTATTGCAGCCGCGTCGGGTCTTCCACAGCCCACCTCAGCGAGCCGTTCCTGTCCGCAACGCCCACCCTTATAGTTCCTGCGCTGCGCAGAACAAGGTATACAAACCTCGCTAAGGGTGAGCCACGATCGCGCGCGCAAAGGATAATCCCCAATCTTCCGTGATATTGCTCGTGATATTGGGCTTTATAGTGAATCACCCAAATAAAGAAGGGGCTGGCGGCTCATCTGCCCACGGTTCGCAAAGCTCTGGGCCTGTGTTTCTGACATTGCCTACCTTGGGGTCTACTCGCCATGCTTCTAGAGGCACCAGAGAGGGCCTCAAAAGGTCTGTGGGTGGCCTAGCTGGGTCTACGGGGTCTAACCATCTCTCGTAGTCTTCTGGGCGCAAGATGACAGGCATTCTCGTGTGAATAGGTTCCATGACCTCGTTGGGATCTGTCGTGATGATGGTGAATGTCTCAAGGGGCTGCCTGATGATGGGATCAATCCAACTCTCCCATAGACCTGCCATGCCGAACAGCTTGCGATCTTTCCGCGCAATCGCCCACGACTGAGTTTTCTTGCGCTTGGGGGTCTAACGCCTGCCACTCGTAGAACCAATCGGCGGGGACGATGCAGTGTCGTCTCTTGAAGGCTTCACGGAAGGTAGGCAGAGTGGCGATGGTCTCGGCTCTGGCACTGGTCGATTTGAAAGCTGCCTTGTCATCCTTCGAGAAGAAGGGAATCAGTCCCCACCGCATGAGAGTCAGTTGGCGGTCGCCCTCGTCGTCGAGCTTCACGACCGACGCGTTGCGAAAGAGCATCGGCGGCGACGAGGCCCAGGTCGGGAAAGCTACCAAGAAGCCCGCAGCCAGTGTGAAAACCGACACCAAGAAGGGAATTGGCCTCGTGAAAACTCCGACCAAGGCTGCTTCGAAGCGGAAGACAGCCTAAGTACTTGTGGGTTGAGTACTGGTCCCTGGTGATCGAGCACGTTTCGTCGTCAGCTGGGTCGCGTCATCCGAGGTCTTAGGACGTAATCAGCCTTCACGTTTCAAAAACTTCTTTGTCGCCTCCGACGGGTTGTATAGCTCACCATCGATGAGTATTCTTCCCGTATACGAGCCGCCGCGCCCGGCAAATTCCCAGGCAACGTCGTGTCCATCACGAGCTAGCTTCGCCCATTTGGT
>CAZZZG010000008.1:0-29767 GCA_964658525.1 uncultured Edaphobacter sp.
GTCGCAGTCGCAGTCGCAGTTGCAGTTGCCCGTTCCTTTTGTTGTCATTCCGCAGCGCAGCGGAGGAATCTGCTGTTGCCGTTGCGGTCGCACCACGAGCCACCATCATCCCACCGCAAACTCACCACGAAAAGCCCACCATCAACCAAGCACGTAGCGGGTCAATTTGCAGTGACAAGGACTGATCGCCGGGGACTCACCGCTCCTACAAGAGAGGAATTCCAATCTGCATCGTAATGAATCTGCCGCGGCCATGACGCATCCAATGCGCCTAGGAGCAACAATGAACATTTCAGGCAACACCATCCTCATCACTGGCGGCACCAGTGGCATCGGCCGCGCACTAGCTGAGGCGCTGCACGGCAAAGGTAATCGGGTGATCATCGCTGGACGGCGGCAGGAGCTGCTCGACGAGGTCACGAGGCGCAATCCCGGGATGGTCGGTATCGCGGTGGACCTAAGTGACAGTGCGGCCATCACAAAGTTCGCAGAGTCCGTGAAGAGTCAGTTTCCTGAGTTGAATGTTTTGATCAACAACGCAGGAATCGCCGAGCATGAGGACTACACGGCGGATTCAACCGACCTGACTCGGGCGTACAGCACGATTCAGACCAACATCACCGGCGTGGTGCAATTGTCGACCGCTCTGCTCCCCACATTACGTGCTCAGCCACACTCTACGCTCATGGTCACCACTTCAGGGCTTGCGTTCGTCCCCTACCCGCCAGGCCCGGTTTACAGCGCGACCAAGGCCTTCATGCGTAACTGGCTTGACGGACTTCGTATGCAACTGCGGAAGACCAGCGTTGAAGTTTTAGAGCTCGCGCCGCCTTACGTACAAACAGAGCTCGGCGGTCCGCAGCAGGCCAGCGATCCGCGTGCCATGCCGCTCGAGGATTTCACCAACGAGGTCATGCAGATTCTGGAAAGCAACACCATCGAAAAGGGAGAGATTCTCGTCGAGAGAGTCAAACCTCTACGCACTGCGGAGAAAGATGGCAAGTACCAGGAGTTCCTCGACATCTTCGCGAGCATGCACGGTTAGTGACTGAGCCGGTAGTCGTCTCATACGGTCGGCCGCCGGTCCCACGAGTCCTCTGAATGGAAAATTCAGTCCCTGGAGTTCAAACCGACCCACGAGCAACAGCCACCCCTATCGTTTGGAGATCCTTCCAACCATAAGCCACCACCGGAAGCATCACCCCACCCACTTCCATCTCCTTCGAAGCCACCCGCACCCCACCCGACCGCGAATAAAACCCACCAGAAGAATTATCCTCGAGCACCCAGGCCACCATGCTCCCGAACCCTCGCTCCATAAGCGAGCCAGCCACCCTCTTCAAAAGAGCCATGCCAATCCCACGCCGCTGCGCCTCCCGCAGCAGGTAGATCGCATACAACTCCGCATCGAACCCTTCCACAGGCTCACGAATAGCCCCGCCGCCAACGAACCCCGCCACCTCACCCTCAACCTCCGCAACGAACACATCCACATCAAGTCCCAGCCACTCCCGCCACGAAGTCTCACGCTGCACGACATCCAGACTGGCCAGATAAGCCTCCGGCACAATACCCGCATACGTCGTCTGCCAGCTCTCCACATGGACACGCGCAATCGCGCCCGCATCCTGCACCGTCGCAACTCGAATCCCACTCATGCGCTCACAATAGCCTCCGCCCATTAGACGATCAACTGATTTGCTGAAAGAGCACAAATCCGATCAAGTCTCCGCTGCACCGAAAAGCTGTCAAGCCCCCAACCCACGAAAACCCGCGCCAATCCAGCACAATCGCGTGGCCCATGAGTTACCCGCCAGTAGCTATACTTGATACAGGCGCCAAAACAGGCCTCAAGAAACCCAGCCAGAAGGAAGTAGCTAACCCGCTGATAACAAGTATTTTGTGTGCAACCCGTTTATTTCCAATATTTTACAGACACCATGCACTCGTAAGCCAATGAAATAAAACACCTTACGCCCAAAATACCCCAAGGGGGGAGGGGGGTACCCTCCACTGTCGCAACTTCGAGCCGCAGGACAGGTCTAACCCTTTGTCTTTCCTGTTGTCGTCCCCGAAGGGGATCAGCTGTTGTCGTTGCCTGTTTTGTTTGTCATTCCGCAGCGCAGCGAAGCAATCTACGGCTGTCGTTGCTGTTGTCATCTATGCACCACAAGTAAGCCAGAGGCATTCATGCGAAGGCTCTTCTCCATCCTGGTAGCTCTATCGATTACCGCCCCGGCCCATCCCCAGACCAAACCCGCAAAGCCCAAGCCGCCAATCCCCGCAAAATCCACCCCGCTCACCCAACAGGAACGAGCTCAGCAACTCCTCAACCGCTTCACCTTCGGCCCTCGCCCCGGGGACCTCGAAAAAGTCCTCGCCATGACCCCCGAAAAGTGGTTCGAGCAGCAGCTCAACCCCGCCAGCATCCCCGACACCGCCCTCGACCACCGCCTCGCCGACTACACCACCCTCAACCTCCAGCCTGAACAAGCCCTCCAACTCTTCCCCGACCGCTTCACCATAGAGCAGATCGCCGAAGGCCGCCGCCCATACCCCAACGACCCCCTCCTGATCGCCATGTACGAAGTACAGGTCGCCAAATTCTACAGAGATCAAGACCTCCACAAACTAAACGCCGACGGCAAACCCAACCTCCCCCCACCCACCGACGCCGAAGCCGCCGCGCAAAAGAAAACCGACCGGGAAACCGCCGCACGCGTCGCTGGCCAGCTCTTTGCCCTCCCCAAAAATCAGCGAATGCCCACGCTCATCAAGCTACCCGTCCCCGACCGCATCGCCTTCACCACCTATGTCAACGGCGACCAGAAAAATCTTCTCCTCACCGACTTCAGCCCTCGCGAACGCGAGATCTTCACCGGCATGGCCGCAAACATCGGCACCCCCAAAACCATCATCAACGAACTCTCGGAAGCCAAAATCCTCCGCGCCATCCTCAGCGAGCGCCAGCTCCAGGAGGTCATGTCCGACTTCTGGTTCAATCACTTCAACATCTACATCGGCAAAGACTCCGACAACTGGTACACCACGAGCTTCGAGCGCGACGCCATCCGCAAACACGCTCTCGGCAAGTTCCGCGACCTGCTCCTCGCCACCGCCTCCAGCCCGGCGATGATGATTTACCTCGACAACTGGCTATCCATCGGCCCCGACTCGCTGGCTAACGGCGTCAACCCCGCAAATCCCCACTCCAACCGAGGCAACAAGGGCCTCAACGAGAACTACGGCAGGGAAGTCATGGAACTCCATACCCTGGGCGTCAACGGCGGCTACACCCAGGCCGACGTCACCGCACTCGCCGCTAGCCTCACCGGCTGGACTGTCGAACGACCCAATCAGGCCGGACCCTTCCTCTACGACTACAAGAAACACGAGCCCGGTCCCAAACAGTGGCGAGGCCACACGATCGCATCTGAAGCAGCAGTGCAACCAGGCGCTCCCACCAACACGCAGGCAGGCCTCAAAGAGGGAATTCAAGCCCTGACCCTCCTGGCCGCCGACCCTCACACCGCGCACTTCATCAGTTACAAATTAGCCCAGCGCTTCATCGCTGACGAGCCGCCACCCGCCCTCGTAGACCGCATGGCCGCCACCTTCCTCTCCACCGACGGCGACATCAAAGCCATCCTTCGCACCTTGGCCCAGTCACCCGAGTTCAACTCGAAAAAATACTTCGGCAACAAGGTCAAGACACCGATGGAGTTCGTAGCCTCCGCCTTCCGCACTACCGACACCAACCCCATCAACCCAGCCGCGCTGGTCGAAACCCTCAAGACCATGGGGATGCCCCTCTACTACGCACTCCCGCCCACCGGCTACTACATCACCGCTGATCGGTGGATGAACTCCTCCGCTCTGGTCAGCCGTCTGAACTTTTCTTATTCGCTCACGGAAGGCAAGCTGGCCAACCAGAAGTTCGACTCCGCCCACGTTCTCGCGCTGGGTCTCCTCTCCCAACCACAGACTTCGCAAAATTCAGAATTATCTGCGAAAGAAAAATCCAACCGTGCGAACTTCTCCGAGGCTCTCCTCACCTCCGAGCCCGCAGCTAATCAGCTCAATCAAGGTCCTATCGATTCAGCCGGCCAGAACATCGCGTTGCGCGTTCTCGAATCAACCCTCATCGGCGGCGACGCCTCCGCCCAGACCAACCAACTCATCAACAAACAATTCACCGAAATCCCAAGCACCAACTCCACTGACACCCTCAACCTGCTCACGGCCCTTGTCATGGGCAGCCCCGAGTTCCAACTTCGCTGACAGAAGGGTCATCTAATCAATATGAGCCGAATGGACCGCAGAAAATTCGCCGCCTCGCTCGTAGCAGCAAGCCTGGGTAGCCAAGCCCTTGCCTCGAAGGCAGGCAACTCTCCTTCAACCCCACAACAGCTTCATCTCAAACCCAACGGCTGGATGCCGAACAGCCCGCTACCCGTTCTTCTGTATCGAAGTGCTCTTCCATCAAGCGGCAATCTCGCCGAGGAAATGGAGCGAATCTTCACGGCTAACAAATGGCCGCCGCAGTGGCGCAACGGTGTCTATTCCTTCCACCACTACCACTCGACAGCGCACGAGGTTCTTGGCTTCGCGGCCGGCCACGCAGACCTTATGCTGGGCGGTGAAGGCGGAGAGACGGTCACAGTTCACGCCGGGGACGTCCTCGTCCTGCCTACCGGCACCGGCCACTGTCGCGTCTCAGCGTCCGACGACTTCCTCGTGATCGGTGCCTACCCAGAGAACGAGCACTGGGACATCTGCCGCAGCACAGCAACTCCCGAGACCCTCGCCAGCATGCGCAAAGTTCGCTTCCCACAATCTGATCCGCTAGCCGGTCCCACCGGCCCGCTTCCCAAACTCTGGATTTGATCCGTATATCGCGTCTTAAGGAAACAGCCTCTCTTTACGCCATGCCTCGCCATCACGCGAAAACAAAAAGCGATCGTGCAGCCGCCCCGCACCATCTTTCCAGAATTCAATTCGCTCAGGCCGCAGCAAATATCCTCGCCAATAGTCCGGCCGTGGAACTTCACCCGGAAACTCCGCTTCCAACTCCTTCACGCGAGCCTCCAATACCTCTCGCGAAGCCAACACACGACTCTGCAGCGAAGCCGCTGCCCCTAACTGACTCAATCGCGAACGGCTATGAAAGTACTCATCCACATCCCCAGCAGGCAACTCCGTCACCGTCCCTGACACTCGTACTTGCCTCCTCAGCGACTTCCAATGAAAGCACATCGCTGCCCGCGGATTCTCGGCCAACTCCATCCCCTTTTGACTGTCAACGTTCGTGTAGAAGCGGAATCCGTCATTATCAACTCGCTTCATCAGCACCATCCGCACACTGGGCATGCCATCGCGCGTAGCGGTAGCCAATGCAACTGCATTTGGATCGTTTAGTTCATCACCCTCAGCATCTTTCAGCCACCATTGAAACAACGCAATCGGCTCACCCGCCGACTCAACTCCGCTTTCATCCATCACAACCTCACACGTGACCCTGTCGAATCCGATACTACCCTCGTCCATTAGCAAGTAAGATGCAATCTAGCTCAGTCCCTCAAACAAATCTGTCCTCAACCTCGCAGCCTGCGGGTCGGCAGTCGCTACCAGGGCATAGAACTCCTCCGCCCCGTATCGCTCGAAGATATCCTTTGTCTTCTCCATCAACGGCGCCTGTGACAAATGCTTTCGAAACGCCTCGGTCTTCCGCTCTCGTACCGAGCGGATATCCAGCGTCACAGTCCAGGGCATCATCATGGCGGGCTGTCGATCCGGCATCAGAAAATTCGTAGTCACGTAGTACAACCGTCGTGCTTTGTGCGTCTCACCCGAATTCGGATACCGTTTCGGCTGCCCAGACCAGTGAAACGCAGCTGTCGTCAGCATCGACGCCATCATATGATCTGCGTGAGTATTCTGTCCTCCGTCACCGCCGAAGGTAATCACAACGTCTGGCTTGAATTGGCGCATTCGTTCTACCAGCCTCTCAGCTGCTTGTGAGAAATGAACAAACTCCAAGTGCCCGTCCTGATAATCCATCAACTCATGCCGCGTCACACCCAGCACTTCGCACGAAGCACGAAACTCCTCTCGCCTCACCTTTCCGAGCGCTTCTCCACTCGCAGCATCGCCTCGATGCGTCGCTGCCTGACCATCCGTCAAGCAAATCACGTAAGTCTCAATCCCTCGGTCCGCCGCCAACGCCAACGCTCCACCAAAGGCGTAGCACTCATCGTCCGGATGCGCCACCACGCACATCAACCTCAAGCCCACTCAGCTTCCCCCAGGCCTTCATCGAGATCAGCATCTTCAAATAGAAGCTCAACCGACGCCGCTTCTTCGAGCGCAGCATCGGGATCAACCCCACGAACTGGTGCGAAGCTCCTCCTGTGCAGCGCGCAAGGCCCAATCTCCGTCAATGCCCGCCGATGCTCTGGCGTTCCGTATCCCTTATGCGAAGCCAGCCCATAACCCGGATGCACAGCATCCAACTCCCGCATCAACGCATCACGATGCACCTTTGCAATCACCGAAGCTGCCGCAATCGAAAGGCTCAGTGCATCTCCATAGATCAGCTTCGTCTGTCGGCAAGGATGATCCAGGCGCATCGCATCGATCAGCAGATGATCAGGAACCAGTGTCAATCCCTGCACCGCGGCCAGCATTGCCATTCGTGTCGCCTGATAAATATTCACCCGGTCGATCGTCTCTGCATCGACTTCTGCCACACACACCGCCAGTGCCATCCCACGAATCTGCTGATCGAGAGATTCGCGCTCTTCACGTGTCAGCTGTTTGGAATCTTTCAGCCCCGCGTTCGCCAACTCATCCAGATTCTCCGGCAGGATCACCGCTGCCGCCACCACCGGACCAAACAGCGCGCCGCGCCCCACCTCATCCACCCCGGCAATCCGTTCGAAGCCGTAGTATCGCAGAGCCTGTTCCGGCGCATCGCTGCAAATCAATTGCTTCAGCAAGCGCTGTTTTGCAGTAGCCGCCGTCACTGTTCTCGACGCACGTGTGGTGGGAATCGAAGCCATGCTCTTCAAGATTCGAGTGTATATTCAGCACGCACAACGAAGCCACGACCGAAGTCGTGGCCCAGTGGAAAACAGGGAACGGAATGCTTACTTGGCGGCGCGCTCAACCTCGCGCAGACGAGCGGCCTTACCGCGCAGACCGCGCAGGTAGAACAGCTTCGAACGGCGAACTTCGTAGGAACGAACCTTCTCGACCTTGTCGACGACCTTGGAGTTGTACGGGAAGATGCGCTCGACGCCCTGGCCGAAGCTCATCTTGCGAACCGTGAACGATCCCTGTGCGCCTTTACGGCAGGCAATCACCATACCCTCAAACGCCTGCAGACGCTCTTTTTCGCCTTCGCGAATCTTTACTTGAACTCGAACTGTGTCGCCAGGGGCGAACGCGGGTAAATCGGTCCGCTCGAACTTCGCGGCCAGCTTCTGCATAATCGGATGAATGGACATGACACAACTTTCCTATGTTGGACTCGACCTTTAGTGTACACGAAATCTGCACTTTCCGGGTCGAAACTGCACAAGAAACGCGCTCACAATCGTCTTATCCTACTCATTCTTCATATCCCCGTAGCTCCGCCAGAATCTCGCGGTCCTCTTCCGTGATCTCGATCTTTTCCAGCAGGTCCGGACGATTCTCCAGAGTCTTCTTCAGCGCCATTCTTCTCCGCCAGCGCCGGATCACCTCATGATTGCCCCCCGCCAGCGCCTCCGGAATGCTCACCCCCATAAACTCCGCCGGCCGAGTGTAGTGCGGATAGTCCAGCAACCCACCCGCTCCGTAGGTAGAACGCGGCGGCCCATCCGCAGAGTCGGAAGGGTCCGTGACCTCTTCAGCGCCGAAGCTCTCAAATCGCGATGAGTCAGGATTTCCCAGCGCCCCCGGCAATAACCGAACCACAGCGTCGACAATGACTGCTGCCGCCAACTCCCCGCCAGACAAAACATAATCCCCAATCGAAATTTCGCGGTCGCAGAACATCTCGTTCACGCGCTCATCCACACCCTCATATCTCCCGCACAAGATGACGACCCGTTCCGTCGCGGAAAGCTCCTGCGCCAGCGACTGCGTGAACGGCTGCCCCTGCGCCGAAAGCAGAATCACCGTCTCTCTCTTTCTGTCCCGTTCCATCTTCGGAGAGATATTCAACGAGTGCATTGCCTCATAGATCGGCTGCGCCTTCAACACCATCCCTTCACCGCCTCCAAACGGGCGGTCGTCCACCGTCCGATGGCGATCGTGCGTGAAGCTGCGCAGGTCGTGTGTCGCAATCTCCACTAGGCCCGTGGTGCGAGCGCGCCTCAAAATTCCGAAGTCAAACGGGCCGGCAAAAAAATCGGGAAAGATCGTGATGATGTCAACGCGCATAGACGATAACTGCGGTACAGCCGCTTGTTTCTAACTCTCTTGATTGCACGATATCACCTCGAAGTTGCACAGTCGCGCGGCAATTCTAGGCGAAAC
Source organism: uncultured Edaphobacter sp. (assembly GCA_964658525.1). Classification (GTDB taxonomy): domain Bacteria; phylum Acidobacteriota; class Terriglobia; order Terriglobales; family Acidobacteriaceae; genus Edaphobacter. The sequence continues at coordinate 8,524 of CAZZZG010000008.1, forward strand.
TCATGGTGTGGATGATTATCTTTCATCCCGTTCGTCAGGCCTCAAGCTGAGCAGAAAGAGCCTCGACAATGCTGAACCGAAAATTAGCGGTTGTACTGATCCTGCTGCCAACATCTTTTAACCTAATAGCGAAAGCCCAAAGGCAGCACCCCTGGGACTCAGCCAATGCAGTTTCTTTACAGAACGATTTCTCTTCCCCTCCAGACAGCAACCGCTTTCTCTCCGCAGAATCTGTAAACCTAACCGGTGAATCTTCCAGCATGGAAGAATACATCCGTATAGTCCCTGCTCCCAAAGTCATTAGGCAACCGCCGTCCCAAAAACCCTTTCGCACCGTTGCATTTGGTATCAAGGCCAATACCCTGGGAGTTGGCGCCGAATTTGCAACACCCCTCGCCCAGAGGTTCAATCTTCGTTCCGGCGTCAACTTTCTGACATTCGGAGACCCTTTTAATGTCGACGGCATGAGCTATGATACCCACCTCCACCTCAAGTCCTCGCAGACCACACTCGACTGGTTCCCAACTGGCGGCAGTTTCCACGTAAGTCCCGGTATTCTTTACATGAGGAACACTGCGTCCGCTTTGCTGTCGGTTTCCGCGGGCCAAAGCTTCAGCCTGGGCGACCAAACTTACGTCAACAGCGTGAACGACCCGGTCAGCGGTTCAATGTCCTACGCCTATCCCCACAACCTTTGCCCTCTTCTGATGCTGGGATTCGGTGACGTCTTGCCTCGCGATAGTCGCCACTTCTCGGTGCCGGTCGAATTTGGCGTTGCATACACGGGCCCCGCGACCATCAACGTCGGACTCGCCGGTACGGCGTGTAATTCTGATGGCTGCGGCAACTTCGCCAACGACAGCGAATCTCAGGCAAGTTTAAAGCAGGAGGTCCATACCTTAAACGAAGACCTGAAGAGAATCCCTGTCTATCCGATCCTCTCGTTAGGTGTCGCCTATCACTTTTAGTCCTTACTGTGGCCGGTCGCTGTTCGGTTAATCTCCACCAATCCTTCAGGCAGCTTCATCTCGATTCGTTTCGACTCTGTATTCACCGCAACCAGGAAAGCCTTAACAAACGGAATAAGAATCTCATCGCCTGCAGCAGACTCTACCTCCAGCAACGGTGCAGCGTCGGTGAGCCGACGCGTCCCATCTGCGGTCGTAGCGAACTGAACATCTCCGACCACACCCACTGCCATCGCTCCGTCGTACACCGTGCAGCCGATCAACTCGCTGATATAAACCGAATCGTCCTCCAGCGGAAGCCGCTCCTCGCGTGGGACAAGTACATCCAAGCCGGAGACCACCTCCGCGTCCGAGATCGTTTCAATGCCTGCCAACTGCAATACGATGCGACCCTGGTTTTTGCCAACGGGCAGCCAGAATCCCACCACTTCCGCAGCACGCGCCCCCGACTCCTCTCCTGAGAAGCCCGGAGGGCCAAGAAAAACTCTCGTCGGCTTCTCGAAACGCTCCGGGAAATCGGTAAACAGCTCTGCCAGCACCTCGCCTCTACGACCCTGGGGTCGAAGCAGATGTGCCAGTGCAATCCAGGTTGGAGTAGTTTGCGTCATAGGGCAAGACCTGAGTTGCGAAAGCCCAAACGCTGCAAGCTGTCCTGAACTCTAGAGGGCAGAGGGTAAATCCTCTTCTACGATGTCGAGCGAGAATCGGTGCTTCAGCTTCATGCTGGCTGCGCTAAGAATCGTTCGCATGGAACGTGCTGTTCGACCTTGTTTTCCGATTACTTTCCCCACATCGCTGGCAGCGACCCGCAAGCGAATTGCGGTACACTCACCATCTTCTACGGCCTCGACTGATACGCTGTCTGGGTCGTCCACCAAGGCACGGGCTATCTCTGCTACAAGGTCGGTCATGTTCTTTACAGGGTTATTCCCTGCAGGAAACTGTGTTGCCTGGGTCATCGCACACCTTCTGGGTCTGGGAGTCACGGTGCAGCGCTCAAGCTCTTTCCCTTTGTCTCGTCTACTGCGAGATCTTCCAGGAAGTTGCTGCAACGAGCGATACACCGGTCGCAGGAAGTCCAGGGTTATTAACCCCGGGCCCTCTGCTTTGCAAGGCCACTGCATTTCGACTGTGCAATACCAAGGAGTCTACGTGAAACGGTGCTCGGACGTGCTTCAAGGAACCTATTGTGGTAGCTATCTTTGGGAACCAATTATCTCATGCCCAAAGATAGCATTGACCAGTGACTCCTAGGCTGCGGCGACTACCTCTGTCGGCTTCTGTGCCATCAGTTTCCCAACACGCTCCGATAGCTGTGCGCCCTTACCGGTCCAGTAATCGATGCGGTCGCGTTTCAAATCAACTGACGCAGGGTTAGTGCGCGGATTATAGGTGCCCACCACTTCGACCGAACGGCCGTTACGTGCGCGGTCCTTCTCAATGACAACGATGCGGTAGTGTGGTTGCTTACGCGCTCCAACGCGCGCCAAACGAATCATCAACACGGGCAATGCCTTTCAAAACATTTTTGGTTTGGGTGACATAGCCACGCCGTCGAAGCTTCCATCGACAGGGACTTTAGGTACATTACCCAACATCTAAGTATGGCTGAAAACGCGCCTTTTAGCAATGAAGAAGCGCAAAAACCTGGTCAGTCTTGAGGAAAAAGAAAGCGCAAAACATCCCCAAAGCGCGCCGACCACGCATTTTCGTCATGAACTGCCCCGTCATACTTCCTATAAGCAAGATCAACCCCCGATTGCCAGCCCCGCTTGATCAGCTGTCGCTCCAGGTGGTCCGCATCCCGCACATGTCGTACCCCCTCTGCCGTGCCTATATCCAGCCAGATACGGGCCGTAGGCTTCGGTCGTGTCAGATCAACTACGTTGAAGATGCTGCGCTGATCCCACCATAGCGACGGCGACATCACAGCCAACTTCCCAAACACCTCCGGGTACGTAAACCCCAGATAGAGCGAGATCAGCCCCCCGAGCGAGGACCCTCCTAAACCGGTATTCCTCGCATCGCTCAACGTGCGGTAGGAGCTGTCAATCAGAGGCTTCAACTCCTCTACCAGCAGCCGCCCATAACTCCGTCCCTCCCCCCCGCCCATCTTGACGTCGCGCGTCGATGTGTACTCCGCCATGCGACGAACCCCTGTATTTGCAACACCGACAAGGATAACTGGCTCAACCTCCCCGTCCAGACTCAACTCGTCTGCTGTCGTATGCGCCTTCCAGGTCCGTCCTGCAATGTACGAAGTCCGCCCGTCAAACAAGTTTTGTCCATCGTGCAAATAGAAGACAGGGAAGCGCCGGTCCTCCTGCTCCAGATACTGCGGTGGCAGGTAGACAGAAACAACTCGGTCGTCCGGCAAAATCTCCGAATGAAACTTACGTACGATGTATCTCGGATTAGAATCCAGCTCGTCTGCGATATGCTCGGTCATCGCCTCTTCAGGCAAAAGGGAGGCCACAGGCTCACGCTCCATGGTTGTAAGCGCAGGAATGAATTGGGATTGTGCTGATTGTTTCAATGCGAAAGAACTTGCTCCAATAAACTACGATCGGATCAGACTAGCAGAGGGAGCTCGATGAAACGCGAATACCACAAATGGTTCTCACCTTCCCTCGGTCGCGACATGGAACTGCTGATCTTCGGGCACGCGGGCTATCCCGCCGTCGTCTTCCCCACATCCTGTGGCCGCTTCTACGAGTTTGAAGATCGCCAGATGGTCAGCACCCTTCAGGACAAGCTCGAACACGGCCACCTCCAGCTCTACTGTGTCGACTCGGTCGACGGCGAAAGCTGGTACAACCGCGATGTCCCACCGCGCTGGAGAATCGCCCGCCAGGTACAGTACGGTAACTACATCATCAACGAAGTTGTTCCCCTCGTCCGCCAACTCAACCAATACTCTGGAATCGGCACCATCGGCACCAGCTTCGGCGGGTACCACGCAATGAACATGGCGCTCCGTCACCCAGATGTCTTCACCGGCATGCTCTCCATGAGCGGAGCCTTCGACCCCTCCAACTTTCTCCGCGGCTACTACGACGACGACTGCTACTTCAACATTCCTATGCACTATCTCCCAAACATCGGCGATTCTTGGTATCTCGATCGTTACCGCCGTAATACCTACATCCTCGCCACCGGTGTTCACGATCAGTGCTGGAACGAGAACGAACGCATGGCGCAGATCTTTCGCAACAAAAATATTCCTTGCCGCCTCGATGTCTGGGGCGACAACACTGGTCACGACTGGCCCTGGTGGCAGAGAATGCTGCAAACCTACCTCTAGCCCAACGGCCGAACCTCTCCCACAACCCATCAATGGAGGATTTCAGTGAAGAAGATCGGTGTTCTTTTCGGAATGGAAAATACCTTTCCCGGAGCATTAGTCGACCGCATCAATGCGATGGAGATCGAAGGCATTCAAGCCGAGTTTGTATGCGTCGGCGGCGTACACATGGCCACACCTTCCGGGTACGCCGTCATCGTCGATCGCATCTCGCACGATATGCCCTTCTACCGGGCCTTCCTTAAAAATGCAGCCCTCACCGGCACGCAGATCATCAATAACCCCTTCTGGTGGTCGGCCGACGACAAGTTTTTCAACTATGCACTCGCCTCCAAACTCGGCGTGGCCGTACCAAAGACCGTCCTCCTCCCGCACAAAAAATTTCCGCCGCAGATCAACGAGCGCTCCCTGCGCAATCTGCAATTTCCCCTCGACTGGGACAGCATCTTCGAATACGTCGGTTTCCCGGCATTCCTGAAGCCGCACGACGGCGGCGGCTGGCGCGACGTCTTCCACGTCCACAACCGCGACGAGTTCTTCCACGCCTACGATCAGACTCGCGACCTCTGCATGACCCTCCAGGCTGCAGTCAACTTCCAGGAGTACTTCCGCTGCTACGTCGTCGGTCAGACGGACGTCCGCATCATGCCCTACGATCCACGCCGCCCACACGAGCATCGCTACATCATCGACCCGCCGGAGTACGATAAGAAGTTACTCAAGCGCGTCGAAAAAGATGCCCTCACCCTCTGCAAAGCCCTCGGCTACGATCTCAACACCGTTGAGTTCGCCGTAGAAGACGGCGTCCCCTACGCCATCGACTTCATGAACCCGGCGCCCGATGCCGACCTGCACTCCGTAGGCAAGGAGAGCTTTGAGTGGATCGTCGACAAAGTGTCAAAGCTCGCCGTAAAGAAGGCGCAATCCTCTATCAAAGCTAAACATGAGTTGACCTGGTCCTCTTTCCTCGCGCCATCAACCAAGAAATCGGCATCGAAACCCGCAGCAACGCCTGCACCAAAGACGACCGAAAAAAAGAAGACCAAAAAAGAGGCGTAATTTCGCGGTCCTGAAAAGCAGTGATACTCTTCTGACTCACAACGATAAGCGGAGAGTGTATGCGGCCATCCTTCACGTTAGGCATCGAAGAGGAGTACCAGACAGTCGATCCAGAAACCCGCGATCTGCGTTCGCATATCGCCACCGAGATGCTCGCCAAAGGCAAGCTCCGCCTCGAGGAGCGTGTCAAAGCCGAGATGCATCAATCCGTCATCGAGGTCGGCACCCGCGTCTGCAAGAGCATCCAGGTCGCGCAGGAAGACCTCTTCGATCTCCGTCGCAACATGATCGCCCTCGCCGAAGAGCACGATCTCCTGCTCATCGCTGGCGCCACCCACCCCTTCGCCGACTGGCGCGTACAGGAGATCTACCCCGATCCCCGTTACGCGCAGGTCGTCGAAGACCTGCAACTCGTCGCCCGTGCCAATCTCATCTTCGGCCTCCACGTCCACGTAGGCATTGAAGACCGCGAAGCAGCCATTCGCATCATGAACTCGCTTCGCTACTTCCTCCCTCACATCCTCGCGCTCTCCACCAACTCTCCCTTCTGGCTCGGCATGGAGACCGGCTACAAGAGTTACCGCGCCAAGGTCTTTGAGAATTTTCCCCGAACCAACCTCCCTGATAGCTTCGCAAGCTACTCGGAGTTCGAGAGCTACGTTAATCTCCTCATCAAGACAAACTGCATCGACAATGCGAAAAAGATTTGGTGGGATGTCCGTCCCCATCCTTTCTTTGACACCGTGGAAGTTCGCATTTGTGATATCCCCCTTCGCGCCCACGAGACCATCGCCATCGCCGCGCTCATCCAGGCCACCGCTTGCAAGCTCTGGCACCTCCACGCGAAGAACATCGACTACCGCCAGTACTCTCGAGCTCTTCTCATGGAGAACAAGTTCCGCGCCGTCCGCTATGGCCTCGATGGCAAGATGATCGACTTCGGCAAACAAACCGAAGTGCCGGTCCGCGATCTCATCTATGAGTACCTCGTCTTCGTGGATGACGTTCTCGACGAGCTAGGCAGTCGCACCGAGATCAACTACATCCACACCATGCTCCGCGAAGGCTCAGGAGCTGACCGCCAACTAAAAACCTTTCGCGAAACCAACAGCCTGAGATCCGTAGTCGACTACATGGCCGCCGAAACTCGCGCCGGCCTCTGAAACCTATCCTTGCTTGAGAAAACGAGAACCTGAGAAGGGGCCGATATCGGTTGAGGTCTTTCCCGTCATCGCGAGGTCGCAAAGAATCTCTCCAACCACGGAAGAAAATTTGAAACCATGGCCGGAGAACCCGGCAGCAAGGCTCACCTGCGGATAGTTGGGGTGCGTATCGATAATGAAGTGTTCGTCTGGCGTCATCGTGTACATGCAGGTCGCCGTGTGGGAGATCTCCCCATTGAGTGCGGGAATTCTACTCCCGATAGCGGACATGATTGCCGATATATCTCGCGGATGGATGCGCCGATCAATCGTGGACGGCGTGCATGTTTCGCCTCCGGAATGAATCCCGACCTTTGGGCTCCCATCCTCGTTTATTCGCGGAAGACCATAGAACAACGGAGATCCCTCAGGCTCCCACAGGAAGATCGGGAACACTCCGCGATCAAAGCTGGAAGACTCGTAAAGAGGCTTCATCCAGAATAAGACTCTGCGCGAGACGACGACCGGCATCGAAACGTCTGGTAACAACTCCGCGAACCAGGGGCCGACACAAAGCACTAACGATTTTGCATGATAGGTGTGCTTGTCAGTGGTAACGCTCACGCCGTCACCATCTGAAGCAGCAGTCCACGAAAGCATGGGTTCTTCGAAACGAAGATCTGCTCCGCGCTTGAATGCACTGCGTAGGTGCTGTCTGATACATTCCTCGGGTTTGAGATAACCCGCCTTCTCTTCGTAGAAACCGACTTCATCGTCTCTCAGGGCAAACTGCGGGAAGCGCCGACGCATCTGGTGAGAGTCCAACAGCTCGTGTCCAAGGCTGTGAGTCATCGCACTTTTCAAGCAGCCCGCCACGAGCGTTCCCTTGAGAGGTCCGATAGCAATCCCACCTGTGATGTTCAGCAAATTCTCATCGCTCTCTTCTTCCAGCTCATCCCAAAGCTCGTAGGCCCTCAGAACGAGCGGAACATAAGCGGGATCTTCGAAGTACGCCTGCCGGATAATGCGCGACTCTCCGTGCGACGACCCCTTATCATGCGCGGGAGTGTAGGCCTCCAGCCCCAACACCTTTGCGCCTCGCTTGGATAGTTGGTATGCCGCCGCGCTTCCCATAGCGCCGAGGCCGACGATGATCACGTCAAATATGCTTTCCATCGTCATCCTCCACATGCAGCCAATGATGCAAGTGACAACCCCTCAGGATACTGTGTTCGAGCGTATCTTTTAGGGTCGTAAACCCGTCCCCGAAGAGCGCGACCAAGTCCCTGTCAAGCCCCAAAAACGCAAATCCCCTCGTCAGTCCTGATGATTCGCATGGCGTATCAGTTACCCTCCAGCCGCTATACTTGATACAGCGCACAAAAACGAGACAAGTGGGAACAACCGAGCATCGAACTGTTCAGCTATCTCACTGATAAGAAGTATTTTGTACACAACTCCTTTTACTGCAATATTTTACAGCCAGTGGCTGTCCGTAAGTCTCAGAATCAAAAGATTTTACGTCCAAAATACCCCCAGGGGGGAGGGGGGTGGTAGATACCTCATAAACCCTTTTTTCTCCTGTAACGTTTCAGTAACAAGCTATCTTAGTAAGAAGTTTTCTCCGGAAGGCAGTACTCATGGTTGATCAAGCAACACAGGCAGCGCCAGACCTCCGCACCACCGCATTTCCCGCCGAATTCATCCCCGGCGCCCGCAACGCCGTCACCACCTGCCTCCGTATTCAACCCAGCGAGAAGGTCACTCTCATTACCGACGAGCGATGCCTCACCATCGCCGCCTCCCTCGTCGCGGAGCTCGACCGCATCGGTTGCACCTGGAACGCCTTCGTCCTCGAAGCCCTGGCCCCGCGCCCACTCGTTGATCTTCCGGCCGCCATTCTCGAAGACATGGAATCGTCCCAGGTAAGCATCTTCGCCGTCGAAGTCCAGCCCAACGAACTGCACAGCCGCATGCAGATGACCGACGTAGTCAATCGTCGTCGCATGCGTCACGCCCACATGGTCAACATCACCCCCGAGATCATGACCCAGGGCATGCGTGCAGACTTCCTCGCCATCGATCGCCTCTCCCAGGCCGTCCTCGACAAGGTACGCGCTGCCACCTACGTCCGAGCCACCACCCCTGCCGGCACCGACATCCACGCCCAACTAAATCCCGACTACCGTTGGTTCAAAACCTCTGGCATCATCAGCACTGAAAAATGGGGCAACCTCCCTGGTGGCGAATGCTTCACCGCTCCCGGCGAAGTCAATGGTGTCTTCGTGGTCGACGGCGTCGTAGGCGACTTCCTCTGCGCACGCTACGGCATCCTCCGCGCCCACCCCCTCACCATCAACATCGAAGGCAACCGCATTACTCGCGTCTCAAGCGAGAACAAAGCCCTTGAGCGCGACTTCTGGGCCTACACCCACACCGATGAAAACTCAGATCGAGTCGGAGAATTTGCCATTGGTACCAACATTGGCGTCGACCGCGTCATTGGCAACATCCTGCAGGACGAAAAGTTCCCCGGTATCCACATCGCCTTCGGAGATCCCTACGGCGCCCACACTGGCGCGCCCTGGAAGTCCTCCACCCACATCGATGTAGTCGGTCTCGAGTTCAGCATCTGGCTAGGTGACGCCCAGGGCGAAGAGCAAATCATGCGCGACGGCGAGTTTCTTCTCGAAGCTTAGACAAACGCAGGCGGCCCGTTGCGGTTTTCAAGAGTTTCTAGTGCGAATCTACTGTGGTCTTGCTATCGGTCTTGATCTGATAAGGCTTCGTGTCTACGCCTTGGTTGTACTTGATATCTGAGTAAACCGCGGTTCGATAGTCCTCCGAAGGCATGTAGAAGCTTTGCTTCAAGGTAATACCGCGGGTGGGGTCCACCCAGATCGTCATATGTGTGCAATTATTGCGGACCGATGGATCTTTCGGAACGAGGTCCAGCTTGGCGGTTTGCACTCCATTCAGCATCTCATCGCCTAAATCAGAAATGGTCCATGCTTTAGCCATCTCTTTGCCGCTCCCACCAAACCCAAGTGTAAGAAAGCTCTCCATCTGCGCCTGGTTTCCCTTAGGAGTGATGATCGTCTCATGGTCGGTGCCAGGATCAAACAGCGTTAGCGTCCCGTTGCGATATTCCAGAATCTTGATCGAGGGCGAAGTAATCTTGGCCCCCATGACAGTCTTTCCGTTTTCTTTTTTGAAGTAAATTGTCCCTTTTTGCGTGGTCGTTTGTTGTACGACCTTCTCGTAGAGATCCCACTGAAAGCTGGCTTCAGCGGACTGGAACCTCAGGCTCGCCGCATCCATTTGTCGCAGTACTTCATCCAGATGACCAGCCCTTGGCTGCGCTATGGCAGAAGATGTAGCGAGGCCCCAAGCGATTGTTGAAAAGAGAAGTGATGCAACGATCCGGCTGATAGTGGTCATAAGTGAGGTACTCCCAAAGATGATATGCGACAAGTGCCAGAACTTAGCGGAGCACCCAGGCGTTGTATGCAATGATTTTGCCCTGAACGTCACGAACCGGCTCGTACCGTTCGAGTGATACCTCGCCTGATATTGGTTCAATCACACGTAAAATCGCCGCGCGGCGTTCAGGGTCGGTGCGAGCGCCGCTCATGTCATCGGCGCGAACCTGATAGATGAAGCGGCTGCTTCCGCCGGAGGTCCCGGCCTCTCTGACCAGCACCTCGCTCGCATGGAGCGCAACTGTCTCAACCGGTTTGTCCTTGAAGTCAATCAAATGAGGTGAGACGAACATGAAGATCAGAATAGCTGTCACCATGACGTCATAATGGAAACTTCCTCGTTCATAGGCCCAGAAGATGTAGTTGCGAATCAGTCTTAACATGAATTAGCTCCTGCCTTGTTGCTTACCGATGACCGTGTCGCCGTTCATATAGGGCACTAACACGTCTGGGACTCTAATCGTGCCGTCAGACTGCTGAAAGTTCTCCAGAATCGCGAGGTAGGTGCGACCTACAGCGAGGCCGCTTCCATTTAGAGTGTGAAGAAACTCAGTCTTTTTCGCTCCAGTGGGACGATAGCGGATATTTGCGCGGCGGGCTTGGAAAGACTCGAAATTAGAGCAGGAAGAGATCTCCCGATAGAGTTGCTGCCCAGGCAACCACACCTCTAGGTCATAGGTCTTGGCGGCGGAAAACCCCATATCCCCTGTGCAGAGCAGCATTCGTCTATAGGGGAGGCCTAGTCGCTCCAGCACGGTTTCCGCATGGCGGGTCAGGCGTTCATGTTCAGCGTCAGACTCCTCTGGGCGCGCAAACTTGACTAACTCGACCTTCTGGAACTGGTGCTGACGGATCATGCCGCGGACATCCTTGCCGTAGGAGCCAGCCTCGGACCGGAAACACGGAGTGTAGGCACAGAAGGATATTGGAAGCTGCGATTCCTCGAGCGTCTCGTCGCGGAAAATGTTTGTGACGGGAACCTCGGCTGTGGGGATAAGCCAGTGATCACTCTCTTGATATACGCCTGGTTGGTAGCTGCCTTTGTCGTCGCAATGAAATAGATCTTCAGCGAATTTGGGCAGCTGACCGGTGCCAAAGAGGGACCTGGAGTTGACCATGTAAGGCGGAAGGACTTCGGTATATCCGTGTTCGCTGGTGTGAAGGTCGATCATGAAGTTGGCTAGGGCACGCTCGAGACGAGCTCCCTGCCCGAATTGAATAACGAAGCGGGAGCCTGAGATTTTGGCGGCTCGGGTAAAATCCAGGATCCCCAAGGCTTCCCCAAGTTCCCAGTGAGGTTTCGCAGGAAAGTCGTAGACGGTTTTCTCGCCCCAAACTTTTTCCTGTCGATTCTCGTCGGCGGATTTTCCGATGGGAACGCTGTCTTGAGGCAGATTGGGGAGAGCTTGCAGCATCTCTTTCAAGCTTTCGTCGGAAACTGTTGCAGAGGATTCGAGGGACTCCGTTTCAGATTTCAGGGCACGTGTTTGATCGGTTTGTGCAGTCGTATCTACGCCGTCACGTCTGAGTTTTGCGATCTCCTCGGTCAGCTTATTTCGCTGGGCCTTCAGCGTCTCCGCCCGGGTGATAGCCTCGCGCCTCGCGCGATCAATTTCGACGAAGTTACCGAGTACGACCGCAGGATCCATTCCCCGGTCACGCAACTTCTCTTTTATAAGGGCCAAGTTAGCCCGAACAAATGCAAGATCAATCATCACCATTCATTTTAGCGTCTTCCCGAAGCGATAAGGACTTGCAATCTTTCCGCAACACTTTCCGTTTACCCTGATGTCATGCGAAAACCTGTTCTTGTCCTTCTATTGTGGTTCCTTTCGCTGATTGCTGTATCCTCGGCGCGGTGTGATGTCTATCACGCAAAGCCGAAACTGGTCGTGATTCTGGTTATCGATCAATTTCGCGGCGACTATCTCGATCGCTATCGAGATGAGTTGAAAACGCCAAATGGATTTAATCTCTTTCTAAGGCATGGGGCCTACTTCAACTCTTGCTATTTTGATTACGCGAACACAAAAACGGCTCCAGGCACGCGACCATTGGGACAGGTGCGTATACCGACGGCCACGGCATCGGTAGTAACGAGTGGTGGGACTTGAGCCGCAATACAGACCGGGTGATTTCGTCGGTCGAAGACGAACGGTATCGTGTGGTGGGTAACTTTGATGATCTACCGATCCCAGTTCCTCCGTCGCCTGCTCCAAATGATCCTCGAATTGAATCTTCGCCGATGAATCTGCTTGCTACGACTATCGGAGACGAAGTTCGACTCGCGACGCAGGGGCAGGCAAAGCTGTATGGCGTGTCGCTCAAAGATCGGGCAGCGATTCTGCCGGCCGGACAGACTGCTAACGGGGCGTTCTGGATCGACAATTCATCGGGTCGCTTCGTTACTTCAACCTACTACATGCAGAAATTGCCAGACTGGGCGACGAAGTTCAACAAAGGTCCGAGGATAGCGCAGGCAGTAAAAGAGGCAGGTCTCGACGAGACGACGCAATTCTACTCACTCGTAGGACATACTCCTGCTGCGAACAGCTACGAGCTGGATTTCGTCCGCGCTCTTATCGAGGGGGAGTCGATGGGCCAGAACAGCGTGACTGATGTACTTACGGTTAGTCTGTCAGCTAACGACATCCTAGGACATCAGTTTGGGCCGGATTCCGACGCTGAGCGTGAGATGGTCATTCGTCTGGACCAGGACCTTGACAGCTTTTTCAGCTACATCGACAAAAAGGTTGGCTTGGAAAACGTGATGGTCGCGCTGACGGCGGATCATGGAGTAGCGCCAATTCCCACGGAATCTGCAAAGCTAGGTGTGGCTTCAGCACGCCTGGATTTGGACGCTCTTACTGAGGCGATTGACGAGAGTTTGAATGCCCGGTTCTCCCCGAACAAGGGAGTGCAATATTTCATGCCGACGCAGGAGTTGCCTTATCTGGCGCTCGATCCTCGCGCTTTTGGCGCCGTATCGGAGAAGGACGCCGAACAGGCTGTGATCAATGCGATTCCCGCGGCCATAAAAAAGCTAGGCGCTCCGGCATCCCCTCCAAATACTCTGCTCACGCCGGAGGCTACTCGGAGGTATCAAGAAAGCCGGGTTGACGCTGATCCGTCCATTTACTTCAGCCGCACTCGGGTTGATCTTGAGGCAGGAAAGGTACCCAACACGGAGTTTGGGCGCCTTATCTCACACAGCTACACCGACCACGGTGGATGGTATGTGATGATCTTTCCGACAGCGTACCAGATGGAATATTCAACCGGAATACAGACGACGCATTTCTCTCCTTGGAGCTATGACCGGCACGTGCCATTGGGTCTCTTTGGGGAAGAGTTTTTACCTGGGTTGTATCGCGAGCAAGTTGCCCCGGTGGATATCGCAGCCACACTTGCGTCTGTTTTGGGGGTTAATGCGCCTTCCGCTAGTGTCGGTCGGGTTCTCATCGAAGCACTGCGACCAGCCGATGCTTACGGGCGATAAGGTACCGCTACACTGTCTAAATATGAGAATGGAATCACAACAGTGAACGCGTCTGCACGAACCAAAGGGCCTGACATGCGGGTGAAGGTTGCCGGCATTGAGTTTTGTTCGCCGGTAATTGCGGCGAGCGGCACCTTTGGCTACGGGGTCGAATTTGAGGACATTGTCTCAATGTCTCGGATAGGAGCCTTCGTAACCAAGGGGCTTTCGCGCGAGCCCATGGCAGGTAATCCAGCTCCCCGGATCATCGAAACCGCCGCGGGGATGATGAATGCGATTGGACTCCAAAATATGGGTGTTCGGGCTTTTATCGCAGAGAAACTACCCAAGCTGAGGAAGATCAAAGGAGCGGTCATTCTTGCGAATGTCTTCGGTTTCACTATCGAAGACTGCCTTGAAGTAATTAGAGTCCTGAACGATGCCGCTGACATTGCGATGTATGAGCTGAATGCGAGTTGTCCCAATACTAGCCATGGAGGCATGGTCTTTGGGACTGATCCTCCGCAGCTTTGGGAACTGGTCGCACGCTGTAAGGCGATCGCACGCAGACCTTTGATGGTCAAGCTTTCACCGAATGTCACGGATATTGGATTAATGGCGCGTGTTGCTGCAGATGGGGGAGCCGACGCTGTTTCGCTCGTCAACACTTTCGTATCATTGGCGATCGATGTTGAGACGCGTCGTCCTCGTATCGCCAACATTACCGGAGGGCTCTCAGGACCCGCGATCAAGCCGATTGCCGTACGTATGGTGCACGAGGTTTCAAAGAATGTGGCGATTCCTATCGTAGGTATGGGAGGAATTGTTCGGGCCGAGGACGCGGTGGAATTTATGATGGCTGGGGCTACCGCGGTACAAGTCGGAACCGCTAGCTATGCGGATCCACGCGCCGTCGAGAATATTGCCAACGGGTTGAAACGCTGGTGTGCTGCGCACGATGTAGCCAAGGTAAGCTCGCTAACTGGTTCGGCTCAGTTCTGACCTTATTTTGTGGCTATGCTGGCTTAGAATAGTAGGGTGATGATCGAACATAACACTGACTCTTTAGCCTCTCCAAGTGATTTTCGCCAGATCCGCCGCGCTTTGCTCTCTGTCACCGATAAGACTGGACTCATTGATTTTGCTCGAGTCCTCGCGTCATTCGGGATCGACCTAGTATCAACAGGAGGGACTGCGCGTGCGCTGCGAGAAGCCGGTCTTTCTGTCCGCGATATTAGCGACCTGACCGATTTTCCTGAGATGCTCGACGGGAGAGTCAAGACACTCCATCCAAAAGTTCATGGCGGAATCCTGCATATACGTGATAACGCGAGTCATATGGCTTCCGTTGCCGAGCATCAGATCGAACCGATCGACATGGTAGTCGTAAATCTATATGCATTTGAGAAGACTGCAAATCGGCCCGGCGTTTCGTTCGCGGATGTTATCGAAAACATCGACATCGGTGGCCCGTCGATGGTTCGGTCAGCGGCGAAGAACTTCGCTGATGTGGCGATTGTGACCTCCGTCGGAGACTACGCCCGTTTGGCAGATGAGATGACCGCGAACTCAGGTAGTTTGAGTCGCACGACGCGGTGGAATCTAGCCAAGACTGCCTTCGCGGTCACAGCGGCTTACGATGCAGGTATAGCGACGACTCTGGAGAGCATCGAAACTCCGAGCGGCAGCGCTACATTTTCACAAGGTAAGTTACCAGCAACAATCCGCGTCAATGACCAACTCCTCAAGGTGCTTCGGTACGGCGAAAATCCTCATCAGAAAGCTGCGCTATATACAGATGGTAGCGAAAAAGGTGTAGCAAACGCCAAGCAGTTGCAAGGTAAGGAGCTTAGCTACAACAATATCGTGGATCTTGATGCATGCTGGGAATTAGTAAGCGAGTTTGATGAACCGGCAGCGGTCATCATCAAACATACGAATGCCTGTGGAGCTTCAACTGGAGCGACGGTTGCCGAGGCCTACCTGCGGGCGCTTGAGGCCGACCCGGTGTCCGCTTTCGGTGGCGTGATTGGGATCAATCGCGAGGTGGATGCTATGGCTGCGGAGCAAATCGCCAAGCTGTTTGTTGAGGCGATCGTAGCACCTTCGTTCACCCATGAGGCGTTGGAACGTTTTGGAGCTAAAAAGAATCTCAGGCTTATCGAGATCTTGCCAGGTAATACGCCACGTATGTTGAAGCAGGTTTCCGGAGGGCTGCTGGTACAGGATGCGGATCAGCTAAGCATCAGCGAAGGACAACTCCAAATTGTCTCCAAAAGAAAGCCTACCGCTGAGGAATTGCGGGCCATGGTCTTTGCCTGGCGGGTCTGCAAACATGTCAAATCGAATGCGATAGTCTACGCCCGATTCAGCGACGGACACGGGCAGACGGTCGGTATTGGGGCCGGTCAGATGAGTCGGGTGGATGCAGCCAGATTCGGCGCGATGAAGGCTGTTCTTCCACTAAATGGTTCCGTTGCCGCTTCCGACGCCTTTTTCCCTTTTGCCGACGGTCTGGAAGTTGTAGCGCAGGCAGGCGCCACCGCTGTAATTCAGCCCGGAGGGTCGGTCAGGGATGCCGAGGTCATTGAGGCTGCAGATCGGCTGGGCGTGGCGATGGTATTTACGGGGGTCAGGCACTTCCGCCACGGATAATCTTCCAGATTCCGTCCGATGACGGATATAATCACGGCCATGTTGCCTCAATTGGCTAGTCTGCGCCGTCTGCATCCAATCCGGACGTGGGATCGTCTAACCAGTGTTTAGCAGCTTCGCTTCATTATTATTCCGTCGGCACAGGAAACTAACTCATGACACCTTTTTTACGTGCCTCTTCTATTCACGGTTTTCGTTTGTTCCCTGCTGCTGTGGCCTTTTTTGTGGCCCAAACGATGTTCGCTCAAACTCCAGCGACGTCGAAGACACAGGCCTCAACTTCTGCTCAGGCTGATCGCGCTTCTTCCTACTATCACTACAGCTTGGCGCGGCTCTATGAAGACATGGCGGTCAACGCGGGCCGGTCGGACTATGCCACACAAGCTGTGGAGCAATACAAGCTAGCTCTGGATGCCGATCCGAATTCGCGCCTTCTCCAAGATGGTTTGGCCGACCTCTATTTCAAGATTGGCCGGATCCGTGAGGCAGTAACGGCTGCGCAGGACCAGGTGAGCAAAAATCCTGACGACGTTGAAGCTCATGCGCTCTTGGGGAAGGTCTATCTGCGTTCCCTCGGGGACATGCAAAGTCCGCAATCAGGTCAAATGCTTCAACTCGCGATTGCTGAGTATGAGAAGCTCGCCCAACTGAAACCTGGCGATGTGGAGACGCATCTTTTGTTGGGCCAGCTTTACGGTCTGAATCATGATTCGGCGAAGGCGGAGGCAGAATTTAAAGCAGCACAGAGCATCGATGCAAATTCGGAAGAAGTTGCGCTCAATATGGCGCGGCTTTATAGCGAGCAAGGTGATCCGAAGCGTGCCTCAGATGTGCTTAATGCGGTGCCGGTTGACGATCGCTCGGCTCGCGTAGAGTTTGCTTTGGGTGCCAGCTACGAGCAGCTGAAGAAAAATAAGGACGCGATCGCAGCTTACCATCGAGCTCTGGATCTTGAACCAGACAATCTTGATACTGAGCGCGGCCTTGCCAATGCTCTGCTAGCTGATGGTCAACTGGACGAGGCGTTGAAGGTACTGAATGTCATCGTTGCAGCTGAACCTCAGGACGCGCAGTCACAGATACATATCTCGGAGATCGAACGCAGACAGGGGCACTACGACGAGGCGCTTAAGACGCTCGATAAGGCAAAGCCACTTGCTCCCGACTCGCTCGAGCTTACCTACAATGAGGCGCTTATCTATGACTCGCTCGGTCGCTATGACGATGCTACTGGAGTGCTGACTAAGCTGGTCGCAGACTCTGCGCATCCGGATGGGAAGTATACAGATGGAGAGAAGGCGAATCGCTCGATCTTCCTGGATCGGCTTGCGATTATCTACCGCGAAGAGAACAAGACGCCGGAAGCTGTCGGTGCTTATAAGCAGGTCGTCGCGCTTGGTGGTGATTACGTCAAGAGTGGTTATCAAGGGCAGATCGACGCGTATCGCGATGCTCACCAGTGGAAGGAAGCGACCGAAGCTGCTGCCGAAGTCGCGAAGCTGATGCCGAACGACCATGGGATTCAGCTGATGTATGCAGGTCAGCTCGCTGATACCAATTCGGTAGATCAAGGTATTGGGCTGGCAAATGCTCAGTTGGCAGCGACGAAGGGAACTGCGGACGAGCGCGATTCTCATCTGGCTTTGGCCCAGATTTATACGCGTCTCAAGCGGTTTCAAGAGGCCTCTGCTGAGTTGACGAGCGCTGATGCGCTGGCGACGAAGCCCGATGACAAGCTCTATGTCGCGTTTCTGCGCGGTGCGCTTTATGACCGGCAGAAACAGTATGATCTGGCGGAAGCGGAGTTTCGTAAGGCGCTTGCGATCGATCCGCAGAATCCTACGGTTCTCAACTATCTCGGCTATATGCTGGCCGATCGCGGTGTTCGGCTTCCGGAGGCATTGACGATGATTCGGAAGGCGGTTGAACTCGATCCGCAGAACGGTGCGTTTTTGGATTCGCTAGGCTGGGTTTACTACAAGTCGGGTCAATATGCTTTGGCGGAAGAAAATCTTCGCAAAGCGAACGAGCGGATCAACACCGACCCTACTGTTCACGATCATCTCGGTGAGGTTTACGAGAAGACAGGGAATCTGAAAGGAGCGGTGGCGCAGTGGGAGCGTTCAATGATTGAATATTCCCGGTCGCTGCCTGCGGATGCAGATCCCGCGGATGTTGCGAAGGTTCAGCATAAGCTCGACAATGCTCGCGTGAAGCTGGCGAAGGTCGGGACTGTTTCAGTGAAGTAGTTCGTGGGAAGCGTGAGGCCTCTCGAGCAAGCTCGAGAGGCCTTTGCCGTTTACACTAGAGTTGACTATGGCAACCGATCTGCATCGATGTGCGGTCGTCGGCGATCCTGGCGACCTGCTGCTGACTCGCGTTTACCCGGCACCGTTTCGGCCTTCGCGGACTCCCTTTCAACGAGACCGGGAGCGAATTGTGCAGGCTCGCGCCTTTCGGAGGCTTGCGGGCAAGACGCAGGTTTTTACGAGCCGTGCGTCGGATCACTTTCGTAGCCGGTTGACTCATACCATTGAGGTCGCGCAGATTGCGCGGGCAGTTGCGGCTGCGCTCAGTTTGCAGGAAGATCTAGCCGAGACGCTGGCATTGGTTCATGACATCGGACATCCTCCGTTTGGACATGCCGGGGAGCGGGCGCTCGACCGTTGCCTGAAGAGGCATGGCAGCGGTTTTGATCACAACATCCATGCTCTTCGAATCGTTGAGCACTTCGAGTTGCGCTATGCGGCGCATAGAGGGCTGAACCTGACGCTCGGCGTTCGCGAGGGCATCATCAAGCATTCGCGCGACTACAGCGTGGAGAAGCATCCTGACCTGGCAGGCTTTCTGCTGGATCAGCGACCGCCCCTTGAGGCCCAGTTGATCGATCTGGCCGACGAGATCGCTTATCTGACGGCAGACCTTGATGACGGGGTGGAGTCGGGGCTGCTTGAGATTGGGCATATCTGCGAGCATGTGGAGATCGTCGCGCACTGCTATAAGACCGTAGAGCGAGAGCATGCCGGGGTTGATGAGAAGTTCCTGTTCAACGAGGCGTTGCAGTTGATGCAGAACGTTCTTACCGATGATTTGATTGAGAATACCGCTCGCAACACGCTGGCGATTGGAGCGGATTCGCTGGCTGATATTCGCAAACACGACAGCCGGCTTGCTTTGTTTTCGCCTGAGGTCGAAGCACAGCGTCTCCAGGAGAAGCAGTATCTCTATGACACCCTCTACACCTGTCCAGCGCTTGAACATGAGCATGACAAGGCGGAGGAGGTGGTTACGGCGTTGTTCGACTACTGGATCAACGACCCGGAGGAGCTGCCGGTCAGCCACTTCGAGTCGGTGGAGAACCAGGGGCTGGCTCGCGTAGTGGCCGATTATATCGCTGGGATGACGGACAGCTTCATTCTGTTGCAGTATGCGCAGATCAAGCGAGCTGTGCGCCTTTAGCTCCGAGGCGATTAATAAATCTGAACGCCTTCTTTTGGGACGGGGTACACTTTCAGCCACATGAGCTTCAGTCCGGCGAACATTACGGCGCTGGTGATAGCTGCCAGCTTTGCGGCTGGGCTGAATATCTATGCGACCGTGCTGACGCTTGGGCTGCTGGCTCGTACGCATTGGGTTGCACTGCCTCCTGGACTTGATTCGCTGGGGCACACCTGGGTGCTGGTGGTGTGCGGCATTATGTTTGCGATCGAGTTCGTAGCCGATAAGATTCCGGCGTTCGACATGATCTGGAACGGTTTGCATACGGTGGTGCGAATTCCCATTGCTGCGCTGGTGGCGTATCACGCCAGCTCTCAACTGTCGCCACAGATGCAGATACTGGCCACCGCGATTGGTGCGGCAGTGGCGCTGGCAGCGCATGGGTCAAAGACTGCGCTACGTGCGGCGGTCACGCCCAGTCCGGAGCCGGTGTCGAACATTGCTCTGAGCTCGTCTGAAGATGTGGTGGCGGTTGGGCTGACGTGGTTTGCGACGCACCATCCGGTGATTGCTGCTTCGGTCGCGTTAGTTTGCATCGCTGCTGCGGTTCTGGTTGCCCGGGCGTTGCTTCGGGCTATACAGAAGCCGCTGCGCCGGTTGTTTGGGACCGACTTAGAGGAGGGCCGGACCCAAGTCAAGCCGCTTCCTTGACGATACCCCCACCCCCCCTATTACCGTCGCGTAAGTTTGCTGTTTTCAGTGACTTGTGAGGACTCCTCTCTTCTAAATTCGTCATTGCAAAAGGGTTGCGTCCAAATTCGTCTTATCAAAGGGTTTAACGGCGCTGATGCCTATGTAGACGTCAAAGCCCCGGATTGCCCCGGGGCTTTTTCGCATCTATGTCTAGTATAGCTTTTTGGCGATAACTGATACGCCACGTGTAAATGATTCGGAATGAACTGTTTAGTTGGTTAAGGGGCTTGACAGATTTTTTGATGAGCACGTGAATACGGTCAACTCAAGGTGATTGGAGGTTAGCGTGAGCGAGCAGATTCCGTTGCACTATGTCTTCTACTTTGCTGCACCACCCGACAAGGTCTGGGAGGGCTTTGTTTCTCCAAAGTCCAACCGCGTCATCTTTATGGGTGCCGAGCTCGAAACGGACCTGAAACCTGGTGGTCCGATGAACTGGATCGGTACTAGCCCCGATGGAAAGCGCACTGCCTATGTTCGCGGCGAGGTGCTCCAGTCTAATCCGCCTAAATTCCTGCAGTACACATTTGCTGTGGGTTCTTCCACGGATACCTCTCGCGTCTCGATAGAACTCGTGCCGGAGAGCGAGGCCACCAAGGTCTCTGAGACGCACGACCAATGGACGGACGGCGATGCTGCCTACGCCACTTCCGCGGATGGGTGGCCACGTATTCTCTCCCGTCTGAAGACGCTGATTGAAACAGGCAAGACGTTTAAGCCTCACTGAGGGGTAGTCGATCGGTGTCTGGAATGAAAGCCCAGGCCGCGGAATAGGCGGCTTTCCTTTGCTTGAGCGGTCTAGCTAATGCAAGTATTTTATCTTGCGACTCGAGTGCTGACCTGAGAGCAAAGGTGGCGTGAACTTTACTGCGAAAGCTCCGCGTTGCTGTGGATGTCGTCATGGTGTCGTGTTGGGGTACGGGAGCCGTATTCGATTTATTGTCAGCCGCTAGAGGTGGAAGCTA
>CAZZZG010000008.1:29777-61702 GCA_964658525.1 uncultured Edaphobacter sp.
CGTGTTTAATGGCCGTTCTCATCGCTCTAGGATATGGAATTGATCTTTGGCGGGTTTGGCGGCTGGGTTAGCCAACGTATTTATTGCCGTTTATTGTGTCGACGGCATTTGGAGTTCGAATAGTTTGGCGGGGTCGATGTAGGTGCCTTGCCAACGGACTCCGAGGTGGAGGTGGGGGCCGGTGGCGCGGCCTGAGGCGCCGCTGAGCGCGATGATCTGGCCGCGACGAACGCGTCGTCCAACGGCGACTTGGATCTTGGAGAGATGCATGTAGACGCTCATGAGGCCGAGGCCATGGTCGATGACGACGCAGCCGCCTTCGAAGTAGAGCGGACGGGCGAGAACGACGCGGCCTGAGTTGATTGCGGCTACGGGTGTGTGCAGCTTCGCGTGGTAGTCGAGGCCGTGATGCACGCTGGCTACTTTTCCGTTGAAGAGGCGCTGGTTGCCGAAGGAGTCGGACTCAGGTGCCAGAGGCAGAGGTGGAAGAAAGTTCGCGGACCATTGGCGTGTAATCGATGAATTCGCGAAGGCTTTGTCTTTGACTATCTTGTCTGCGGCAATTTGTTTGAGGGCGTGGGGACTGGGTTCGACGAATTTGTCCGGGACGATGAGGGGAACCTGGAGGTAGGGTGCGGTTTCGATGGTTAGTTGCTGGTGAAGTGTCTGGTGGGTTCCGTCTTTGAGATTTGCTTCGAGGTTGAGGGGATAGCTGCCTGGGGCAAGTTCAACATCGACTCCGGCGAGCGCGAACCAGGTGCGGTGGTTGGAGTTCGGGAAGAAGAGGACGTGGTGAGTTTGCCAATCGCCAGTGATGGAGAGCGCTTCGTTTGGGAGTGAGAGTGTGATGAGGAAGGGTGATCCATTCATCAGAGGAGATGGAGAGATGTGGAGTGCGCTGTCGTCGAGCTTCGTGGCGCAGTGAGCTGGATGCGCGATAGAGAGGAGCATTGAGGTGGCGAGGGTAATGATTCGCTTGAACGCGCGGGGCATGAGATGAGAGTGTATGGCAGAAACGGATTGGTGGAGGCAAATAGTTGGTGGGGCGTTGCAAACCGGAGAGGTTGTCGCGGTGATATTCTAGCCAGAATCAGTAGGAATGAGGCCTTAGCTTTCATGTCAAACCCCGGTGCACCAGAGCCCACATCGTTCGAATCCCCCGAAAACACAGAGTTCACCGAATCGTTTGACGCGATTCTTTCCCAGTACGAGCAGACGCATTCGCGACGGTCTGGTGAGGGTGGAAAGCAGATCGCGGGAACTGTGGTTGCGGTGTCGGCGGATTCGGTGTTCGTCGATATCGGGTATAAGACCGAGGGTGTGTTGCCGCTCGCGCTGTTTCAGAGCGCGGGTGAGATGGTTGAGGTGGGGAGCAAACTGCAGGTCTCGGTGAAAGGCCGGAACGAAGAGGGATACTACGAGCTGTCGCGGATGCGGGTGGAGCAGCCGAAGGATTGGAGCGCGCTGGAGAAGGCGTTTGAAGAGAAGGCTGTGATCGTTGGGACAGTGACGGGTGTGGTGAAAGGTGGGTTGACGGTGGACGTGGGTGTGAGGGCATTTATGCCTGGCTCGCGGAGCGGCGCGCGGGATGCCGCGGAGATGGAGAAGCTGGTGGGGCAGGAGATTCGCTGCAGGATTATCAAGCTGGATGCGGCGGAGGAGGATGTTGTCGTTGATAGGCGTGCGGTGGCGGAGGAGGATGACCGCGCGACGAAGGACAAGCGGTATGCGGAGATTCGTGAGGGTGATTTGGTTTCCGGTACGGTGCGTAGCGTGACGGACTATGGCGCGTTTGTTGATATTGGGGGAGTGGATGGGCTGTTGCACATCAGCGATATTTCTTGGGCGCGAGTCGAGAAGCCAGCGGATGTGTTGACGGTGGGGCAGCAGGTTGATGCGAAGGTGTTGAAGGTTGAGGCCGCGGGGAAGAGGATTTCGCTGGGGATGAAGCAGCTGCTGGCGCATCCATGGGACTCGGTGGCGGGGAAGTATGTTGCGGGCGAGAGGGTGCGTGGGGCGGTGACTCGGGTGACGGACTTTGGTGCGTTTGTTGAGTTGGAGCCGGGCGTTGAGGGGATGGTGCATATCTCGGAGATGTCGTGGGTGAAGAAGGTGAGGAAGCCGGGGGATCTGCTGAAGCCGGGGGATGTGGTGGAGGTGATGATTCTTGGCGTGAGTGTGGCGGAGAGGCGGATGTCGCTGGGGTTGAAGCAGACGCTGGGCGATCCGTGGGTGGATGCGGCGGAGAAGTTTCCGGTGGGCTCGCAGGTGGAGGGGCCGGTGACGAGCTTTACGAAGTTCGGCGCGTTTGTGCAGTTGGTTGAGGGCGTGGAGGGGATGATTCATGTCAGCGAGATCACTGCGGAGAAGAGGATTGAACGGCCGCAGGATGTTCTGCGAGTGGGGCAGGTGGTGAAGGCGAAGGTGCTCGATGTAGATCGGGAAAAGCGGCAGATCAAGCTGAGCATGAAGCAGCTGGTGCCGACGGGGTTGGATGAGTACATCGCCGAACATAACGATGGGGATCTGGTGACGGGGCGGCTGATTGAGGTTTCGGGTGAGCACGGGACGGTGGAGTTGGGCGAAGGGATTCGTGCGCGGGCGGGGCTGGTGGTGGAACCGGCGAAGGAAGAGGTAAAGGCGGGGGCGCCAGATCTGTCGTCGTTCAGCTCGATGCTGGCGGCACGGTGGAAGAATGGGCCGAGCGCTGCGGAGGCGAAGGCTGAACCGGTTCGTGTGGGGCAGATTCGGAGCTTCCGGATTACATTGCTGGATCGCGAGGCGAAGAAGGTGGAAGTGCGGCTGGTCTAGAAAGATTATCAAGAATAAATTCGCAGTAGTGTGATGTTCTGTTAACCCTTCGTTTTCAATACGCTGCGGAGGCTTGCTGAAGCGAGATGATGGGCGCGGTGGTTGCGGGTGCGTTTCACGGTCGGGATTACGCGCTATATTAGATTTATTGTGTTCAGCCTTGGACCAAAATCGAATATGCAGAGCTCGTGGAGAATCTTCCTCGCGCTGCTTTGTGTGTTGCTGGTTTTGGCGACTGGGACGATTCAGGCTGTTCACTCGCATCCAGTTGGCGATATCTCGCATGCGGATTGCGCGCTCTGCGTAACTGCGCACGTCGCTGTTGAGGTTGCTCAACCACCGGTGACACTCGCTGTCGCCTCCGTCGTTTCTGCAATTGAGGTCGTCGATCCGCCAGCGCGGACGAAGACTTTTTTTACGTTTGCACTCTACACCCGACCACCGCCTGTTGACTCTGTTCTCGCTTAGAACGGTTGTCAAAAAAATCAGGTTGAAAATTCAAGGGGGTTGTGTATGCACACGTCAATACGACGGGTCATCTTCGCAATATTTGCAATTGCTTTCTTTGTTTGCGGTAGTACGGGCCTGTGGTCGCAGTCTGCTGGAAATGCGGGAACAGTTGTTGGAACAGTCACGGACGCAACGGGCGCTATTGTGCCGGGGGCCACTGTCTCGATTGAGAATCCGGTCAGTGGATACAGCCGGGTCACGACTACGGATAGCTCAGGGCATTATCAGTTTACGAATCTGCCGCTGAATCCTTACCACTTAGTCGTTTCGCTGACGGGGTTTGCTTCATCGACGCAGGATGTTCAGGTCAGGTCCTTTGTGCCGATCACGGTGAAGACCGCGTTGACGATTGGGGCGACCTCGACGGTCGTGAATGTGACCGGAAGCGATCTGGTAGAGAACGATTCGACATTTCACACCGACGTGGATCGTGGCTTGTTCGATAAGTTGCCGCTGGAGAGCCAGTCGTCTTCGTTGAGTTCGCTGGTGACGTTGTCGTCGCCTGGAGTTGCGGCGGACTCGAATGGGTTGTTCCATGGACTTGGCGATCATGCGTCGAATTCTTTTTCGATCGATGGTCAACCGATTACGGATCAGCAGAGTAAGGTCTTTTCGAACCAGATTCCTTCGAACTCGATCCAGTCGATTGAGGTGATCTCGGGAGCGCCGCCGGCTGAGTTTGGCGGTAAGACGAGTTTGGTGATCGAGGTGACGACGCGGTCGGGATTAGGGGTGAAGAAGCCGACCGGTAGCGTGACGACATCGTATGGGACGTTCGGGTCGGCGACCGGGGGAGTCGATTTGAGTTACGGCGGCGAAAAGTGGGGGAATTTTATTGAGGTCGATGGTCTGAATACCGGACGCTTCCTCGATCCTCCGGAGTTTACGGTCTTCCACGACAAGGGGAATGAGGCTAATGTGTTCGATCGTATCGACCGGCAAATTACGCCTGTCGATTCCATCCATCTAAACCTGAATTACAGCCGTTCGTGGTTTCAGACGCCTAACGCGTTCGACAATCTGAATGTACAGAACGTGATTAGCGGCGGCGGGGGAGCTAATCCTATCTTTGGGAATGTTGGAAATACGGATCAACGTTCGAAGATCGGAACTTTTGATATCGCACCGACCTATACGCGCACGATTGGAGCCAACTCAGTCTTTAACTTTGGTCCATATATTCGTAAGGATCAGTATGACTACTATCCGAGCGGGAATCCTTTGGCCGATCTTGGACCGCCCAATCTGCAGAACCAGACGATTTCACAGACACGATCTCTGACAAACGCTGGGGTGCATACCGATTTTTCGTATGTGAAGGGAATTAATAACATCAAGATCGGCGCCAACTACTCGCAGACTTTTCTGCGTGAGAGCGACACGCTGGGTGTGGTCGCAAATACGTTCAACTCTCCGTGTACAGATGGCGCGGCGAATCCTGTGAATGGATTCACCGATCCGTCGCAGTGCGCGGCGGCGGGGTTGTTTCCGAACGACGGCATGCTCGCCAAGACGCTGGGATCTCAAACGCTTGCCTTCAATCCAGTTCTGCTGCCGTTCGATTTGACTCGTGGCGGTGGGCAGTTCAACTTTGTCGGCCGGACCGATGTGAAAGAGCTCGCTTTGTATGTTGAGGACCAGATCAAGGCGGGTAACTGGCTCTTCAACGTTGGTATTCGCGGGGATCTTTATAACGGGCTGACGGTTGCGCGCCAGGCGGAGCCCCGCGTGGGCTTAGCTTATAGCGTGAAGCCGACCAACACGGTTCTTCGTCTATCGTATGCACGAACGCTCGAGTCACCGTTCAACGAGAATCTTGTGCTTTCGAGTGAGGGTTGCGGGAATGCGGTGCTGTCTCCACTTCTGCTTTGCACGTCTGGGGTATCGGGGAATCTGCAGCCTGGGTTCCGTAACGAGTTCCATGCTGGACTTCAGCAGGCATTTGGCAAGAACCTTGTGATCAGCGGCGATTACATCTGGAAGTACACTCACAATGCGTTCGACTTCAGCGTGCTTGGCAACACGCCGATTACGTTCCCAATCGATTGGCACAACTCGAAGATCCCCGGCTTTGCGTTGCGGGCTGACGTTCCCAACTTCCACAATCTCTCGGCGTTCGTTGTCATGTCTTCGGTGGCTGCGCGGTTCTTCCCGCCGCAGGTTGCCGGAGCAGGCGCGACGGTGGGTAATGGCGGATTTCCGTTTCGTATCGACCATGATGAACGCTACAACCAGACGACGCATGTGCAGTATCAGATACCCGGCAAGCGCAGCCCTTGGGTTGGGTTCAACTGGCGGTTTGATAGCGGTCTGACTGCGGGTTCGGTGCCTTGCTACAACGTGACCGATCCGAACAGTTTGTGCAATCCGGCGAACGGTGGACCGTCCATCACGATCAACGGACAGCCGGGAATCGATCTGAGTGGGTTGACTCCTGATCAGCAGTTTCAGGCTGGGCTGACTTGCAACGGCGTGAAGGCTACTCCGTTTGTTGGCATACCAGGCAATCAGTGCCTTGCTTCGGAGCTTACTTCGAAGCTGGTTTCGATTCCTGCGCCGGGTACGGAGAACGATGACAAGAATCCCCCGCGCATTGCCGAACGCAGTTTGTTTGACGCTTCGATTGGGCAGGATAATCTGTTCAACGGCGATAAGAACAAGTGGAGTCTTCGTCTGACAGGTGTGAACATTACCAACAAGTACGCCCTTTACAACTTCCTCTCAACCTTCAGCGGTACGCACTATGTCACACCGCGTGCTTTGACGGCAGAGCTTGGTTTCCACTTTTAGGGGGAACGTTTAAAGAACTTGATGGGCAGTGGAGATGATTCCACTGCTCATTTTTTTTGTTGTGAAGGATTTACGCGGGTTGTTCTTCTGCGGCTTGTAACTTCGATTGCTTCTCAAGATCTTTGAGGGTTTCTTTGCTCAAGGCTTTTTCGTGCAGGAGGAGCTCGGCCGCGCGGACGCGAGGTGTGCCGTGGAACCACTCCTGCACGATGTTGTTTTTGAGCAGGTTGGTGACGGCGAGGAGGCACATGCCCTGATGGTGCGCCATCCACGAGCGAACGAGTTCGGGTTGATTGCCTTGGGTGTAGTCGGCTGCTTCGTAGAAGCCATAGGCTCCGGTCCAGTCCATGGATGCCATGCGCCGGAGGTTGGTGATGGCATCTTTGCGAAGAAGAGGGAGCGCGAGGAAGCTGGAGTAGGGCGAGATGACAGGGCCGTCTTCGGCTCCGTACTTTAGCGCGAGTTTTGGAATGCCCCAGGCCTGGTAGCCGTATCGACCTTGAGGATCTTTTTTGGAGAAGCCGGACTCGGAGATTCCCCAGGGGATGTTGTGGACGTGGTCTTTTTGAATGCGGACGGCGGATTCGAGAGAGCGCGCGATGAGAGTGTCGGGAAAGGTGCGCATCCAGAGGGAGGGCATCATGTACTCGAACATGGTTCCAGTCCAGGAGAGGAGAGCGGCGCGTCCGTTGACGAGGACGTGGGAACGGTCGAGGCGGAACCAGGACTGCTGTGGGATGTCTCCCTTTGCGACAGCGATGAAAGATGCGATGCGAGCTTCGGAGGCGAGGAGATCGTAACAGGCGGAGTGGAGCTCGTGGGTGAGGCCGTCGTAGCCGATGGAGAGGAGCTGGCGCGATTCGACGAGGAGGAAGCCGTATTCCATAGCGTCGGCGTGACGCTCTGCTTCGCTTGCGATTTTTGTGACGTCGGATTTTAGCTCAGCGAGACATCTTTTGGCGGTGGAGAGTAGGGCGAGAAGTTCGGTGGCGGAGGTGGCGAGCGGGGAGCCGCTGGGGATGTCGCGTGATGCACCGGAGAGCTTCGATTCCAACTCGGTGACGTAGTCGACTGCGTCGAGGAGGGTGGGGATTGTTTTGTGCTCGGAGCCGTCGAGTTGAGGTGGAGCGAAGAGGGCGTCGAACTGGGGGAGGAGCCAAGGGGTGTACTGCTCGGCGAAGACCGACAGCGCGGTGAGACGGTTGGAGACCTCGTTGGTGAACCAGTCGTCGGTGCTGTGGACTGGGGCTTTTGCGATGGATCGAAGGTGTGATCTTACTGCTGTCGCTGCGGGTTCTGGCGGCGCGAGGGTGGGCGTTGTTGCTTTGACGGATGGGTTTTGCATCTGTTTCAGGGTTGCGAAGGTCTCGGGGTCGAGGAGAGGGCGTTTGAGGAGATCAAGCGCGCCGGTACGCAGGGTGTAGAGGGAGGCAGCGAGGTTGCCGCTGTCGACTGCGGAGACGATGAGTGGCGGGATGGGACGGAGAGTTTCGATGTCGTACCAGTTGTAGATGTGGCCGCGCTGTTTTTCGAGGCGGTCGTAGGTGTCGAGCGTGCCCAGGGTGGACTGGGCGAACTCGGGTAGGGTGAGGAAGCCGAACTCGTAGGCGGCCTGGCGGGCGTTGAAGAGCATGCCGAGGTTTGTGGGAGAGAGCTTTCGGATTTGAAGATTGTTTTGTTCTTCGACGTTGTCAGGGATGAGCCAGTGATTTTTCTCATCACCGAAGTCGTGGAAGTAGCGCCAGATGTGGAGCGCCTGCTGCTGGAGGAAGTGAGTGTCTTCTGAAGTGAGAGGGCCTTCTTCGCGAGTAGCGGGAGAGTTGAGCCAGATGGCGACGAGAGGTGCGATGGCCCAGAGGATGAGGACAGGTGAGGCTGCGATGAGAGACCGGATGTTGGTGAGAGCCAGGGCGCCGGCGATGACGAGAGCGGCGAGGGGAGAGAGCTGGAGGTAGATGTCGAGTGGCGTTTTGGATTTTCCGGATTCGGCTTGTGCGGCGGTCTCCCACTCGAGCATGTGTTTGCCGGAGACCAGCGTCCGGCTGAGCGAGCGGACGATGGCATCGAGTGAGAGGAACATGTGATGAGGCAGGAAGGTGAGGTTCAGCATGGTGAAGCCGAAGTTCGCACCGAAGGTGATGAAGCCTTCGCGCGCGCCGACGAAACTGAGTTTCGCCAGAGCACGGCCGAGATTGAATGCCAGTTGCACGAGGACGGGGAGGAGGAGAAGGACTACGCCAGCGATGGTCCAGTAGAGCGCTCCGCCGGGAAGGACGAACCATCCCGCGAGGAAGAGGAGAAAGGTGACGGGCTCGACGAGACTGCGGCGGAGATTATCGAGGATCTTCCAACGCGAGATGGTGTTGATGGGGTTGGGTGCGGATTTGCCGGACTCGTCAGGAACATTGGAGAAGAGCCATCGCGCGATCTGCCAGTCGCCGCGCACCCAGCGATGTTTACGGCGGGTGTGGGCGGAGTAGTGCGAGGGGTAGTCGTCGATGATTTCGATGTCGGTGACGAGGCCGGCACGGGCGTAGGAGCCTTCGATGAGGTCGTGAGAGAGAAGAGCGTTGCGCGGGAAGCGGCGGTCGAGGACTTCGTGGAGGATTGCGACCTCGTAGATGCCTTTGCCTGCGAAGCTGCCTTCGCCGAAGAGATCTTGATAGACGTCGGAGACGGCGCGGGTATAGATGTCGAAGCCGGTTTCGCCGGAGTAGAGGGACGCGAGGCGGGAGCGTGATGCGGAGGAGACGCTGACGCCTACGCGCGGCTGGAGGATGCCGTAACCCTGGGTGACGATTCGAGAGCGGGGGTTGACGATCGCCTGATTGAGTGGGTGCGCCATGGTGCCGACCATGCGGGCTGCGGTACCGCGGGGGAGTTGCGTGTCGGAGTCGAGCGTAATGACGTAGCGGACGTGCTGAAGGGCATCGAGTGGGCCGGCTTTGAGGGGGAAGCTGTCGAATTCGTTCAGCAAGAATTTGTTGAGGTCGAGGAGCTTGCCGCGTTTGCGCTCCCATCCCATCCAGACGCCCTGGCGTGAGTTGAAGACGCGGTAGCGGTGGAGGAGAAAGAAAGCTCCTCCTTTTGTGCGGGGGTACTTTGCGTTGAGATGTTCGACACAATCGACGGCTAGTTTGGCCAGAGGGTTGGAGTCTTCGTCGAGTGGGCGGGCTTTGGTGTCGGGCAGGTCTGTGAGCAGTCCGAAGTGGATGTTGGGGTCTTGATTGGAGAGATAACGGGCTTCGAGTTCGTCGAAGAGTTCGCGGACCTGGATCTCGCTGAGCAAAAGGGTGGGGACGACGACCAGGGTGATGGCATCGTCCGGGACGCCCTTTGAGAGATCGATTTTGGGAAGAGACTGGGCGCTCATCAACGCGGTAACGGTGTTGTTGACGAGGTCGACACCGCCCTGGGTCGCGGGAAGGAGCGCGAGCAGGAGTGCTCCCATGACCGGCCAGAACGCGTGATGCGGGACAAGCGGGGCGATGATGGCGACGATGAGAAGGCAGGAGAGCGTGAAGATGCCGAGGATGTAGAAGTCTTCGTTGAAGCGGCGGATGAAGGTCCGGGCGCGTTCGATGAAGGGTGGGTGGTATCCGATGCGACGGCTTAGGGCGGGGAAGCCTTCGGCAAAGAGGTAGTAGCCGATGTGCCTTGTGCGCATGGCGAGGCGAGGATCGGGATCGGAGGTTGCGAAGGCTTCGCGTGCGAGCTTGAGGGCGATCTGCGCGGTTTCGACTTCGCTGGCGTCGGCGTTGTGTGCGAGCTCAGCGACTCGCATATGGTAGTTGTGGCGGGTTTCATCTTCCATACGAGCGAAGACGTCTGCCGGGTCCTGGCGGAGGATCGAGTCGAAGGCGATGAGGGGCTCGAGGACGTTGCGCCACTCGAACTGATTGAGGCGGCGCATGCTGTGGAGAATAGCGGAGAAGGGAGACTGTTCGATGGGTGGGAGCGGGCCGGCAGCGAAGGCCTCTTCGGCGCGGTCGAGGATGTATTCGAGCTGTGCGAGCTTGAGGGCCTGTGGGAGGACTGTAATCTCTTCGAGCAGGAGGGCATCTCGCTGCTGAGCCTGCTGGACGTAGACGGTAAGCGACTCGTCTGACCAGATTCCTTTGGCCGCGACGAGATATCCCTCGGTGAGGTTGATGGCTCGTGGCAGCTCCTCGTCTTGATTGACACGGACGTGAGGAAGAGTTGAGAAGGTTTCGGCGGTGTTGTCCCCAGCAATGAGCGCGGACTCGAGCATGCGAGTGCTCTCGAGGAGCTCGAGTTCGGGGGTCAGTTCATGGATCGAAGCAGTTTTGCGGCAGGTGCGGAGGACCTCGGCGAGCCGCTGTTTGAGACTTGTGAGGCGTGATGTGAGTCCGGTGGATTTTGCGGTGGCGGGAACCATCTCCCACTGACGGCTCAGTGCGCTGGCTCGCTCTCTCAACTCCTCGTCTGAGACCGATGGTTTTTCAGGGAGGCCCCCGGTCGGCATCTCGAATGCCGGAGCAGTGGGCGGCAGAGTGTGTTCTGCGGTGACCGGATTCTCTGATGATGGTGCCATGGAACCTTTCTCGTATCGTTTGTTGCTGAGGCAGGTGTTGTCGTTCGTGCTCAATGAGATGCGGTATCGAGCTTACCTGTAGCTTGCGGCCTGCATCTCAAACATGCTCGCATAGAGACCGTTTTTGTCTATGAGTTGTTGGTGGTTGCCTTCTTCGATCAGCCGACCGCCGGAGAGGACGACGATGCGATCGGCCATACGGACGGTGGAGAAGCGGTGAGAGATGAGCAGAGCCATCTTTCCCTGGGTCAGCTCGGCAAAGCGCTCGAAGACTTCGAGTTCGCTGCGTGCGTCGAGTGCGGCGGTGGGTTCATCGAGGATGAGGAGCTGGGCGTCGCGGAGGTAGGCACGGGCGAGGGCTATCTTTTGCCACTCTCCGCCGGAGAGCTCGACGCCACCTTCAAAGCGGCGGCCGAGCATCTGATCGTAGCCGCCGGCTAGCTTCGCTACGACGGTGTCGGCGAGGCTTTTGTGGGCGGCGACCTCGATGTCGCTGTCTTCATAGGGCTGATCGACTCGTCCGACGCCGATGTTTTCACGTGCGGTCATCTCGAAGCGCATGAAGTCCTGGAAGATGACTCCGATGTGGCGGTGGAGATCTTCGAGGACGTACTCGCGGAGGTCGATGCCGTCGAGCAGGATCTGGCCTTCGGTCGGATCGTAGAGACGGGTGATGAGTTTGACGACGGTGGTTTTGCCCTGGCCGTTTTCGCCGATGAGCGCAATTCTTTCTCCGGGGGAGAGAGTGAGGTTGAAGTTCTTGAGGACGGTTCGGTTGGTGCCGGGATAGGTGAAGGAGACGTTGCGGAACTCGAAGCCACGCTGGATTGGAACTGGAGCGGGAACGCCGTCGGGTTTGGAGAGGACGGTTGGCTTCATGTCGAAGAAGGCGATGAGGTCGGTGAGGAAGAGAGCCTGATCGGCAATGCCAGAAGCAGTGGAGAAGACCTGCTGCAGGTTGGAGCTGGCCTGCTGGATGGCGGTGGTGAGGAATCCGAACTCGCCGATGTTGTAGGCGCCGTGGAGGGTGCGCCAGATGACGTAGACGTAGGCGCCGTAGTATCCGAGCGTGCCTATGACGCCGAGCAGGCCACCCACGATGAGCTTGGATCGTGAGAGGGTGACGTCTTCGAGATAGATCTGATTGGCGAGTGTTTGGAATCTGTCTGTGAAGAATTTATTCAGGCCGAAGAGCTTTACTTCTTTCGCGCCTTCGCGGCTTCCGGCTACCTGACGCAGGTAGTCCATCTGACGCTTGGCAGGAGTCTGGCGGAAGTTTTTCGCGTAGCCGAGGAAGGCGTAGTGAGTTTCGCCAAGGAAGGATGGGAGGACGCCGAGGGCTAGCAGGAGGACCAACCACGGAGAAGCCAGGGCTAATGCGGCGGAAAATGAGAGGGTTGTGATGATCTGCGTGACGAGGCGGCCCAGCTGTTGAATCATCGCGAGGCGATCTGTGGCCTGGACGCGCGCGCGTTCGAGGCGATCGTAGAAGACGGGGTCTTCGTAGGTGGTGAGGTCGAGACGGGCGGCCTGCTCCATGACACGGACGCTGACGTACTGGGTGTAGCGGTTGGCGAGGAGCGAGTCCGAGTAGTCGATGGCGCGGGTGATGAGACCGAGGGAGACGTTGAGGGCCACCTCGGCGATGACGAGCTTCCAGAAGTTGGGCGCGAGTGCATGGCCGCGAATAACCTCAGCGATGTCGTTGAGGATGTATGCGGCTATCTTCGCGATGCCGAAGGGAAGGGTGGCGACAATGACGCGGAGGATCAGCCCCCAAGTTACGACGGCGCGTCCTGATTCCCAGAGGATACGCAGCACGGCAGGCATGTTTCGGAGGGCGCTGATCCGATCGCGCCATGGATTCGCAGCATTCACACGGTCTTTCAAATCGCTCCTAGAGTGAGACTGCAAAAGAGTGAGTATCAGTCACATAGAAGATATGTCTGCGTTAAGTGGATGCAGTAAAGCTATCAGGTGTTGGATACTTCGTGGGTAAGTGATTACGTGGCGGCTGTTTGCGCGCGCGTTCGTCGAAGGTGATTCTAAGACGGATCTAGTGCTTATTTGAGGCTGCTTGCGAAGATGCCTCTTTCGACAGTTCGAATGCTTTTTTTGAGTGCTCGTGGGCTTGTTGGGAGAGCTCGTGAGCGGTGAGATGGTCGCCTTTTCCGTGGGCGGTGGCTGCGGCGGCGTGGGCGTGGGCGGCTTTGTTGTGATATTCGGCGGCGCGGTCGTGCGGGCTTTGTGGCATGGTCGTGCTCCTTGATTCGTTGGATGCGGATGTTGGGTGTGGAGAGATTTTTCGATTTAGGCTTTAGTTTTTCGGAGGGGTGGGGATGCCGGGCGTGAGCCAGGGTTTTGGGCGGGTGACCCAGAGGAGGGGCTGGCGGATGGGGAAGGTGCGTTGGAGTTCGAGGTTGGGTGGGTCGGGGGGGAGGGTCTTCCAGAGGGTGGCGTACTCGGGGCGGTCGTAGGCTCGGGCGGCGAAGAGGAGGCTGGGTGGGCGGATGGGGAGGGAGGTGAAGTAGGTGGCGTCGGCTCGGTAGGGCCAGGTGCCGCGGTTGAGGAGGTATGGGTAGAGGCGGGCGATGACGGTGTGCATGCCGGGGCCGTCCTGCAGTTCGTAGTCCCAGACACTCTCGAAGCGGGTGGAGAGGAGGAGGCAGATGGCGGCTAGCATGTCGAGGTTGAAGAGGGTGTTGCGGTAGGGGTTTGGTGTGGTGAGTTCGTGGGGAAAGGTTCCGTCGGCGAGGATCTGGGCGCGGAGGGTGGAGGTCTTGAATTGATGGCGGAGGGTGGTGAGGGGGCGGTCGTCTTTGGGCTCGGTGAGGTGGGCGATGGCGGCGGCCTGGAGGAGCCAGGAGGTTCCGAGGTGGCTTTTGGTATCTCGGGCGAGGCCGGCGAGGCGTGAGGTGTTGAGCCAGTCGAAGTAGTCGGTGAACCAATTGGTGAGGGCGGTGAGTTCTTCGGGGGTGAGTGCTTCAGAGTTGATGAGGAAGGGAAGGGAGTGGACCACTTCGGCGAGGTGGACGGCTTCGACGACACCTTCGGGGCGTCCGTTTTTTGAGGGGGGGATGGTCTGGCCGTAGAGGATGCTGGGGGTCATGCTGGTGGCGGGGTCGATGAACCAGGTGCGGAGGTGGGCGGCGGCGTGTTGGGCGTAGCGTGTGTCGCTGGTGACGAGGTAGGCGGCGGCGAGAGCGGGGACGTAGAGGCTGAGATTGAGCAGAGCGTCGCGGTGGGCGGTGAAGGCGTCTGGGTTGGGTGGGCCGTCGGTGTGTTGGACCCAGGGAGCGGTGGGATTGGCGGTGTCGGGGAAGTAGTCTTCGGCTTCTGAGTAGAAATCGTGGGGTGTACCCGGGCTGCGAGGAGCGGGAAGGGTGGTGAGGGGTACTGGCGGCTTGGTGAGGTAGCTGTTTGCCAGGCGGAGGATGCGGTCGTGATCGATGGCGGCGACTTCCAGGTGGGCGGTGGGTAGTGGCTGGGGCTGGGAGTGGAGCAGGCGGGAGCTGAAGAGGAGCGCGGCAGACTGAGTGCAGAAAGTGCGGCGAGTGGTTGACATCGCGGATGAACCCCGAAGAAGGGTAGCATGCAGGTCTGGTTGTCCGGGGTGTACCCCCCCATATATGCGAGCCGTAAATTCCTTCGTTTGAACGAGTTGCGCAGGCTGTTCTCCGCAAATTCGTCTCCCGAAAGGGGTTACAGCCAAATTCGTCATACCAAACGAGTTAGTCGAAAATAGAAAGGCCCCGATTCAACGGGGCCTTCCTGTTTCGAATCCTGTTTCTATTGTAGCGGCCTGATAGAAACTCATACGCCACGCGGAAACCCTTGTGTGACGCAGGGATTTGCGATTTTGGGGCTTGACAGGTTTTAGATGGCGTCAGGTTTGAGAACCAGGTTTTGGCCCTGGCCGCTGGCTCTAGTTGTGAGGGCGCGATTTTTGTCTTCGATGCGGCCGAAGGTGCTGACCAGGAGCCGTACCATTTTGGCGCCTGCGCCTGTGACTGCGGTTGGGATGTCGGAGGAGTCATTGGTGACGGCCAACGACTGATGGCGTTTAGGACGAACTTCAAGGCGGCAGCGTTTGTCTTGCGCTCCTGATTTGTCTCCGTTTTCATCGCTGAGATGAACTTCGACGCGGGTGATTTCATCTTTAAAGCGGTCGAGGATCCGATTAAGGTCGGAATCGATCAGGTTGGAGAGTTTGCTATGCATGGAGATGTTTTTATCGCTGCTGATCTGAATCTGCATTCGTTAAACTCCTTCTCACTTACATGCGAGTTAGACGCATCGAGTCTGCCTGTAGTGGCAAAGGTTTGCAAAGCCCAATGAGGAAAGCTGTGCAAAAGTTTTCTTGAGGAGTTTACGTTTTTGAGACTCTTATGTTGACTAGGCGACAAAAGATGTTACTATTCGTCCACTGAACTCACCGCAAGCATAGGTATGCAAAGCATGGGTAGGAGTTGCGAGGAGCGTTCGGCGAGAGTAAGAGTTTCGAGATTAGCTGTGCCCCATTTGAACGGATCGGTGAGTGCAGCCCTAGAATGTCCCCAAATCTGTGAATGCTTCGGCTAACGGCGAAGATGTGATTTTCAATATTCCCGTATCCGCAGGTAACGTGTGTCTGAAATCGTGGTGTCACGAAGCGGTTGACCTGGAGCAAAGGCTTCTGCAAAGAGCTCAATGCTGGTTTTTCTCTTTCGTATTGTCAAGAACGAACGGCCAGGAGTTTTGGTCGGCTCGACCTTAAATTTCGATCGGATTTGCAAGTCTATCGTTGATTGTTTCGTCTTCTTTTCGTGTTTAACCGCTTTTCCCACACAGAGCAATAGCGGAGGTTTTCAATGAAGTGGAAGTTCAGTTTCGGTCTTGCGAGCGATGACCTGTTCTTTGTTACGACGAAGAGTGAGAGTTCTGTGTGTCCCAAGTCGCGGGTGACGACTTTTGCGGACGAGAACGAGTTTCTTAGACTGCTGATTGCATCCGATGTTTCCCAGGCGGCGGCGGAACAGCTGGCGGTGGGAGTGATTAAATCGATTGCATCTCCGCGTGTTCCTCCGAAGTTTTTCGAGGTGGAGTTGACGGAGAGCCAGATGAGGGATCTGCGCTTGTCGGGGTGCCTCGAAGCTGACAAGATAGCGTCGGCACGTCACGAAGCGGATCTTTCCAGTTTCTCGGATTCTCTCTACGGACCTGTCACAGAGTTTTACGATGTTTTGATGCAGGCGCCTGTCGCGATTGCGATGCTGCGCGGGCCGGAGCATCGTTTTACTTTTCTCAATAAGCGATATGCGTCGATGATAGGTATCAAAGATGCGTCGAAGCTTATCGACCAGACGATAGGAGCCGCCTTCCCGGAGTTGGTGGAACGGACGATTCTCGAGGTTATGGACCGGGTTTATACGACGGGTAAGCCCTTCAATGCAACGGAGTGCCGCTGCACTTTCTACCATGAGACTTCCGGCCGGGTGGAAGAGGGGTTTTTCGATACGGTCTTTCAGCCAATCCTTAGTGTGTTTGGCGAGGTAACCGGAGTCATGATCCAGACGACGGAGGTGACGGAGCAGGTTCTTGCGCGTGGGGTTCGGGAGAATAGAGAGAAGCTACTGTATCGGCAGTGGGCAGAACTCGAATCGATCTATCGAACGGCACCGATCGGCCTATCGCTGGTCGATGCCAAGGATCTTCGATTTGTGCGCATGAACGAGCGGCAGGCGGCTTTGCTTGGAGGGTCTGTCTCGGAGTACCTGGGCAAGTGCGTGCTCGATGTGGTCCCAGCCATACCGGAGATGCGCAATGTGTTTGACAGAGCACGAAGTGGAGAGACGATAGAAAACCATCTTCTGGAAGGGGAGTTGCTCTCTTCTCCGGGCGTGCACCGATACTGGCTGGTGAATTACTCGCCGATTTTTTCTGAGGACGGAAGAGTGGATGCGATCACCTGCGTTTCTCAAGAGATCTCTGAGGAGATGCGGGCGGCAATTGCAGCTCGTCTAGGGGAACTTTCATACTCGTATGCGCTCGGATAGCGAAAGGGTGGTTGATTGCGGCGCGCGCGGTTGAAGCACAAACGCATCGCGGCGGAGATTGCTTCCGTCGCGATGCGTTGTGGTGTTGGGCAGTTGCGATTACCAGCGGTCGTGAGAGCGATTCGTGAAGCGCTAGCGGAAGTTTCCGGGAGCGATCAGGAGATGGCGGCGGTGACCAATGCCTGGGCTTCGGTCTGGATTTGCTTCAGGTGATCTTTGCCCTTGAAGCTTTCGGCGTAGATCTTGTAGACGTCTTCTGTGCCGGAGGGGCGGGCTGCGAACCAGCCGTTTTCGGTGGAGACTTTGAGGCCGCCGATGGGGGCGTGGTTGCCGGGGGCTTCGGTGAGGATAGCGGTGATGGGCTCGCCGGCTAGTTGCTTTGCGGTGACCTGTGCGGGGGAGAGTTTGGCCAGTTTTGCTTTTTGATCTTTGGTGGCTGCGGCGTCGATGCGTTCGTAGACGGGGTCGCCGTATTTGGCGGTGATTTCGGCGTAGAGCTGGCCGGGATCTTTGCCGGTGCGGGCGGTCATCTCGGCGGCGAGGAGGCCGGGGATGAGGCCGTCTTTGTCGGTGGTCCAGACCTGGCCGTTGCGGCGAAGGAAGGTGGAGCCGGCGGACTCTTCGCCGACGAAGCCGAGGGTGCCGTCGATGAGGCCGTCGACGAACCACTTGAAGCCTACGGGGACTTCGAGCATGGGGCGCTGGAGGCCTTTGGCGACGCGGTCGATGATGGAGGAGGAGACGAGGGTTTTGCCGATGCCGACTTTGTCGGACCATTCGTGGCGAGCGGTGAAGAGGTACTGGATGGAGACGGAGAGGTAGTGGTTGGGGTTGAGGAGACCGGTGGTGCGGGTGACGACGCCGTGGCGGTCGTGGTCGGTGTCGGCGGCGAAGGCTACGTCGTATTTTTCTTTGTTGGCGATCATGCTGGCCATGGCGTAGGGGCTGGAGCAGTCCATGCGGATGCGGCCGTCCCAGTCACAGGTCATGAAGCGGAAGGTGGCGTCGACGTTGGGGTTCAGGATTTGTAACGGAAGATGATACTTATCGGCGATGCGGGGCCAGTAGTGGACGCCTGCTCCACCGAGCGGGTCGACGGCGAGCTTGAGGGTGGTGCCTTTGAGGCAGTCGAAGTCGATGACGTTGGCGAGATCGTCAACGTAGGAGGTGATGTAGTCGTGGCGGTGGGTGGTCGATGCGTTGAGGGCTTTGGTGTAGGGGATTTTTTTTACGGCGGTTAGGCCCGCGGCGATGATTTCGTTGGCGCGGTTCTCGATCCACTTGGTGGCGGTGGTGTCGGCTGGGCCTCCGTTGGGTGGGTTGTACTTGAAGCCGCCGTCTTCGGGTGGGTTGTGGGATGGGGTGATGACGATGCCGTCGGATTGATGATCTTTGTGCTGCGCGTTGTAGGTGAGGATGGCGTGAGAGAGCGCGGGGGTGGGGGTGTAGGCGAGGTCGGTGTCGACCATGACGTCGATGTTGTTGGCGGCAAGGACTTCGAGTGCGGTGGCGAAGGCGGGTTCGGAGAGGGCGTGGGTGTCTTGCGCCAGGAAGAGTGGGCCGGTGGTGTTTTGGTCGCGGCGGTAGTCGACGATGGCCTGGGTGATGGCGGCGATGTGGTCTTCGTTGAAGGCGGTATTGAAGGCGCTGCCGCGATGGCCGGAGGTTCCGAAGGCTACGCGCTGCGCGGGGACGGCGGGGTCGGGATGGAGGGTGTAGTAGGCGGTGACAAGGCGGGAGAGATTGACCAGGTTGGCTGGAAGAGGAAGCTGGCCGGGCTGGTTGGGGGTCTGAGTTTGCGGGTTGCTCATGCCGTTGGTGTCCCTCTCTGGCGGGTTAGATTTGTTATGACCTTTGCTTGCTGGTCTCAGCAACTATATGGGATGCGTGTGGTGTGGGAAATGAATGCCGGGATGGTGGCTGGGAGGATTTGCGATGACACTGAAGTCGCAGCGGAAGATGCTTGTGTTTTGAGGGCCGTTAGCCTAAAACGGGAATGATCCAGGTTGTGTGTTTTGATTTGGAACACTGCTGGGCTGCTTCTGGCTGCCTTTGACGTGCGCCGCTGAGTTTTGATCGTTGAACGATGGCTGGTTCTGTTTGCGCTCAAGGGCGCGCAGGGTCTGTCCATGAGGGGTTGGATGGGCCTGGTACGTCGGATTTTGCTGCATGGGCTTGGGCTTGCGGGTTTGTTTGCCGCGGCTCTGCCGGCGTTTGCGGTGGAGGCGACGCTGGTGGCAGATGCTCATGTGAACAGCGCGCGGCCAGCGGTGAATAGTGGGGCAATTTCGAATTTGAATGTGGGTGGCGGTTATACGGCGCTGCTGCAGTTTGATCTGTCGACGCTGCCGGCGGGGACTACGGCGGCGCAGGTGTCGCGGGCGACGCTGAGGCTCTATTGCAACCGGATGGATACGGCGGGTCTGGTGAGTGTGCAGCCGGTAAACGGAAGCTGGGGTGAGTACAGCGTGACGTTTGAAACGCTGCCGGCTTTGGGAAGTGCGGCGCAGACGGTGTCGGTGGGGCAGGCTGGGGCTTATGTTGCGGTGGATGTGACGGGGCTGGTGCAGGGTTGGATTAGTTCTCCGTCGACGAATAATGGGGTGGCGCTTACGGCGGGGACGGCAGTGTTGCAGTTCGATAGCAAAGAGAATGATCTGACTGGACATGCGGCGGTGTTGGACGTGGCGCTGGCTTCGGGTGGGGCTACTGGAGCTACCGGGCCTGCGGGACCTCAGGGACCTGCTGGACCTGCTGGGGCGACGGGCGCTACGGGGCCGGTTGGCCCTGCGGGAGCGCCGGGGTTGAGTTTTCAGGGGGCTTATGCGGCGGGGTCGACTTATGCGCTGAATGATGTGGTGACGTATCAGGGGTCGAGCTTTGTTTCATTGACCGGGGGGAACCGGGGGAATACGCCGGGGGTGGCGGCGCAGTGGTCGGTGCTGGCGCAGGGTGGGACTGGTACAGGATCTGGGAGCGGTACGGGTGGGTTGGCGTATCAGGGGACGTACGCTGCGTCGACGAACTATGCGCTGAATGACGTGGTGACGTACCAGGGGTCGAGCTATGTTTCGTTGATTGTGGCGAACCATGGGAATACACCGGGGTTGAGCCCGGGGGAGTGGGGGGTGCTGGCGCTGGGGGCGGTTGGGATTCAAGGGCCTCCCGGAGCTACTGGAGCACAGGGTTTGCAAGGATTGACTGGGCCGCCTGGACCGACGGGAGCTGCGGGTCCGACGGGGGCTACAGGAGCGGCGGGTGCACCTGGGCTGCCGGGGTTGGTGTATCAGGGGAGCTATGCTTCGACGACCAACTATGCGCTGGGGGATGTGGTGCTGTTCCAAGGGGCGAGCTATGCTTCGCTGCTGAATGGGAATCGCGGGAATACGCCGAGCTTGAGCCCCGGACAGTGGGGTGTGCTGACGGCGCAGGGGCCGACGGGAGCTACAGGAGCGCAGGGTCCGCAGGGAGTTGCAGGTCCTCAGGGATTGCCGGGGTCGGTGGGACCGAATGGGCCGCCTGGGCCTCAGGGTCCGCAGGGGATTCCGGGGCAGGCGGGGGCGCAGGGGTTGACGGGAGCGACCGGGGCGCAGGGGGCGAGCGGGCCTATGGGTCCGGAAGGGCCTGCGGGTCCGGTGGGGATGACTTTTCGGGGGACATATTCGTCAGCGGTGAACTATGCTCTGGCGGATGGTGTTTTGTTCAACGGTTCAGCGTATGTTTCGCTGGTAGCGAATAACGTTGGGAACACTCCGAGTTTGAGTCCCGCACAGTGGTCCTTGTTTGCGACCGGGTCGCAGGGCGCTCAAGGGCCAGCGGGACCGGCGGGGCCTCAGGGTTTGCAGGGGCCAGCGGGGGCTGCGGGTGCGGTGGGGCCACAGGGGGCAACGGGAGCGACTGGTCCGCAGGGGCCTCCGGTAGCGAACTACACGGGGAACTATGTTTCTTCGACGAGCTATGGGCTGCATGATGCTGTGAGCTTCAATGGGTCAACGTACGTTTCACTGGTGGCGGGAAATGTTGGAAATACGCCTTCGTCGAGCCCGGGGCAGTGGGCGGTGCTGGCTGCGCAGGGACTCGCAGGGCCGGCTGGTGACGCGGGACCTGCTGGTCCGGTTGGTGCGACTGGCCCTGCAGGCGCCGCTGGAGCAGTTGGGCCGCAGGGGCCTCCGGTGAGCTTTTTAGGCGGATGGCTGGTGGGGACCAGTTATTCGGTTGGGAGCGCGGTGAGTTTTGGTGGGTCGAGCTATATCGCACTGGTGGCGAATAGTGGGAGAGAGCCGGATGTGAGTCCGACTTTTTGGGGAGTGTTGGCGCAGGCTGGAGCGCAAGGGCCAGTGGGGGCGACAGGCGCTACCGGCTTGCAGGGGCCGACGGGGTTTCCGGGAGCGCAAGGACCGGCCGGGCCGACAGGCGCTACGGGCGCGGCGGGACCGACAGGTTCGACTGGGGCTACGGGGCCTGCGGGGCCGCAGGGGGTTGCTGGACCGGCTGGAGTGGCCGGCCCGGCGGGGTTGGTTTATCGAGGAAGCTACTCTTCGAGCACTAACTATGGGTTGAATGATGCAGTGAGTTTTTTGGGGTCGAGTTATATCTCGCTCGTAGCGAGTAATCAGGGGAACGCTCCGAATGTGAGTCCGTCTGTGTGGGGGTTACTGGCGGCGCAGGGTGCGGCTGGGGCTGCGGGCGCGACGGGGGCGACTGGCGCTCAGGGATCGACAGGAGCGCAGGGCCCTCAGGGTGTTGCGGGGCCGGCTGGACCTGCGGGTGCAGTGGGAGTGACGTTTCGCGGGCCCTGGGGTTCTGCTATTGCTTACCATACGAATGATGTGGTGAGTTTTAATGGATCGACCTACCTGGCGACTACTGGATCTACGGGGTCGGAGCCGGATATCTCGCCGGCGGCGTGGGCGGCGCTGGCGCAGAACGGAAGTACCGGTGCGACGGGGCCTGCTGGTGCTGCGGCTTCGGTTAGCGTTGGGACAGTGACGACGGGTGCGGCGGGGACGCAGGCCAGTGTGACCAACGTTGGGACGGGGAGCGCGGCGGTGCTGAACTTCACGATTCCTCAGGGTGCGGCGGGAGCGAATGGAACGGGCGGCGGAGGGGGTGGTGGAGGGACGAGTGGAATTCCGTTCGCTTCGATCTTCCACTCGGTTTCGTTCAATCTGCTGTTTCACTCGGTGAATAGTGCGGTGGATGCGACTACGGAGAGCGATTCCGTGTTGACGTGGGTTCCGGCGGGATGCACGGCAACGCAGCTGAGTGTGTTTTCGCGTCAGACGAATACAGTGAATGTGATTCTGCGGCAGGGGACGCCGGGGAGTATGGCGAATACTTCGCTGGTCTGTACTGTGGCTCCGGGTGGGTCTTGTACGGAGAATGGAAATGTGGCGGTGGCGGCGGGAAACTTTGTGGATTTTACGGTGACGGGTGCCAGTGGAACGGCTTCGTCGATGTGGATGGCACTGGTTTGTAATTGATATGGGTTAGGCCTGCCGGCCGGGCGCCCTGCGCGGGCGGCGGTCACTTCGTGACTTGTTTACTGGTCTTTGCTGCGTGATTTGCTTCGGGCCTCCCGTTGGTCAGCGTGGAGATTTTCAGAGGCCGGCGGCGAGGGACGTGCGGAGATCTTTTGCGAGAGTGGTGAGTGTGGTTAACTGCGTCGGCGTGGGCGCTTTGAGGATGTGCTCGATCTTGCGGGCGATGTCAGTGCCTTGCTGGTAGCCGAACATGCCGAGAGAGCCGGTGAGCTTGTGGGCGATGTTGTAGGCCTCGAGGCGCGGTTCTTCGGAGAGCGTGCCGGAGGCGGCAAGAGAGGCAGTACGGTCGAGCACGTCGAGACGTTCACGCAGGGCGGGGAGATTTTTCTTCCATAACGTGGCGAGCACGTCGTCAATCTGGCCGTTTTTTTGGGTCTCGATTTCCTTCATGTGGATAGGCTCTGGCGGGGCGCTTCAGTGGGGAGACCGGCCGCATAGGAAGCATGCGGGTAGTTTACTGCTGATTATGCAACTGGGGAGAGTGAATGTCACCAGATGGCACTGAGGTAACGCAGGCGTATATTTCGCTACGATTCAGCTGTCTTTCCAGCCTAGTGCATTGGAGATCTGCTCGGCAAGGGTGAGAGGATCAAAGGGCTTGAAGAGGATTCCGGCGAGGCCGAGACCGGCGAAGCGTCGCTGATCGACCCCCTGGACCTTGGCGGTGAGAAGCAGGACGGGGATGTGAGCGATGGGGGGAGTCTGCTGCATTCTGGCGAAGGTGGTGGGGCCGTCGACACCGGGCATCATGACGTCCATGAGGATGGCGTCGGGTTGCTCGACGGCGGCGATGTTGATTCCTTCGGCGCCGGAGCTGGCGGTGAGGATCTGCCAGCCTGCAGTTGCTTCGAGAGACAGCGCGGCTACCTCGCGAATGTCATCTTCGTCGTCAATGATGAGAATGCGTCGCATGAGAGGCCATTTTCTCATGGGGCGTGAGTTAGCGGAGTTAGCTTGTTGGTTTCCTGCCTGCGGATTGCGGGTTTTTAGACGACGGGGCCTGCTGCGGCAAGATCAGAGAACTTGGTGCGGAGGCGGTGGACCATGGAGAGAACGAGTTCTTCAACCTCCTGAGGCTGGACTTTGGCTTTGGTGAGGAACTCTGTGGGGCCGAGGCGGAGCTTGGTCATCTCGGTTTCGGAGATTTCGCGGCCTGAGTAGACGACCAGCGGCATGGTGCGCAGGGTGGGCTGCTGGCGGAGCCATTCGACGAGCGAGAAGCCGTCGCCGTCGGGGAGGGTGAGATCGAGAATGAGAAGGTCGGGTGGCCGGGTGATGCACTGGCGGATGGCCTGCTGGCGGGTGGCGGCGTGGTCGATGTGGACGGCGGCGTCGTGGAAGCTGGCGGCGAGGACGCTGGCGAGATCTTCATCGTCTTCGACGAGAAGGACGTAGGCGGGGCCGTCGCCTTGGTGGAGAACCCGGCCGAGTTCGGCGAAGAGGAGATTTTCGTTGAAGGGCTTCTGTACCCAGCCCT
Organism: uncultured Edaphobacter sp.; assembly: GCA_964658525.1. Classification (GTDB taxonomy): domain Bacteria; phylum Acidobacteriota; class Terriglobia; order Terriglobales; family Acidobacteriaceae; genus Edaphobacter. The sequence continues at coordinate 53,499 of CAZZZG010000008.1, forward strand.
GGGCGTCACCGGTGAGTTGGGGACGGAGGGTGGAGGAGAGAACGCTGAGGACCACGACAGGAATGTTGGCTGTGACGGGGTTATTGCGGAGACGCTGGAGCGTCTCCCACCCGCTGAGGCCGGGCATGTAGAGATCGAGGAGGATTGCTTCGACCTGATGCTCGGCTGCGAGGATAAGGGCCTGTTCGCCGGAGCTGGCTTCGACGACGGTGTAGCCCTGGCGGGTGAGGTGCTCGGAGACTACGGTGCGGATGCTGGCATCGTCGTCGCAGACCAGGATGGCTCCTTCGCCACGTGGTGGAAGGTGGGCGGGAGCGGCGACATCGGAGGAGCGGCTGGTGCGGGGAAGCATCATGTAGAGCGTGGTTCCGGGGCCGAGGTTGCGCTGGGCCCAGATGGAGCCGCTGTGTTGCTGAACGATACTGCGGCAGATGGCGAGGCCCAGGCCGGTACCGCCCTTCTGGCGGGCGTCGGAGGGTTCGATCTGCTGGAAGCGGTCGAAGATGGTGTCGAGCTTGTCGGAGGGGATGCCGCGGCCTTCGTCGACAACTTTGAGGAGGATGGAGTCGGAGGCGGCTTCGGTGTGGATGCGAACAGTGGAGGCAGCGGGTGAGAACTTGATGGCGTTGGAGAGGAGATTGGTGAGGACCTGGAGGATGCGGTCGGCGTCGCCGTCGAAGAAGAGGGCCTCGGGGTAAGCGGCCTGGGCGACGGTTGAGGGCTCGAGCGCGAGATGGACGGTGTTCGCGTCGGCCATGGGAGTCATGGTGTCGATGGCTTGCTGGGCGAGATCGCGCAGAGAGCAGCGGCGAATCTGCAGGGGAGCGCGGCCGGATTCCATGCGCTCGAGGTCGAGGATGTCATTGATGAGGCGAATGAGGCGGTCGGTGTTGGTGACGGCGATGCGAAGGAGGTTGAGGGCCTTGGCGTCGACGTCGCCGATGATGCCGGAGGAGAGGAGGCCGAGCGCGCCGCGGATACTGGTGAGGGGAGTGCGCAGCTCATGCGAGACGGTGGAAATAAACTCGTCTTTGAGGGTGTCGAGCTCTGAGCGGTGAGTGAGCTGAAGAGTGTGCTGATGCTGCTGCTCGCGGGCCTGGCTCAGTTGATCGGTAAGATCGCGGTTGGTACGTTGGACACGCAGGAAAGCGACAAGCAAAATTGCGGAGGTTGTGAGGAGCGAGAGATAGCCAAGTAGAGGAAGAGTGTGCATTTTTCCGGTAACCTATGGTAACTGCATATCAACTTATCGGTAACAAATTTTGGTGACCGTTGGAAAACTTATATCACGTACGTATTGAGGCGCAGTTTGGATGGGAGCTCGATCGAAATGTTCTGTGAACCCCGAGCCGTTCCGGAAATATTCTGATTTCACGCTGAGAATGACAGAAAAAACGTGTTAGTGGGAATAACACCTCTGTGGGTTATCAGAGATGACAACCTTGGAGGGAAAGCACTTAGGCGCAAAAAATGCCGCGTTTTCCGGAGAAAAGGCGGCATTTGCTGGGTTTTTTAGGGTTTAGGCGGTTACAGGAACCTGATCGAGGATATTGGCCCATTTCTTGCCTTTTCGGGCTGCCTGGGCGTTCTTATGGAAGGCATAACCGGTAATCAGGGGAAGAGCTAGGGTGGCTTCGGAGAAGACCATCTGCTCGTAGGTTAGGTCGACTTTGCCCCAGCTGGAGGCCTCTTTAAGGGTTGAACCGGAGAGGGCTCCATCGCGTGCGTCGGCTACGGTGATCTGAATGGCGTACTTGTGCATGGAGGCTTCGACGCCGAGAATGTCGGCGGCTACGACGATGTCCTGGGCGAAGTTCTTGGGGACGCCGCCGCCGATCATGAGGAGGCCGGTGGTGGGGTTGGCGATCTTCAGCTGGGTGATTTCGTAGAAGTCCTTGGCGGAGTCGATGGAGACCATCGGCTTGCCCTGGCGCTCGTGCTGGTGGGCGACGAGGCCGAACCCGGCGGAGCAGTCGGAGAAAGCGGGGCAGAAGATGGGGACGTTCTTCTCGTAAGCGGCGAGGACGATGGAGTCGCGGCCACCGGCTTGTGGGGTTTTGCCGTTCTTTGAGAGATAGGCGCCCATCTCACGGATGAACTCGCGGGAGCTGTGCGGCTTGGGGTCGAGGGAGTTGGTGATCTGATGGGTGATCTCGTCGCACTCGCGCAGCTCTTCTTCGTCGATGAAGGTGTCGTAGATGCGGTCGATCATGAGCTCGCGGAGTTCGGCATCGCCTGCGCCGTACTTGTACTCGTCTCCGGCGACGTAGTGGTTGAAGCCGAGGGCTTCGAAGAAGTCCTGATCGACGATGTTGGCGCCGGTTGAGACGACGGCGTCGACCATGTTGTTGCGGATGAGGTCGACGAAGATCTTCTGGAGGCCGGCGGAGATGAGCGAGCCGGCGAGACAGAGGATGACGCCGCAGTCGGTGTCGCGGAGCATCATGTCGTAGATGTTGGCGGCGCGGTGGGTGTCACGCGCGGAGTAGGCCATGTGGCCCATCGCCTCAACCAGGGGCACGACGTTATGTTGCTTGATGTCGAGGTGCTGGATTGGGCGGGCGAGGAGTTCTTTTTTTGTAGGCATAGCTTTACAAGGATATCAATGTTTCGGTCTGGATTGGCGCGGGTTTTATATGAATTTAACAATGGGAGACGAAGCCAGGCGGGTGGGTTGACTGCGTGCGTTGAATTTTGTAGCGAAACTGCCGGTTGGGCTGCGCTAACTGCTTATTTCTGCTTCGCTTCAGCGCGATGATGAATGATGATTAACTGCGATGAGATTTCTCCGAAACAGACTGATCTGCATTTGTGGCTTGCTTCTGCTGCTGCAAGTCGACTTCGCGCAAGAGGCGAGCTTCCGTATTGCGCCGTTGCATCCGGTGGAGGAGCTGCGTGAAAAGGCGCTTAAGGCGCAGCCGCCAAGCGAGCATGGAAGCTTTCGTGCACCCGATCTGGTGGAGTTGGTCAAACTCGATCCAATGATCAAGCTCGACGTGCGGTACGCAACGACAGACAATTTTCTTGGTACTCCGGTGTATACCGAGGCGCGGACCTTTCTTCAGAGACCGGCTGCCGAAGCGCTTCTCCGAGCAGCGCGCGAGCTCAAGACTCGCGGGTATGGCCTGATCCTCTACGACGGCTATCGCCCGTGGTATGTCACGAAGATCTTCTGGGAAGCGACGCCCGCGGACAAAAAGATTTTTGTAGCCGATCCAGCTGAGGGCTCCAAACATAATCGCGGTTGCGCTGTGGATCTGTCTTTGTATGATTTGGCGACGGGCAAAGAGGTGACTATGCCCAGTGGATATGACGAGATGACGACTCGCGCCTATGCCTACTACGCCGGTGGTACGGCTGAGGAACGCGCTCACCGTGCCCTGTTGCGCGAGGCGATGAAGAGGCAGGGGTTTGAGGTGAACCCTACGGAGTGGTGGCACTTCGATTACAAGGATTGGAGACAGTATCCGATCCTGAATGTGAAGTTTGAAGACCTCGGTCAATAGAGATATCGCTGTTCCACCACGGGGTTGCGGATACTTGTGTTTCAGGCTGGGCTACCGAACCAGCGATGGATCGTTTCTTCAAGGGCTGTTGTGTTCGGATCCGCGTCCGCGGCCCATGCCACGAAGCCATCAGGTCTCAAGAGCAAGGCTGCGAGGCCTTTGTTATCTTTTGCCTGGGCGGTCACGTATTTCAGACGTCCGTTCCATTTTTTGCCCAGCGTGCTTAGTTCTTCCTGGGCTGACAAGTTGAGCAAGAGCCCGGTTCCGTCCTGGAGGAGCGGGCCGAGGCGCGAGCCATCCTCAAACTCGAGGTCGGGTGCGCTGCGACCGATGAGGGGATGGTCGCCGGGAAGATCGTAGCGCAGCAAGATGCCGGAGATCTTCTCGACGAAGTAGTTTGCTCCGTCCTTTGTGTTAATGAGATCGCGGATGACATTGGTGATTGCTTGAGCGTGAGGGTCTGGGCGCATGATGGCGACTTGCGCGCGCGTCCAGTTGAGGGCCCAGGCCCCGACGGGATGACGCTCTGCGGTGTAGGTGTCGAGCAGACCTTCGGGAGCCCAACCCTTTATTGTTGCGGCAAGTTTCCATCCCAGATTCATGGCGTCGCCGAGGCCGGTATTGAGTCCCTGTCCTCCGAGCGGTGAGTGAATGTGTGCGGCGTCACCGGCAAGAAGAACATGGCCCTTTCTGTAGGTCGTCGCCTGACGCGCGCGGTCGGTGTAGCTGGTGGCGACGTGGAGCGTTTTGATGGTCACGTCCGTGTTGGAGACTCGGCGAAGAATGGCCTGCAGGTATTCGAGCGTGATCTCCTGCTCGCGATCGAACGCGGCATTGTCAAAGTCGACGAGTCCAATGCGGCCGGGGCCGGGGCCATTCACGTACATGCCATGTGGCGTCAGATTAAAGCCGGGGCGCAGTTTTTCAGGGTTGGCGAGCTCGACCCATGCGCTGTAGCCGGTGAACTCGGGGTCGGTGCCTTCGAATTCGAAGCCTGCCAGCTTTCGCACTGTGCTGCGGCCACCATCGCAGCCGACGAGCCATTTGCATTGGAAGGATTCGTTCCCTGCGTGAACGGTTACGCCATCTTCGGATTCAGTGAAGTCTGTGACTGGCATTCCTCGTTTCACTTCAACGCCCAATTTCAGGGCATGTTCCGCCAGCACCTCTTCAAGTCCTTCAAGGGAGGCCAGGCCTCCGGTGGAGGCCGGTCCCTGCACGAGATATTGCTGGCGGGAGAGGTCGATCTTGTTCGAATCGAGCATAATGCCAGCGAAGTGGCCAGCAAAGCGTGGGGCAGGCGCGGAGGTGTTTGCCTGCGCGTTCAGTGCGAAGCCTAGCCTCGTGGGATCCATCCACGCAAGCGAGGATTCGCGTACATCTTTCAGCAGTCCGCGCCGATAGAATGCGTCGACGGAGGGAAAGTTCAGTCCGCGCATTCCCATCCAGCCTTCTTTGAGCGGGGAGTGCGGATCCTCCATTCGCTCGAGGACGAGCACTGATGTTCCTGCCAGCCCAAGTTCAAAGGCGAGCAACAGACCTACGGGTCCGGCGCCAGCAATCACTACGTCGTAAGTCAATGTACATTTCTCCCGTGTGAAAAATCTCTTCTGTCATTTACGGTTGAGCGCCGAGGACGTTCCGTTCTTTGCTACGTATTGCAAAAAAGATTGGCCTAGTGTGCCGCGGTGCACTTTGCGACGATGAGGGTGATGTCGTCGTGCTGCTCGTGCGGGCTGAACTGCTGGATCTCGTCGATGGTGGTGGAGAGGATCTTTGCAGGGGCAAGGTGAGTGTTTCGTTGGAGCGCGGCGATGAGGCGGTCTTCGCCGAACTCTTCTTCTGACTCGTTGAAGGCTTCGGTGACGCCGTCGGTGTAGAGCGCGAAGATGTCGCCGGGAGAGAGATGGCAGTCGACGGTGGGTGAGTGCCACTCTTCGAAGAGTCCCAGGACGGTTGCGGTGGGGTGGAGTCGCTCGACTTCGCCGCTGTGGCGGAGGAGGATGGCGGAGAGATGGCCACAGTTGGCGTAGCGGAGACGACGTTCCGCGTCGTCGTAGTCGGCGAAGAAGACGGTGGCGTAGGCGCTGTCGGTGGTGTTCTGGAAAAAGAGTCGGTTGACGGATTGTAGGAAGAGCTGGGGTTCGTCACGGGCCAGGGCGAACTGACTGCGGAGGTTCGCTTGCAGGTTTGCCATGAGCAGGGCCGCGGCGATGCCTTTGCCGGCGATGTCTCCTATGACGAAGCCGAGACGCTGGTTGCCGAGGGCGAGGAAGTCGTAGTAGTCGCCGCCGACGTGGCGGGCCTGGATACAGATGCCGGCGTAGTCGAGGGTTTTGAGGGGCGGGAGGGTTTGGGGGAAGAGACGTGCCTGAACCTGCTTGGCGATTTCGAGCTCCTGTGCGCTGCGGCGCTCGGCCTCGATGCGTTCGGCTGCCTGACGACGCTGGCGTTCGATCTCGCGAGTGATCTGATCGGAGCCGAGGAGTTCGAAGGAGTTTCCGTCGATGTCGTAGAAGCCGGCGACGGTGCCTCCGAAGAGGGTCTGTTGGGGCGGGTGATGAAAGCGGACGCCACGGTTGCGCCATTGTTCGTAGGTGGCGTTAATGTCTTCGGAGAGAAAGCCTACCTGGGTGTTGCGTCCGATGAGCTTGTAGTTTTCAGAGCCACGCTTGGGGGCGATGAGGGCCAGGACCGTGGAGCCGTCGGGTGGAGCGATTGCAACCCAGCGGCCGTCGAAGTCGAAGCGAGCGTCGGCGACGACGCTGAAGCCTAGCTGGTCGACGTAGAACTTGAGGCTGAGGTCATGATCGCGGACGTAGATTGTGGATTTGAAGACGCGCAGGTAGATGCACTCGGGGCAGTCGCGGTATCCCGTTTCGGAGATGAGGGAGTGGGCGGTCTCGAGGGTTCCGGTGGTGGGTTTCAACGGATCTTCCTTCGGTGATTCGATGTACAAGGAATTGTCTCAGACCGGATTGGTTGACCGCTTCATGGAAATCAGGGTTTGGATTGGAGGAAGGTCTGGACGGCCTTGTCGAAGGCGGCGGGCTGGTCGTACATGATGAAGTGGCGGGAGTCGTCGATGCGGATGATTTGGAGTTTGGGCTTGGTGGCGTAGGCGGTGGTGTAGAGGGCTGTGACTTGCTCGACGGGACCTTGCGCTGTTTCATAGGGATAGAGGAGGGTCATTGGGGTTTTGATGGTAACGAGCTGGGGGCGGATGTCAGTGCTGAGGTCTTCCAGCATGGCGTTGGCGAAGACGGTGCGGTCGGAGGCGAGGGCGGAGGTAGAGACCTGGTGTTGGCCTTCGGGGTCTTTGACCATCCGGTTGGTGTAGAGGGGTTGCGTGGCGGCGAATTGGTCGTCAGGCATAGCGATGAACTGGTCATGCATGGCGAGGGCCTGGGGACGGATGGTGTCGACGGTGGCGGCGGGGTTGAAGACGAGGCCGTAGTAGGGGAGGGTGTCGACGATGAGGAGTTTGCTCACGTCTTCGGGATGGGCCTGGGCGAGCATAAGGGCGAGGAGGCCTCCCATGGAGTGGCCGATGACGGGGATCGGCTGAAGGTGGTTGTCGGCGATGTATTGGTGGAGCTGCTCGACTACGGGGGAGAGGATGGGGCCTGTGGCGTTGGGGCCCGCGGGTTCTCCGGCGAAGCCTGCCAGTTGGACGAGGTGGAGGCGGTACTTCGCAGTAAGGAGTTTGGCTTCGGCGGCGTAGACGTCGCGGGAGCTGGCGAGGCCCGGGAGGAGAAGAACGTCGGGAGCGGTGCCGCGTGGGGCGCCTTCGATGACGACGGAGAAGCGGGTGGGCGCGGAGGTGACGGTCTGGATGGCGGCCTTTGCCGGGGTGGATTGGCCGAAGAGCGGTTGGCGCAGCAATAGGAGGCCGGCGAGAAGGAAGAGAAGCGCGAGGAGGCGAAGGGCGGTGCAGGAGGCGGTTTGAGTGGGAGAGGACATGATTGGCTCCTAATCGATTCTTGACTTGAGTGTGCCGCAGTCGGGGGCCGGCTGCCAGTGTTTCGAGTCACTGTTGGCGGGTGACAGTTGTCATTGTGCGAGAGGATGTGAGTTTGCGGGTATTTTTATCTTCCGTTGAAGAGGTCGTCGAGTTGTAGGCTTACAGTGAGGGCTTTTACGTGAACGTGAACTTTGCAGAACGGGCACATAACCATAACTGGAAGCTGGACCCCATTGTGAGGTCGCTGCTGGATACGGACTTTTACAAACTGCTGATGCTGCAGTTTATCTGGAAGAACTTTCCCAAGGTGCATGTTACGTCGGAGGTTACAAATAGGACGGTGTCGGTGAGGCTGTCGGAGGAGATTTCGATGGCGATGCTGGTGGACCAGATGGAGCATGTGCGGGGGTTGAGGTTTCGCAGATCGGAGATTATCTGGCTGGCGGGAAATACATTTTATGGGACGCGGTCGATCTTTGAGCCTGCGTTTCTGGATTGGCTGGAGAGGGACTTTCGCTTGTCGGAGTACACGGTGACGGAGCACGATGGGCAGCTCGTCATACGGTTTGAAGGGCTGTGGACCGAGGTGACGATGTGGGAGGTCTACGGGCTGGCACTGGTGAGCGAGATGAAGACGCGGGCGGCGTTGAGCACCTTGAGCGAGCTGGAACTGGATGTCTTGTACGCGAGGGCGAAGACGAAGCTTTGGGAGAAGATAGAACGGCTGCGTGCAG
>CAZZZG010000008.1:61712-70929 GCA_964658525.1 uncultured Edaphobacter sp.
GAGGTGCCGGAGGTGAGGATCTCGGAGTTTGGCACGCGGCGACGACATAGTTTTTTGTGGCAGGAGTATGTAGTGCAGGTGATGCGGGTGGCGCTGGGTGCGAGTTTGTCGGGTACGTCGAATACGTTTCTTGCTTATAAGCATGACCTGGAAGCGATGGGGACTAATGCGCATGAGCTGCCGATGGCGATGGCAGCGTTGGCGGACGGGGATGAGGCGCTTCATGCGTCGCAGTATCGCGTGCTGGAGCTTTGGCAGAGGAGCTACGGCGGAGAGCTTTTGATTATGCTGCCGGATACGTTTGGGACGACGCAGTTTTTAGAAGGCGCGCCGGGTTGGGTGGCGGATTGGACTGGGCAGCGGTGCGATAGCAAAGATCCTTTTGCGGCCGGGGATGAGTATGTCGCCTGGTTGACGGCGAGGGGGCGAGACGCACGGAAGAAGCGCTTGATTGCTTCGGATGGTTTAGATGTGGACGATATTCTGCGACTGCATGAGTACTTTCATGGCCGGATACGGTTTAGCGCAGGATGGGGAACTCTGCTGACGAATGATTTTCGCGGGTGTCATCCGAGGGGAGAGACGTCGCTTGAGCCGATTAGCCTGGTGTGCAAGCTGATGACGGTGGAGGGAAGGCCGGCGGTGAAGCTGTCGGATAATGCGCGGAAGTCGACCGGGCCGGTGGACGAGATTGCGCGGTATCGGCGGGTGTTTGGGAGTGTGGCTGTGGAGGGGGCGTTGGTTACCGTTTGATGTGGCCTGCCGGCCGGGCTCGCTGCGCTTAGCCAACCCACAAACGAAGTTTGCGGGGACCCCGATCCAGGCGGTCACTTCGTGACTTGTGTACCTGTTTGGGTGATGCGAAGTTTGTGGGCCTCGCGTTGCTCGTCTGTTTATTTTTCTTACGTAGAGCACACGTATACTTTTTTGCATGACGAGTTGGATGGGCGCAGTGAGGGGTGCGGTAGCAGTGGTTTTGCTGCCGTTGATGCTGGTTCAGCAGGGATCGGCGTGGGGCAGGGACGGGCACATGATGATTAATCGTTTGGCAGGTGCAGCGCTGCCGAGCGATGTGCCGAAGTTCTTGCGATCGAAGCAGGCGCTGGACGCGCTTGAATATTATGGCCCGGAGCCGGACCGGTGGAAGTCTCCGCTGGAGCCCGAGTTGAATGCGGCTGGATTTCCAGAACACTATATCGATTTGGAGTGGGCGGATCTGGTTGGAGACCTGCCGAAGAAGCGGTACGACTTTATCCGGGCGCTGGCGGTTGCGCAGAAGTCTCATCCGGTTTTGGCGTTGACGCCGGAGAAGGTGGGGCTGCAGCCATACGTAACCGTTGAGGTATGGGAGCGGTTGAAGAGTGCGATGCGTGACTATCGGGCTTTGAAGGACGCGCATAAGGATACTAAGCCCTCTGAGTGTGAGATTGTGTTTCTTGCGGGATGGCTTGGGCACTATGTTGCGGACGGTTCGCAGCCGCTGCATACGACGATTCAGTACAACGGATGGACGGGGCCGAACCCGCAGGGGTATACGACAGAGCATAAGATTCACGCTCAGTTCGAGTCGACGTTCATCTCCGCGAACTTGAAAGCTGGGGAAGTGGCGCCTTTGATTGCAGAGAAACCGGTGGTAATGGAGGATGTGTTTACAGACTATATGGCTTATCTGCGACATACGAACTCGCTGGTGGAGAAGACGTACCAGTTGGAGAAGGCTGGGGCGTTTAACGGTGCTGGAACGCCCGACGGGAAGGCGTTTGCCGAGGAGAGGCTCGCAGCAGGAGCGACGGAGTTGCGGGACATGATCTATTCGGCCTGGGTGAAGAGCGCGGAGCCGTTGCCGCCTTCGAAGTGGTCGGATTAGAGCAGATTTACTTCAGAGGGAATAGACGAATACGGGGATCTCTCCACCGCGTCGCGCGATGATCGCGTGACTTCGGTCGAAGTGCTCATTTCTTTCAGGAAAGAGACGATGTAGGTTAGTGTGGGACTACTTTTCGGGTAGCGCTGTTGACGAGAGAATCGGGTATTGATGGTGCTCGACGCGCTTCAGGAGATTGCGCAGAGGTGGGGTGAGTACAAGCGCGATGATCGGGATGGCAAATGCTGCTAGGGCGGCCCAGAGAAGGAAAGCGTGCCACTCCCATTGCCAGAGTTGGCGCGAAAGAGCGATGGGATGTTCTCTGGCGACGTGAAGAAGTTCGCCTGGCGACAGAGGCATGGGCGCGGTGTGAAAGATGCGGCTGGCAAGGTGGATGAAGGGAATAATAAGGATAAGTTGGAACGGGTAGACGACGTGATTGCCGAGTTGTGAGGCGGCGATGTTGAGACGTAGGACGAAAGCAACGACAAGGCAGAGAGCGGTGGTGCTGCCTAGGATGGGATTGATGCCGATGAGCAGGCCGACGGCGATGCTCCAGGCTAGTTTTTGCGGAGATGCTCCCATGCGCAGCATTGCGAGGATGGGAAGGGCGACGCGGCGGTAGAGCCAGTTGTGATGGACGGGAGTGGGGACAGCTTTGTCGCGGGCGTGGAGGTTTGATTCGCTGGGCTGCACTGCTGACAGGATAGACTGCGCGAGGAGACTTCGTGCGATGGCGCGGGCTTCGAATGAGTGAGGATTGGATGTGGTGAATTTTTTTCGGGCTTTGGGACGTTGCGTTCGAATGGTCGGGATGTTTGTTGCGGCTGGAACGGAACTGGCGGTGAAGCAACCGGAGACGCGGCAGGAGCGAGCTGATTGGCTTCATCGTTTTTGTGCGCGGGCCATGCGAGGTATGGGGATTGAGATAAACGTTACGGGAAGTTTTCCGAAGCGCGGAGTGGTGATCTCCAATCACCTGAGTTATCTGGACATCGTGGTGTATGCGGCGATTCATCCGTGCGTGTTTGTTTCGAAGGCAGAGGTGAAGAGCTGGCCGGTGGTGGGATGGATGACGACGATGTCCGGGACGGTTTACGTTGCGCGGGGACATGGCGGGTCCGCGATGAAGGCGCGCGAGGGGATGCAGGCGGCGGTGGACGCTGGGTTGCCGGTTGTGTTCTTTCCTGAGGGGACGACGAGCAATGGGAGTGGATTGTTGAAGTTTCATAGCGGGCTGCTGGCGCAGGCGATCGATGGAGGAGCTCCGGTTACGGCTGCTTGTATTCGTTATGGATTCGTAGAGGATAATGGACCCGATGTGAGTGTTGCGGATGACGTTTGTTATTGGGGAGAGCGGAATATGCTCGAGCATATTTTTACGTTTCTCGGGTTGCGCGGGGTGAGGGCAGAGGTACGGTTTGCGGAGCAGCCGATGGAGTTTTCAAACAACAGTTTGCACAGGAAGGAAGCGGCGGTCGAGGCAAGAGCCGCTGTGGCTAAGCTTCGGTTAGATAACACAATCGTGGGAGAAGATCGGGTGCCGAGGTAGGTGCACCATTTTTGATTCAACGAATGTTCACTTGCCGTGAACACTCTGTTACAGAAGACGACGCACACTGACATCGAAAGCAACCACATTCTGGACGTAGTCAGGAGATTCGATGCTCACGGTAACTGAGTCGCGGTCCGTCCCACTTCTTCCGAATAAAGCAATGTCGCCGGAGTTACCGTCGAAGAAAGATATTCGACTGGAGGCCGGAGACTATGTTGTGCGCCTTGCGTTGAGCGAGGGGGAGCGCGCTGCGGCGTACAGGCTACGCTTTCTGGTGTTCAACCTGGAGATGAACGAAGGGCTCGAGTCGGCCTATGCGGATGGGTACGATAAGGACCACTTCGACGATGTGTGCGACCACATAATCGTGCAGGCGCGCGGCACCGGCGAGATTGTGGGAACGTACCGGATGCAGATGGGCGATGTGGCTGGAAAGTATTTTGGGTATTACAGCGAGCAGGAGTTCTGTTTTGCTCCCTATGCGGGGATGCGTGAGCAGATTGTGGAGTTGGGGCGTGCGTGCATTCATCGGGAGCATCGGTCGTCGGAGGTGTTGCATTTGCTGTGGCGGGGCATTGCGCGGTATGCGCTAGTGAACGGTGCGCGTTACATGATGGGATGCTGCTCGCTGACGTCGCAGGATGCGGAGATGGGGCATGCGGTGTATGAGTCGCTACGGAACTGCATGGTGGAACCGGCGCTGTTGACGGTGGCTACGCCTGCGTATCGGTTGCCCAAGGCTGAGGTTCAGATGACGGATGTGCGGGCTCCGAAGCTGCTGCGGGCTTACCTGACGATTGGGGCAAAGATCTGCAGCGAACCGGCGATCGATCGCGACTTCAAGACGATTGACTTTCTGACGTTGCTCGATCTGCAGACGCTGCATCCGAGAGTGGCGAAGAGATTTCTTGAGGGATGCTGAGGTGAGTGGGGTGATCGCAGTGTGGCGATTTCTGCGTTCGGTGCTGCGTGGGCTTTTGTTTGTTGGATTGCTGGTGGCGGCGGCGGTGGACTGCTGGATGCGGCGCCCAAAGGTTGGTGCGGAGGGTGCGGTATGGATTCATGGATGGTGCCGTCGGATTGTGAAGGCGCTAGGGCTCGAGTGCAGCGTTGAGGGGAGTGTGCCTCGCGGCGGGGCGGTGGTGTCGAATCATCTGAGTTATCTGGATATTCTGCTGTATAGCTCGGTGCAGCCGTTTGTGATGGTGGCAAAGACGGAGGTGCGCGGTTGGCCGTTGCTGGGTTGGCTGACGGCGCAGGCGGGGACCGTGTATGTGGAACGTGGCGGTGGGCCGAAGATGTATTCCGGGGTGAATGTGGCGATGGCGGAGGCTTACCGGAGCGGGCTGCCGGTGCTGTTCTTTCCGGAGGGGACTACGACGGAGGGAGCTGAGGTGTTGCCGTTTCGGCGGGGGCTGTTTCACTCGGTGTTGAATGATGGGGTTGCGTTGCGGGTTGCGGCACTGCGGTACTCGCTTGATTCGCACATTGTGAATGGTAGTGCGACGGTGGGTCAGGATGTCTGCTGGTGGGGGGATACGAAGTTTACGCCGCATATGTTCCGGTTTCTTGGGCTGCGGGGGTTGAGGGTGAAGATGCAGTTCGGAGATGAGATCGTCGAGCGGGCGGACCGGTTTGTGTTGTCGGAGACGGCACAGGCGACTGTGGCGGAGATGTATGAGGAGTTGAGGCCGGGGGGTGGGTCAAGCGTGGTGTGGGAGGGTGACTCCGAGTTGGTGGAGGTTCTCTGAAGATCAGTTTAGGGGCCGGTTGTTCTACATGTTCCGATTTTGGTTGCATTTACATGATAATCAGCATGGTGTTGGTTACAAATGGTTCGCAGCTGCCAGTTGTTCCGCTGCGATTTGGGGGATGAGGGCAGTGAGGAGGCAGGTGAACTGCTTTTCTGCGCTGCGGCCAATCTCCATCACGTCTTCGTGGTCGATGGTTTCGGCTCTTTCCTCTCCATAGGCAGGAACTCCGGCTGCCATGTTGGTGACGAGGGAGAGGCCGAGGACATCGAGGCCCATGTGGCGGGCGACGATGACCTCGTGGACGGTAGACATGCCTACGAGATCGGCTCCGAGGGCGCGGAAGGCGCGAATTTCGGCGGGGGTTTCGAAGCTGGGGCCGAGGACGGCGAGGTAGACGCCTTCGGACAGGAGGAACTCCTGGCGGGCAGCTTCTTCGATGGCGAGGGTGCGAAGGCGCAGGGAGTAGGCGGTGGACATGTCGAAGAAGCGCTGACCGGCGCCGGGCACCATGGCGAAGCGAGGCTCGTTGGGGCCGAGTGCGGCGTTGGTTCCGGTTAGGTTGATGTGGTCGGAGATGACAACGATGGAGCCTTGCGAGAGGGTCGTGCGGATGCCTCCGGCGGCGTTGGTGACGATGAGGGTCTTGCAACCGAGGAGGCCGAGGACGCGGGTGGGGAAGGTGACCTGATCCATGCTGTAGCCTTCGTAGGCATGGACGCGGCCCTGCATGACGGCTACGGAGACGCCCGCGATGGTGCCCAGGACGAGGTGGCCGGAGTGGCCGACGACGGTGGATTGGGGGAAGTGTGGGATGTCAGCGTAGGGGATGCGGGTGGCGGATTTGACGTGGGTGGCGAAGTTGCCGAGACCGGAGCCAAGGATGATGCCGAGGGAGGGCGGGAGCGACGTCTTGTTGCGGATGTAGTTGGCGGCGGCTTGTGCTTTGTTGTAGAGGTCTGTGGTCTTGGCGGTCTCGGTCATCGCGTTCCCTGCGTCTCCTGGTCCGGTTTCGGGGGTGCCCCCTCCCATATGGGCGAGTAAATTAGCCGGAATGAACAACTTAGAGTATGTCATTCCTGCAAATTCGTCACTGTAAAAGGGTTACGGCTAAATTCGTCCAGAGAAACGACTTAGCCGCGCCGTTTGGCTGGGTGGGATCCTTACCTCTTTTAAATTCGTCACTGTTATAAGTCTATCGAGTTGGCAGGGGCAAACATGCCACGGATTTCGGATTTATTTTCTCCGGGGGCCCGGACGCGGAAGACGTGGATTGGCGCGGGTTTGATTGAGTGGTGGAAAGGCATATTTTTTATTTTGCGAGCGTGTTGGGGCTTGACAGGAAAAAACAGGATGCGAGGTTAGGGGTTCAGGGTGTAGAAAACGATGGCATGAGGAAGTTTCAATGGAAGAGTCTGGGCGGATAGAAGGCATGATCAGGTTCGAGCAATGGTAAGCGCGGGTGTGAGTTCTACCGGGGATGTTGCGCAGGCGCTTGCCTCCATCCATACGGAGTCCGGTGCAAGTTTGCTGGCGCTGACGGAGGCTTCGCCGGTGCTTCTGATCTTTTTACGACACTTTGGGTGTTCCTTCTGTCGTCAGGCGATCAGTGATGTCGCGGATCTTCGTGAGGAACTGGCACGACGCGCGGTGCGGCCGGTGTTTGTGCATCTGGGCACGCCTGAGCGTGCGAAGCCGTTCTTTGACTACTACGGGATTGGGGATGTGGAACGGGTCAGCGATCCGGAGGCCAATGTTTATCAGAATCCGGTGTTCCTGTTGCCGAGGATTCATCCGGCGCTGACGTTGCTGCAGCCTGCGGTATGGGTAGGCTGGTTGAAAGGTGCGCTCTTCAAGCATGGTATCGGGGCGATCAAAGAAGACGGCCATCAGATGCAGGGCATCTTCTTTCTGAAGGGGCCGAAGATTGTGCGGCAGTTTCGGTATCGGACGATTGCGGATGAGCCGGATTATCTGAAGCTGGTTGGGTAGAGGCTGTTGTCCTGCCGGACGGGCCCGCTGCGCGCGGGGCGGCCACTTCGTGGCGGGTATACCTTTTCTTGCGGGATTATCTGCTCTGGTCCTCCCGTTGGTCGGGAATTAGAGAACTTTGACTATGACGACGGTGAGATCGTCTTCCTGTTCTTTTGTTCCGGCGAAGCTGGCGACCGCTTCGGAGATGTCAGTGACGAGGGTGGTGGCAGGTTTGTTCTCTTCGGAGAGGACCAACGTTTTCAGACGGTCAAGAGAAAACTGTTCTTCGCTTTCGTTTTCCTGCTCGGTGACACCGTCGGTGAAGAGGGTGATCACATCGTTGGCTTTGAGGTTGATAAGAGTGTTTGAAAATTCGGCACTGGGAAGGATGCCCATGATGGGGCCCGCGTTCTCGAGGAGGAGCGATTCGCCTGTTTGTGGACGGAGGAGGACGGGCGGGTTGTGGCCGCCGTTGGCGTACTCGAGTGTGCGGAGTTTCGTATTGAAGCGGGCGTAGAACATAGTGACGAATGTGGCGGGACGGGTGATTTGCTTGAGGCACTCGTCGAGATCTTTGAGGATCGCGGCTGGGCCACTGAGTTCGTGGGCGCGAAGACGCAGGGCTACGGCGAGCGAAGGCATGAGGAGAGAAGCGGCGGCGCCTTTGCCGGAGACGTCTGCGATGACAACATCGACGATGTCGTCGGAGATCTGGAAGAAGTCATAGTAGTCGCCGCCGAGCAGCCGGGCGGTCTGCATGAAGGCAGCGAGTTCGAGCCCTGGAACGATAGGAGCTTTGGGTAGGACCTGACGCTGGACCTGTGCAGCGAGGAGGAGGTCGCTTTCGTATTCGTCGCGCTGGCGGCGAACCTCTGCGGCGAGGCGGGCACGTTGTTTTGCGATGAGGCTGACGAGAAACCCAACGATGAGGAAGCCGGCGAGAGAGATGATGAAGCGGACGATTCTGACGTGGGTGTTGTCGCCGACGGGGCCGAAGAGTTCTTGCAGGATGCTGCCTAGAACAGCGAGCCCAATTGTGAAGGGAAGCGGGTTGATGAAGGCGCAGAGGGCGATGGGAAGGACGTAGAGATAGCCGAGGGAGATGTTGGCTACGACGATCCAGTCGGTGTAGGCGACGGAGACGACAGCGAGGACGACGACCAGGTTTAGCAGCCCAGTGGTTTTTACTTCTTCGAATTGGACTTGTTGTTTGTATTCGGCGGCGCTTTTACTGCTTCTGAGGAATGCCATCGTGCTGAGCTCTCCTGTCCTTCTCCGTTGTAAGGCGCAGTTACTGCATTCTCTTTGTCGCTGATCCGTTGGGAGAGAAGCAGGATTGCGGAGAATTTTAGTGCAAAGGGATGGTTGATCCGAAGTTTATTTGATGAGCATGGAGACGATGCTGGCGGACATGAGGTTGGCCATGGTTCCGGCTAGCATGGCTCGAAGGCCCAGCTGGGCGAGGTCGTTGCGGCGGTTGGGGACGAGGGCACCGATGCCTCCGATCTGCATGCCGATGGAGCCTACGTTGGCGAATCCACAGAGGGCGAAGGTGGCGATGGAGAAGGTGCGCGGGGCGAGTGTGGACTTGATGGCGCCGAGTTGGGTGAAGGCGACGAACTCGTTGATCATGGTGCGGGTGCCGAGGAGGTTGCCGATAGTGTGGGCGTCGTGCCAGGGGATGCCGATGAGCCAGGCGATGGGCGCTCCTGCGACGCCGAGGATAGCGTTGAGCGAGTGCGGGAACGGGATGTTGCCGTGGGCCCAGAGGAAGTCGGAGATGCCGAGCATGATGGCGTTGAAGAGGCCGACTAGTGCGACGAAGCTGATGAGCATGATGGCGACGTTGAAGGCGAGCTTGCCGCCGTCGAGTGTGCCGCGTGCGATGGAGGCGATGAAGTTTTCGTCTTTGTGCTCCTCGTTGGGCGGCATGTGGACGGTGCCGATGGTGGCGGGGACTTCGGTTTCGGGGACGAGCATCTTTGCGACGAGGATGGTGCCGGGCGCGGTCATGATGACGGCGGAGAGGAGGTCTTGCGCGTTGATGCCGAAGCTGATGTAGGCGGCCATGAT
>CAZZZG010000009.1:0-70755 GCA_964658525.1 uncultured Edaphobacter sp.
CCGCTTTCGTGACTGATGCATCGTCAACGAAAGCGGGCATTGTTTTGTTGCGTGGAGTTTACGTTATGTCGCGATGCTACTGGCCCTGGCCCTTGTAGGCGTTGGTGTAGCCCTTCACGAAGGCTTCGCGAAACTCTGTCTTGAACGCGTCTTTGTCCATTCCCTTGGGGATCTTCGCGTGGGCGTAGGCCTTGTTGTCCGTGGGCTTGAACGATTGGCCACGCGACAGGTCGGCCTGGCCCTGGTTGTAGCCTGCAGCATAGCCTTGACGAGCCACCATGTTGGGGGTGCCGTTCTCGGGATAAGCCATATCGTAGCCGCGTGGCGCGGACCAACTGTTGACATCGCTGTCTTGCTGAGCCTGCGCCAAGCCAACGGGCACGACGCTGAGAGAAAGCACACCAGCAAGCATTAGATGGGCCCAAGCGTTTTTGCGGAAAATCATAAGTACCTCCAGACGGGCAGCCTTACGGCTGCACTCACCTGATAGATACGACTCGGTATGGATCGGCGGAGTTGCCCTGCTCGCCATGATGGGGAATTAAACTGAGACATATGGAGTTGCCTGCGATTCTCCAAATGGGCTTCCGTGAGGGGTCGTTTATTGGAAGCAACAGCAGATCCCCTTCTAGGATGACAACCAGAGATGCAACTGCAACAACACATGGCCAGAGGTGCACTGCAATCACACACACAACCGGGGATGCAAGTGCAGTAACGCACATTCATTTACCTGGCTGTGACAACGATGGTTCGAGATAGGTGCTAAGTTGGTTTTCTTTAGGGGATGTGCAGCTGACGTTTCATGAGAACAATACGAAGATGATTGAAGGGGTGAGCTGCGTGATGATTGAGCCGGATATCGACTACTACCGCGATCCGGCGGCACACGTGATCCTGGAGGTAGTGCCGAATGCGCTGACGCACTCGTTGACGGAACCGGCTCAGGTGTATGTGCTGCGATGGATCGCGGGGCAGACGGCGGGGATTCCGGAGTTTGCGCCGCTGTATACGATTACTTAGCGGCGCGTGTTGGGGATTGAGTGTCAGCGATTGAGGTCGTGGATGGTTTGTCCTACGGCCTGACCGACTTGTCCTGCGGCGTCTTTTACGTTTCCGACGATGCGGTCGGCGGTGCCCTCGTCGGCGAGGTCCTGGTTGCCGGTGAGGTCGCCTACGCCTTGCTTGATGGCTCCGGCGACGGCGCTGGCTTTGCCTTTGACCTGTTGTTTGGTGCCCCAGGCGAATGTTTTATGGGCTGCGTCGGCTAAGTTGTCGTCGATGGTTTCGTAGGCTGGTTGCGGTTCACTGGTTAAGACTACGTAGGCGACGATGGCGCCAATTCCAATACCGGCGAGAATCCAGGGAAGACCCTTCATGATAAAACCTCCACGCCGTAGGATGCAGTTTGTTGCGGATTGGTGTGAAGAAAAACCTCAGCGTGTGGAGGGGGCAGCGGTTGCGCTGCGGAGGGGCTGGAGGTCCTGGTCGAGCATGCCCGCGAGGTCAGTGGCGAGGCCGGCGCCCTTTGCGTCGGTGTAGGTGCCGAGGGTGCCCTTGAGTTCGACGTCGAGTTTTTTGCCGGCGATCTCTTCAGTGCAGGGGGTGGCGGTGAGGTAGGAGGCGGTGAAGCCGATGGTGCGCTTGGCGGTGGTCTGCTCCTGGATGACGACGTGGAGGGCGCGGTCGGCCGCGGCGGGGGTGTCGACGATGAGGACGCCGGTGAGGGAGTTGATGGCGTGGAGAATCTGGCCGGCGATCGCGCCGGTGGAGTCATCGCCGGCGACGGTGACAAGGACATGGATCTGGCCGACCGGGGCGGTTCCGCTGGCTGGGCAGACGAGCCAATGCTTGTTGGGGTCGGGCTTTGCGGAGGCCATCAGGTTTACGAGTTGGGGCTGAGTGAGCTTGTTGAGGCCGTCGGCTTTGAAGTCGTCGGAAGAGATGCCGAGGGCCTTCTGGACATCAGGCGACCAGACCGCCATGGCTGTTTTGGCGGAGGGTCTGGGCTTGTGCGGGGCTGGTGTGGGAGAGGTTTGCGCTGGTGTGGGCGCGGTAAGCGCCGTTGCTATGACCAGGATGCCCGAGATGCTGCCAATTAATTTCTTCATTGACCCTCCAATCCCGCTGTTTGAAAGCTACCGTAAGAAGAGACGTTTCGGCAGGGTAAATGGTCGAAATCGAATGAATCAGTTTCTATTTGGCGATGGTGGGAACCTAACCCACGGACAGCTGTGATTTAGCGAATCAAAGCCTGAATGAAATGATTTGGCGGACGCCGCAGAAAGATCCGGCATCTAATCTGGAATGACCAAGATAAGAAATGCGGTCCTATTCGCTCCTCTGCTTATCGCGACTGGCATGGTTCCGGGATTTGGGACTGCCGGTTATGCGCAGCGTTACAACAACAACAACAATAATGCCTATTACAGCGGCATGCGCAGCGGCGGCCACGGCGGCAACTACTATAACGACAGAGATCGGCGCTACCATGACGACCACTACCGTGATAACCAGGGCGGTATTGGACCGGGCAAAGGCGCGCTGATCGGCGCGGGCGGCGGTGCGGTTCTGGGAGCGGTGTTTGGCGGCGGATTGAAGGGGACCATCATCGGCGGTGCAGCTGGCGCCGGCATTGGTGCTGTGGTCGGCCAAGCCGCACAGAATAATCGCGACAATCGTTATAACCGCTACTAGACACGATCACCGCAGTTAGATTCTTCAACTACGAACGTAAAGGACGACTCCAATGCGCATGATCCATCGTTTCGCTCTATGTTTCGCTCTGGCTTCTGCGGCTGCGCTGACTGCATCGGCCCAACAGCCTGCGGCTCCGACGATTACCCCTACGGCCGCGGCTGATTCGACGGCCAATCACACCTGGAATACGGAGCAGATTCTTACCTGCACGGTCTCGGACTGCTGGCAGCTTGCGGGGAAGAATGAAGCCACTTTCTTTGACATCATTCAGCAGCTGGCCGGAATCTCGGCGCAGGTGCGCGGACTGACTCTGCCTGATAGCGCGGAGGCCGGCAAACGTACCGGCGAATATATCAAGGCCAAAGCGAAGGCCGATCACGGACAGCTGCTCTATGCGATCGTCGACGCCGCAGTGCGGCATGTCGGCACGAAACCCCCTGCCAACTAACTTCGGCTACAAAAGAGGGAGGTAGACGCTAACATGGTTGCCATGCGTCTCCTCCCTGTCGTCCTCGCCTCACTCCTTGCTTCGAGCGCGTTTGCTCAAACAGCAACTTCACAGCCGCCTGCTCCTGTCGACATCGTGAAGCTGGAACAAAATCTTTGGACCACCATGGCTGAAGGCGACTTCGCGACGGTGCGCAGTTTCTTCACAACGGACTTCATTCAGGTCGACGAGCATATTCAGGCTCTGGACACGCTTTTGATCACGCTGAAGCACTGCAAGCTGGAGTCTTATGAACTTCGTGATCTGCAGGTTCGTATTTTGACTCCGGACTCTGCGCTTACCGCTTATCACGTTCTGAACACCTTCAACTGCGGTACGGAACACAATCCCACTCTGAAGATCAATGACAACAACTCCGTTACTGTCTGGGTACGACAGCCCAAGGGTGGGAAGTGGTTGGCACAGGTTCACACGGAGACGCCTGCGAAGCCTTGATGCAAAGATCTGGGATTTGGCTTACATTCGATTTGCGCCGGAAAGAGGTGTTTGTGTCGGTACCCAGGTTTGGCCGGACTGCTTGGTTTCGAAGCTTCGCGATTGTAACGCTGTGTGCGTCTTTGAACGGCTGCGTCGATCTTGATGATGCTGCGGGTCTCTCCAAACTATCCGATGAAGCGCGGATTGCGCTACCGAAGGTCTCTAACGATGTCGCAGCGACGTGCGCGCGACAGAATACGCTTTTTGAGAACACACCAGCAGCAGAGCGGGCGAAGACAGAACAGGCACAGGACTGCAAACCTTATCAGGAGCTTGCCGATCATCTTGCGAAGGATCAGGAGGCGCTGATCGCCTACTTCGATGCTCTGGGAAAGCTTTCTTCCAATAAGCCGCTGGGATATGACGCAACCATTGATCAGAATGTAACTGCTATGAGCACAAACACAGCCTTCTCGGCCAATGCGATTACGGCAGGCACTGATGCGCAAAATCTGATGAAGGCTTTGGCGGATGCAGCCACACACGGGTATCGCGAAAAGCAGCTTGGTCAACTGGTGATTGCCAACGATGCTGCGGTTCAATCGCTGACGCGGGCGCTCAAGAAGGTGATTACGGGCGACTATGGCAGCGTGCTTCTGGGCAACGAGGAGCTTAGCCTCGACACCTTCTACCAAGGTCCGATGGCCAGTGCGCAACCAAATGAACGGCTCGCTCTGATCCTGGTGCAGCGGCAATATGCGCATGACAAAGCTGCGCTGCAGACTCGCAGGGACGCCGTTGCAAGCTACGCCAAAGCGATGGACGATCTGGGTGCGTTGCATGCGAGGCTGAAGGACGAGGCCGGGAAGAAGATGAGCATGATCGAAGTGGCGAAACAGGTCGGGCCGATCGCCGAGTCACTGAAGTCGGCGCTCTCAGATATTCAGTCGAGGTCGAATTAGCCATGAAGAAAACTTCCAAGGCAGTTGCTCCGAAGATGGTTGCCAAGGCGGTAGCGGCGCCTGCGGATGCTACGCTTACCGATGATCAGATGCAGGCGCTGGCGCAGGCTTTTCATGACATTGCTGTGGAGGTCGGGCAGGTTCGGCTGGATGCAATCAGTGCAGGCAGCAAGCTGACGGATCCTCTGATTGTTCAACTGCAGGGCTACGTCTACTCGCTGATGATGACTGCAGGAAACTTTGCTGTTCAAGCGGCAAATCTGACGCTCGCAAATGCCGACCAGGCAGTGAGCGAGATTTCGCTGGCTACGCAAGCGGCGGACAAAGCGCTTAATAAACTTCAGGACATCGATAAGGCGGTGAGTATCGCGTCTTCGGTGATCGTTCTGGCGATGGCTATTTCGACGAAGGATATGGGACAGATCGCATCGGCTGCGAAGGGTGTGGTTACGGCGGCGGGTGTGTCGGTGTAGCGCGGCAGTGCCACGAACAGCTCTATCTTGTTGTCGATTGCGGACCGCGCGTTTTGCAGTATTGTGTGCGAGAGGCTTAGCGGGATGGTTGCACCGCGACACTCAGCGCGTTTTGAGCCGCAGGTCGTGCCAATCGCTCCCGACCTTCGGAGACGAGAGGCTTGGTCATCCTGTTCCAATTTGGACCGCGCCAAATTTCGTGAGGCAACTTAAGCAAGAAAACCTACCTTTGCCGTCAGTGACGAAGTAGGATCGCTTTAGAACTTTCGAGGGCGAAAAGCAAGATAATTACTCGGCTTTATGAAAATATTCATCGAACCGAAACTTTTATCTGCACGTCACGTCTTCACTTGAAGTGAGATTGCGCACGCCGAGGCGCACCTCCCCAGAGGGAAATATAAGAATGACTCGCATGCTTAAATTGGTCGCCGTTACCGGGATGCTTTTTGTTGCGCTCAGCTTTACTTTCGAACGCCAGGCGCACGCCTACGTCGACCCAGGCTCCGGTCTCCTTCTATTTCAAGGCATCAGTGCGACGATCTCCGGCGTGCTCTTTTACTTCCGGCGCCGCATCAAGAACCTCTTCGTAAAGACGCAACCAAAGTCGGACCAGGGAACAACTCCGTCCCCTTCGTTGTAAGCTGCAATCTAAGTTCCGAGGGTCGTGCTGGCCAGCTTCAGGGGCTGATAGTCTCCGCCTTTATTTCTGCACCTCATCAGGCATGATGGCCCCAGCCTTTACCCATCTCTCTACGGTGGCGATGTCGGCGTCGGAGAGTTTTGGCTGCTTGGGGGGCATCGGCATCGGATCCTTCGGCGGCCCCTCATGGCGAATCAGCCGGACCAGCAAACTATTGGTCGGATCTCCGGGAATCAGCACGGGGCCATCGTGTCCGCCCTTCAACATTCCTGCGCGCGTCTGAATGTTCAGACCTCCGCGATGGTTTATTCCGCCATGACATCTGTAGCAGTTCGCCTGGAAGATCGGCTGCACCTTCGTGGTGTAGAACTCCGGGGTCGCTGCTTCGTCCTGCGCTGCCGCATTCGCCGTTCCCGCCTGCAGTCCCCACCCCACCAACCCAATGGCGATCACGCCACAACCCGCCGGCAACCTCTTCATTCATTCCTCCCCGTTAATCGATAAGTATACGGAACCCACTTCGTCACTTACACGTTCTCTCACCAACCTTTAACGTAGAAATTGCTCTGGCGTTCCGCGCCTCCGAAAACATGATGCGTTTGAACGCCCCCATACCGGCCCTTCTGGCGCTTGCAGCCCTGTCTTTATCTTCCGCGAGCAGCCTCGCCAAACAGACGCATCACCCCTCGGGTCACAAAAAGACCGTTGCAGCTACGGCGGAGAAGCACCCGACGAAACACAAGTCGGGTGCCAAGCCGACGCATGCGGTTCATAGCTCAAAGCATCATGCTGCGCCAAAGGTCGATCCTCCTGTGACTGCGCGTGTGCGTGCGCAAGCGCCCTCACGGCGTCGGCTGCGCCATGCTGTCAGTGCTCCTGCGCCTGTACAGACGGCGACTCCGCCGCAGAAGGCTACATCGGAGGATTTTCTTAAGGCGGCTACTTCCACTCAGGTCGAGACCCAAGCGGCGGTCGCAATTCACGGAACTTCACGGCCCGAAGAACTCAACGAGACCCGGCAGGCGCCGACTATATCTGCGCGCAAGCCCTCCACGGCGTCGAAGCCTGTCTCGGTGGCCAAGCCGGTTCCTGTGATCAGCGTTGTTCGGCCGGCCGCAGAGAGGCCGCAATTGGCCAGCGTCGAAGAGGTCGCTTCGACTCCCGTCATTCTGCCGAATCTCTATAACAAGCGCGGACACCTGATCGTTCCTCCGCCGCTTAAGGGCTCTCACGAGATTCTCGTTCATCAGAACGAAGTTGCGGATCGCGATGGGCTTTCAAGGATTCATAATGACGATGATCTTCTTGATATGCGTACGAAGAGATTGCTCGTTGCGCTGCCTGAGAATGAGTCGCTGCAGGTGGACGATCGGCTCCCTGGCAACCGCCGTTATTGCCGCCCCTGGACTGCTGAGTTTCTGGCAACGTTAGCACGGGCTCACTATGCACGCTTTCACACACCGCTCCAGGTTAATTCCGCAGTTCGGACGGTGGAGTTTCAGCAGCATCTGATGCACATCAATGGCAACGCCGCACCTGCCGAAGGTGATACGGCATCCCCGCATCTCACCGGGCAGGCGATCGATATTGCGAAACACGGCCTTTCGATGGCTGAGATTGCCTGGCTTCGAGGCTATCTTCTTCCGCTGGTGCAAGAGGGGAAAGTCGATGTTGAGGAGGAGTTTCAGCAGTCCTGTTTCCACGTCAGCGTCTACAAAAAGTACATGCCGCCGGCTCCTGAACGCGATCTCGCCATTCTGCATCATGGGGGAACCTCGGCGCTTGCTACTGCTCTGCGCTAGAACGCATCTTCTCGACTCAATCTGCGTAACCAATTACAGGAGTTCGCGAGCCCCGGTCCGCCAACTCCTCATTGCTGCATCGAGCGCTTGCATATTGTGAATGGCGTCTTCGCCGGTGGCTGCGAAGTCATTGCCACCACGTGACGCCGCCGCGAAGCCATCTAGCATCCGGGTGTAGCCGTCGCCGTTGTCGAGGGTGACGGTCTCCTCTACCTCTGCGCCACGACGCACAACGATTTGTACGGGACGGTCGACGGTCAGGCCTCCCTCGGAGTACATCACCCCGTCGCTGCCGTTCACCTCCACAAACGAGCGGTAGGGTGTACGTGCGCTCGTCGTCACAGTCGCGAAGACATCGCCGGTCATCTCCATCTGCAGCGAGGCGACCGCTTCCACATCGCCTGACAACGCATCCTTCCGCGCCAATGTGTTCACGCTCACCACATTGTTGCCGAGGACAAAGCGCAGCGCGTCGATGCAGTGTACGCCGACGTCTCCAATGGGTCCGCCGTAGGCGAGGGTCGCATCGACAATCCACTTTCTCGAAGAGTTGTTGGCCGGGTAGCAGTACTCTGCACGTGCGAGCTGCGGCTTACCGATGCACCCTGCCGCAATCTGATCCCGCATCCACTCCAGACTGCGGTTATAGCGAAAATTTTGCGCAACTCCGAAGAGCAGTCCAGCCGCGCGGGCAGCGGCATTCATCTCTTCAGCCTCTGCCGCGCTCATCGCCAGCGGCTTTTCGCAGAGTACCGCCTTGCCATGCTTCAAAGCCAGCAACGTGTCGTCCCGGTGCATTGCGTCTGGTGACGTAATGAAGACAGCATCGACATCGGGGGAAGAACAAAGCTCCTCCCGGGTGTGGAAGCAGTGAGGAATCTTATACTCGGCGCAGTTCTCAAGTGCAGCCGCGTGATCTCTTCGCCAGATGCCGCTGAGCGTTGCAAGCTCGCACTTCGGAAAGGCGGGCATGAGTCGACGGATTGCGTGGTGGCCGAAGCCAAGAATCGCAAATCGCACAGGCGCCTGCTTCATGAGACCTCCCAAGGAGATTGATGGCGAGATTGGGTTGTAGAGTTAGTGGGCGTCGTTCTTGAAGATCTGTTCGGCGAAGAAGTTTTCTACCTTGGCCTGATCATGGACCATCTCGAGGTAGGCGCTCTTCAGCAGCTGCGAGCGCACGTCACGAAGCTGCTGCCGGATGGCCTGCTGCACTCGCGGATCGTTCACATCACGCTGTCCGGCGGGGTCCCGCGAGATGAGTTTGTAGATCGCATAGCCTGCCGGCCTCTTTGTCTGGGCATCGAGCAAAGGCAAAATCTCGGTGATCTGACCAGCCTTGAGCTTGGTCACTGCGGCGAAGACCATCGGATCCGCATGGAGCTGCGATTCGCCGACGAAGCCCATGTCGCCGCCATTGGGTGCGGTCGAAGGGTCCTCCGACCAGTTACTCGCGATGGTGCCAAAGTCTTCGCCGCTGTCGAGCCTATTCTTCAACGCCTGGACTTTCTTCTTCGCTTCGACGTCGTTGGTCGCCTTGCTTCCCTGCAGGTTTCCCGGCTGCGGCGACGGCTGACTCGTCACCTGAATTGCGGCCAAGTGATATTTGGTCTCGAGCAGATTGAACTCAGCTTTGTGCTGGTTGTAGTAGCTGGTTACATCCGCATCGGTGACGGTAATCTTCGAGTTGATCTCTTTATTGAGCAGCTTGTTGATGGTGAGGCTACGGCGCAGCGAATGTTTCACGTCATCGATGGTCTGATTGCTGGCTTTGAGACGCTGTTGAAACTGCTCCTCGGTGTAGGGAGCTTTCATCTCGGCCAGCTTCGCATCGACCTCTTCGTTGGTCGCAGTCAGATTCATCTTGGCGGCGCGCTGTTCGACGATCTCTTCGTCGATCAACTCGCGCAGAACATTGAGACGTAGCGAGTCCGCCTGTTCCTGCGAGGGCTGCTGTTGCTGGGCCGGGTCACCGAGCTGGAGTTTGTAGGCTTTGTCCAGATCAGCCTGCATGATAGCGTGGCCATTTACCGTTGCGACTACGTCTGCGTTGTGTCCACGATTGCAACCTGCAATCGGCAGGAGCCCGGACGCCAAAATGAGAACTACCGGAACAGAGATGTTGCGAAAAGAGCGCGTAATAAAAGTACGTTCGGTATCGGTCGACAAGCTCAGCACGTGCTCGGTGTTCCGCATCCAGATCTCCTGCATTCTTCGGCTAGTTACCGGGTTTGGTCGCCGGCGGGGTTTGAGGCTGTGCCTGAATTGGTGTTGGCGGTGGCGGTGGGGGCGTCTGCCCGGAGGCAACCAGCGCGCTATCGATCATACGATACACGTCTTCGACTGGCTGTGCTCCTTCCACCTTTTCGCCATTGATGAACAGCGCTGGAGTCGAGTCCACGCCGAGGCTTTCGCCGAGCTTGATCGATTCCTTGATCGCAGTGTCATCCTGCTTCGCGATGCATGCATTGAGCGCATCAGCGTTCAAGTTCTGTTTCTTTCCTTCGTCGCGCGTCAGAGTGTCGAGGGTCTCGTTGGCCTTCGCGAGACTCTTATCCGGGCCGCCCAGATCGGCGGCGTGCGCGTGGATGTAGTCGACCAGGTTCCAGTAGCCCGTCGCGCTCTCTGCACCGACGCAGTTGGTGTCAATTGCCGCACGCATGGCCCAAGGATGCTGATCGAGCGGAAAGTCGCGATAGACGATGTGAATCTGATCTTTGTAACGTTCGGTGAGTGCCGGAAACAACTGCGCATGCATCTTGGCGCAGAAGGGGCACTCCAGATCGTCGAACCCAACGATCAGCACGGGAGCGTTTGCCGGACCGCCGCGCGCGGGACGCCCGTCTCCGCTTACCAGAAGCTTTGGATCCTTGCTGATGTCGAACTTGCTGAACTGGGCTAGGGTTTTGCCGTCAGTCGAAATCAAAAAGTCTGTCGGTTTGCTCGACTTGCCGTCGGAGAGAAACGAGACGGTAATTTTGTCGAAGCCTGGCACCTCGCTTTTGGTGCGCGGGCCTACCTGGATGACATAGCCTGCCGGAACCGAGGCGTGCGAACGGATCATGACCTCAACACGGCGCACGAGCTCCGGCGACAGCTTCCCCGAGCCGTCTGCGACGGACGGTGTCGAAGTCTGGGTCGGAGTCTGGGCATGGCAACCGAGGGCGGCCAGCGTGAGGGCAAAGATGAGGGTTCGGAACGGCTTCACAGCAATCTGCACAATACCTCGATTATCTCACGCAGAGGCGGTTAAACAGGCCGTGGACTCCTCTGACGGCCGCGCCGTCAGGACTCAAAACAGGCTTGCCGTTCGCCGAAGGTTGCCTGCAGTCCCAATATTCAGGAGCGTGAAGTTGAATCGCTCGGTCGTCTCATTTCGGACTGCGCCCAGTTCGTACTTCCGAACCTCAACGCTGAAGCCGCAGCAGTCCCAGTTATAGGACCCCTGCACGGCTCCATATTGAACGAGACCGGTATTGTTCGCGTTCAGGTCCAGACCTACGTTGCCGGCGACACCCAGGCCAGGCTTGGTCGGTGAACCGTATCCCAGCAAAAGGCGCAGCTGGTTGAAGTTCGAGATCGACGAGATCACTCCTTCGGTGTAGAAGCGTCCGGGAGCGTTCAGCCGCGCATAGCTAAACCCGGCAAAGACGTTGTTTTCGTGGACGTCCACGAGCACATTGTCGGACGTAAATTTCTTGGCTCCGGTATCGAGGTCGAAGTCCCACTCCACATCCAAATGTGACGAGGTCCTCACACGCATTCGCGAGATCAGAGGCGAGATTGCCCGAGGCTCCGTCAGAAAGGCGATCCCCGAGAAGTTCAGCGTCGTGTCGAAGATGTTGCGTCGTCCATCGATGACTGCGCCACCGAAGTTCTCGTTGAAGAAGTACTTCTGCGCGAGCCGCCAGCTGATGAGGGGATGGCTGCCACAGCTCGGGAGCGAATCTTTCGTATCAGCGGTCTGTCTGGTCTGGACCTTTCCGATGTCGTCATCCCAGTTTTGGGATTGTGCTGTGCTCTCCGGCCGCTCCTTGCAGGGCCGATTTTTTGTTGGACGCAGAAACAAACGCTGCGTCACTCCATACTCCAGTTCATTCGTATCGCTTACGATGTCGACGTCGTCAAAGCGCAGAACACTGAGGAAATTATTGACTCCGGTGACGTAGCGGTAGGTCAGCTCAGGCTCGATCGTGTGCTTCACGTCGTTGCCGCCGAAGAACTTTTCTACTCCGGGCGAATCGAATACGCGCTCAACTACGGGAGCACGCAGCTCGCCTTCAATCTCGAGATCCGATCGATTCAATGAGTTCGGTAGTTCGACTGGCGTTCCGGTGTCGTTGTACGGAACCTGCCTGCTTCTGCCGTAGACGGTCTCACGCACCCCGATCGAAGCCCGCATCCGCCATCCGTCAAAGCCGAGCGGATAGGAGAGCTTGGGATGCAGGTCGAACCGCTGTGTCAGGCCGCCGGTGGAGAAGTCCGGCTGCACACGCGACAGTCCGGCCTGCGATGCGTCAACGCTCCACAGCAATCCAGTTCTGCCGATCTCATGCTCTGTGCTGTTGAAGTCCAGCGACGGCGCGTGAAAGATCCTTACCTGTTCTTCAGGGACAGCCGGCGTGGTCGGGGTTGCTGCTACACCTGCCTGCTTCAGGCCTTGATATCGATCGACTCGGGCGGATGCCGCATATCCGTCCCAGTCATGCACGCCGTACAGGATCGAGAGAATATCGCTTGAAACCGCCACGCTGAAGTTCTCGGCAAACGCCTCGCGATACGCGTACGAGCTCAGATATTCCACATCGCCGGCCACGCGTGTCTGCGAGCTGAAGTCATGCCGGCCCGAAAACGTAACATCCTGTCCACCCTGGTTGAGATAAACACCGTTGGTGACGATGCCGCGGTCGAGCAGGCCGGTATATCTGGCTTTGGCAAAGTTATTCCCGAGGCCGCGATATCGAAACGTTGCTGACTGCTCCCATCCGCGCAGTGAGTAGTACTGGGCTCCGACCATCAGATCGGTGCTGCGATTGATGGCCCAGTAAAACTCCTCGCCCAGGGTGAATCCCTTCGTCGAGGAGTATCCCGGCACGGGAATCATGAAGCCTGTCTGCCTCTGCTCCGAATCCACGGGATGGGTCACATAGGGCAGAAACATCACGGGGATATTCATCAGACGAAAGGTGCTGTTCTGTGCCTTCGCTTTTTCGCTGTTTACCGTAAACTTGCCGGCGTTGAGCATCCAGTCAGGGTTTGGCAGCTGGCAGGTGGTCAGGGTTCCGCCGTAGATCTCATAGGACTGCGGCCCGGTTCGCACCACCATTCGTCCGGTAAACAGAAATGGGTTGCTGCTGGAATATGTCAGTGTGCGGCCTGGGCCCGCACCTGCGCCCTTCAACCCCACCGAGCCAGTCACGTCGTAGAAGGTTGCTGTCTGGTTCTTCAGGTTCATCGTGCCGTGGCTGGCGGTGAGGTCTTCGTGATTCGCTCCTCCGCTTACATGCAGGTGACCGGTCGCGGTCAGTTCGCCGGTATCCTCGTTGAACTCGATGTGATCGGCCTGGATCACCCGGTCTCGATAGTGGATGACTACATTTTTGTCGAGCGAGAAGACGCTTCCTGTCTTGCTCTGGTCTCCGTCCGACTCGAGGGTGACGTCGGTGGAATCATCGTTGTTGGGGAGCACCGTAGCGACCGGATATTGCGTGGCTCCAGGTGCGTCCGGCAGACTGGATGATGACTGCTGATCTTCTGAGAGGGGGGTTGCCTGAGTCGTCACCTGTTGTGCCCACAGATGTGGATGACTTGCCGCCAGCACCATGATAGTTATCAAGAGGTAAACAGACGCGCTGACGTTTTTGGAGCGCGTTCGTCGGACGTTGAAGGCTGTACAAAAAGCAATCGATTTTCCTGACAACAAAGCCGCTAAATGCAGTCGGGGCTGCCAATGGGTCTTCATCCCCTGTTCGTTCGGCTTGAGACTTGTCAGACGCGCCACCCTTTGAGGCTAAACGATTTTACGGAACCGAGTTTGGATTTGAGCACAATGAGCTCTGCACAACGTGACCTGCTACCACTTGACGAAGCCCCGGCCGAAACGGAAGCGGCCGCACCCTTTGCACTGAGGGAACAGGTAGCGCAGCGCCTTGCAGCGCACCGCGCCCGGCGTACCCAGCAGTCAAATTCCTCCGTCACTCCCATCGCGCAGCCAAACGCAGGAAAGTCACGGTCGTCCCGCATCGCCGAAGCAGTCGCGGAACGCTATGCCAACTCCCCCAGTTATCGCACCTTCCTCGCGGAGCAGGCTGAAGCCGCAATTCGCGAAGCCAAAGCCGCTGCGGAGGTTGCAGCACTCAGCGCCCAGGCAGTCGCCGACGCACAGTATCAGCTTCTGGCTGAACTCGATCAGTGGACGCTCACGCCGCCTGCGCCCGCTCCGGTTCCGTCATCGCAAGCACCTAAACTCGGCAGTGCAGAAACGCTGATCGTCGAAGATCCGACGCTCGGCGTTTTGGCGGACGCTCCATTGTCGTCTCCCGGCCTCACCGTAAAGCTTTACGAAGACGTGAGCCGCGTCTCCTTTCAGGAAGCGGTCTCCTCGTCGGGCCGTCCGTTGATCTACGAAACTCGCGAGGCCTACGCAGCTGCCAGCGAAGAGGAAACGCTCGCCCTCGACGAGGAGATTGCGTTCCGCCAAGCCCCCGTGTTCGAAGAGTCCGGCCCACCCATCGAGATTCCTGCCAATCTGATCGAGTTTCCCCGCCAGCTTGTAGCAGCGCGAAAAGCTCGTCCGCGTCTCGCCGAGGGCCCGCTCCGCGAAGACACCGACCAGGCCCCTCAAAACGCACCCGCGGCACAGCTTCGCATCTTCGAGGTTGAAGCTGCGCAGATCTCCACTTCCCCGGTTGTGGAATCTGTCACGCCCGAGTGGTCCTCCATTTTGCTTGCGGCCCATCCGGTATCGGCTCCGGTCGAGACCCGAGAAGCTCCCTTCCAGCCTGAGCACAGGCCCGAAACCGCTCCGCTCAACCTGCGCCTGATGGCCTCTGTCGTCGACGGCTGCATCATCACAGCCTCCTTCTTCGTCTTTGTCGCGGTCTTCGCGTTGACAGTGGGTAAGCTCTCAGGCAATCCGGCGGGCCTCGCTGTCAGCGTCGTTCCGATGAGTCTGCAGACAGCGGCCATTGGCACGGCCGGCACTCTGGCTGTCCTAACGCTGCTTTATCAACTGCTCTTCTTCACCTTCAGCGAGGCCACCCCTGGTATGCGCTATGCCCGCATTGGCCTCTGCACGCTGTCGGATGACAACCCTACGCGGTCGGCCATGCGTCGCCGCATCTTCGCCACGGTGCTCGCCGCCTGCCCGCTAGGGCTTGGGTTCCTTTGGGCGTGGATGGACGAAGACGGCCTCGGCTGGCATGACCGCATCTCTCGCATGTATCAACGCAGCTACTAAAGATCCCAAGCTTTTTTACCGAGGCCATGATCTGTTCTTCATCGCCTATCCCGACCAACGGGAAGGGAGATATACGCGCCACGAAGTGGCCGCCCTCCGCGCAGGAGGCTCGTCCGGCAGGACAGACGTTCCAACAGAGCGCAGCAGCCGATTCGTAGCAAACGAGACAAAGCCCGCCCTCAGACAAATAGCTCTGAAGGCGGGCTTTTTGTAAACAGACCGGATTAGAAAGTCGTGCTCACCGTGAGACGGAACGTCTTCCTCGGTTCGCGGAGAATGTAATCCGCCCCATAGAACTGCAGCGCCTGCTGATAGCTGAACTGGCCTGATCCATCGCTGGGGAAGTAGCTCTTGAAGGTATTCACGTTATCCGGACCAGAGTTCGGCACTGCAAGCTGCTGCGGAACGGTCTTGTAAAGACGCAGCGGGTTGTAGGCGTAGAAGATGCGGAACGGAGCGTTGACGACCGGCAGAATCACCTGCAGCTCGGCACCGAGGGAGTCGCGCGGAACGTAGTTTGTTCCTGGCACAATCGTCAGCAGGTCTGGGAACTTGACCGACTGGCCGCCAAAGCAGGCACCGTTGATAATTGTCGGGCATCCATACTGGGCGCCATTGATCAACGACTGACCCGCCGTGCTCTGGCGCAACTGGCCGTGCTGCGCGTCGAAGGTCATACCGAAGTCGTTGAAGAAAGCAAAGGTCACCTGATTGACGATCGGAATCCGGTATTCCAGGTTCGCTATGAACGACGTATCCCCGCCAATGGACACCATGCGGTAGATCGGCAACGGAATCTGTACGGGCCCCAGGGCGGGGTTCGTCGGATCTCGCGGAACGGAAGTTCCATCGGGGTTCGTCAGGATGAACTGAACTTTATTCGGAATGAAGGTGTAGGGTCCGACCGACCGGATATCGAAGCCTCGAAGATCCGTCTCGCCGCCGCTGTAGAGACGATGTGTCGGCGGAGCAACTTCGCCCCCGAATCCTGACGTATGAGCCAGCTGGAGACGATATCCCAGCACATTGTGCCCGTCGCCGTTGACCCTGAGCCCCTTCATTGGGAAGAACTGACGGTAACTGGCGATCGGCGAGTAGTACTTCACATTACCGCCGACACCGGCCAGCTGCACCGACACGTTGAAGTCCTTACCGCGATGCGGACCAACCGCGCGATCAAGGCTTGAGAACGTAAAGCTCGGCGTCACTACCGAAGTAATTATGCCCGTCAGCTGATTTTGCCCCGCCACGCCCGACCGGAAGGCCAGCGACTGAAACACGTTGGTCGTATTCTGGTTGAACGTTGTCACCGAAGACCGCGACAGCGAGTACGAAAGACCGACACGGGTGACACCGGTTCGCGAAAAAAGATGCCGCAGTGGCTCACTCGCAGAGACTGTCAAACCTGTAGTCGACTGGTTATAGTTCGTCAGAAGCGACTGCTGCGCCGTTGTCAGATTTCCCGCCGCCTGGCCGGTCGCGGACTGGCTCTTCGAAGGATTGAAGTCATACTTGCTGGCGAATACCTGTGCGCCGAGCGAGATCGGCTTATCCCGTAGATAGGGCTCAGTGAACCCCAGGCTCAGATTGCGCGACAAGTCGCCGATATTTGCCTGCACGGACAGCGTCTCTCCCAAACCAAGGAAGTTATTGGTCTCATAGTTCAAACCAACAAAAGTTCCTGACAATCCGCTGATACCGCCGTTCAAGCCGATCGAGTTCTTCCCTTTTTCCTTCAGCTTCAGCAGTAGATCGACCGTTCCGTCGTCGGTGTTCTGGCGGCTCTCCGAATCCTGCTCCGCTTTCAACGCTTCGAAGTAGTTCAGCTGATTCAAGCGCAGGATCGAAAGGTCCCAGAGCCTGCTGTTATAGACCTGCCCCTCTTCGAGCAGCAGTTCGCGGCGAATTACCTTGTCGCGCGTAATGGTGTTGCCGGTGAACTCGATCCGCGACACATAGAATGGCTTGCCCTCGTCGATATCGATGTTGAGCGTAATCGTCTTCTTCGCTTCGTCGATCTGGGGGACAGGTGTTCCGACGAAGTTGATATATCCGAGCTCGCCATAGGCTTTGCGCAACTGATCGAGACCTTTGCCGAACTGGGTTGCGTTGAAGTATTCGCCGTCTTTCTGGGTGAACTGGGAACGCAATGCCTTCGTGTTCGGCACATGCGTGTTTCCGGTGAAGGTAATTCCGCCGAGTTTATAGCGCGCGCCCTCCTCGACCGGCATCAGAATATCGATTCGCTTTCCCTTGGACGGATGCAGCGTAAAGGGATTGATCCCGCCCGCATCCCGGATGTGGGTCGTCGGATCGCTGGTAAGAGCCTTGAAGTAGCCGCGATCCCGGTAGGCCTGGCGTACGCGCTCGGTGTCTTCGTCCAGTTTGCTTGCGTCGAAGGTCCGCGCAAACAGATTCTCCAGAATGATGGAGTGCGGAATTCCGATCGGCCGCAGGTTCTTCATCGCCCCACGCAGCGTGCGATCGTTCAGGCTGTTGTTCCCCTGAAACGCGATCTTACCCACTTTCACAGTAGGCCCTTCTTTGATGTTGAAGGTAATCGCCACGGCTGCCGGTGGAATCGTCTTCACTTCAGTTCTGATCGTAGCGAACTGGTGTCCATGCTCCGCCAACAGGTCCCTGAGCACCACCTCGGCACGCTTGATCTTGGTGGGGTCGTACTGGCTTTCGACCGACAGCGGCACCTTGGCCTTCTTGAACCGGTCCAGAATGTCAGACTGCGTGACCGCGCCGAGACCCTTGTAGTTGATCTCGCGAATGGTCGGCTTCTCTTTCACGTAGATGATTAGTTGCACGCACTTCGGGCTGTCGACTCGCTCAATCCGCACGTCATCGAAGTAGCCTGTATTCCAGAGCGAGTTGAAGTCCCGCTCCACCACGAGCGGGTCATACAGGTCGTTCTGCCGGCTGTACAGCCGGGCCAGGACGGACTCCTTTGGGATGCGTCGATTACCGATCACCTGAGGCTGGCAAAGCGTCTCCACATTGCCCGACGGCGATCCGGTCTGAGCGGAGAGCGACGGGGCCGAGAGCGACGAAGCGGCCAACGCCGTAAACGCTATCATGTACGCGGCATAAGCGATGCGGGAGCGTCTGGAGCGCGTGCACACAGTCATGGTCTTACTATTCAGGGAGCTTCCGCTCTCTCGATTCACGGTAAAGATACGCACACCCTCACTGCTCTAAAATGACGCTCGCCAGCAAAGTCAGCGAAGTTCTGATTATATGGGAGCGGCCAGCGGTTAGCGAGTTCGCGCCCCGGTTCAGGTCGGACAAACTCAATCCAACCAACGAATTCTGCTGTGCTCGTTGGACGAAGAGCGCACCCAAAGGCATCTTCGCTGTTTATTGATAGAGGCTGTGCGACTGCAGGGGGTAGGCGTCACTGGATCAGCTTTCCAGCTCCGCTGTGATCGTAAACTCCTGTGCCGACCCATCCCAGCGCACTGTAAGGACATTCGGCTGGCAGCAAACCTGGCAATCCTCAACATATTGCTGCTTCGAACCGCCCGATTCATCGACGGTCGTCTCCACCCACTCCCCGCAACCTGCGCACTGAAACCCCGCTGCATGCATCGCCAACCTCACTGGGTTTTCGCCACTCCCTTGAGATACTTCTCGAACCAGTCCACGGACCGCGTCAACTCATCTACCTGATGTTCCCGCTTGATGAACCCGTGTCCCTCCTCGGGGTAGTACACCGCGTCGACCGTCCGCCCCTCTTTCTTCAGGATCTCCACTACCTGCTCGGCCTCTTCTTTCGGAACGCGAATATCGCGCTCTCCCTGCAGAACCAGCAGCGGAGCCTTCTCATCCCGGATGTACTTCAATGGGGAACTCGCCTCATACACAGACTTATCTTTCACCGGGTCGCCCAGCAG
Organism: uncultured Edaphobacter sp.; assembly: GCA_964658525.1. Taxonomy (GTDB): domain Bacteria; phylum Acidobacteriota; class Terriglobia; order Terriglobales; family Acidobacteriaceae; genus Edaphobacter. The sequence goes on from CAZZZG010000009.1 coordinate 18,864, forward strand.
CGTCTTCTCATACTCCTGCAGACGCGCGTCCGAGTGCTCCAGCATCGTGTACCAGTTCAGAATCCCGAACTCATCCACCGCTGCTGCCCACAGATCGGGATTCTTTCCGATCGCCATCAACGTCATGAACCCGCCATAGGATCCGCCCCAGATGCCTACCTTCTTCGTATCTATAAACCCTGTGGCCTTCAAAAAGTTGACGCCGGCAATCTCATCTTTCAGGTCGGCTCCGCCCAGATCCTTGTAATTCGCCTTTTCGAACTCCATCCCATAGCCCGTTGAACCGCGCACATTTGGCGCAATCACTACAAAGCCACGCGATACCAGCAGAATGGCGCGCGGACTGAAGCTGTCCAGCGTTTGCCCGGTCGGGCCTCCATGCGGCATCACCACCACCGGCGCCGTTCCGTCTCGTTTCACATTGAACGGCACCCACACGAACGCCGAGATCATCTTCCCATCGAAGCTCTTGTAGGTGACCAACTGCGAAGAAGGCAGCGCAGCAGAGGCCAGCACCGGGCTCTCGTTATGCGTCACCTGCGACACCACGCTACCTGTACTCAACAGATAGAGATTCGGCGCATGCGTCGAGTCCTGGTGCAAAAACAAATAACTTCCGTCCTCACGAAAGGCGCTCGGGTCGGCACCGGGAGTATTCAGCCCGGCCGGTATGCCGCGGTCACTCGTCTTCAGCGTTTTCACATCCACAAAATTGATCGTCGCCCTTCCGTCCGCATTCAAGATGTAGGTAAACGTGTCGCCCTTCGGAGAAAATCCGCCAGCCTGCGCCTCCCACTGCGTATCGGTTACCCAACGCTTCTTCTTCGACGCAACATCGAGCAGCACAACATTCTCATAGCCGCCCTTCTCATTCGAGGTCATCAGCAGCGTCTTCCCATCCGGCGATACCTCTGACGCAAGCATTCGTACTTTCCCTGTGTGTGGCGTCAGGTTCTCCGCCGTCCCACTCTTCACGTCCACGCGGTAGGTATCCGCGTCATCGGTCCCCACCTCCCGTACCGCATACAGATACCGTCCGTCCGGGCTCCAATCCACAGCACCCCAGGAGGCCTTCGGATCTTTCTCGTGCGTTAATAGCCGCGCCGTGCCTGCCGGCCACTCCATAATTGCGATGTTGGTCGAAGGCTCCGCCTTCTCTTTGCTGTCAAACGCCAGCCACTTTCCATCTTTCGAGAACAGCGGCCTACTCTCGCTTGTCTTATCGGTGTTGGTCAGATTCTTCGGTTCACCGCCCTCGACTGAAACCGCATACAGGTCATACAGCTCATCGCCGCCCTTGTCCTGCTGGTACACGATCTCTTTGCCATCGTGGGTAAACGACGGGCTCGCCTGCCGGTCGTTCGATTTCAGCAACTGCCGCGCCCCGGTCCCATCTGCCTGCATCACCCAAAGATTTAGCCGACCGGAAGAGTTGCTGATGTATCCGATCTGCTTGCCATCGGGCGACCATGTCGCGCCCCCAATTCGTACCGTCTGCAGCAACTCCGCCACCGGCATCGGAGGCGAGGTGGCCGCGTTGTCCGCTGAGACCACGTTCCTGGGATCCGTCGCCACCCGGTCGCCCGGTCCCGAAGCAAATCCGTTGAGCGAAGTCAGCAACAGCAATCCGGGCAAGAGGCAGAGACGTGTCATCGCAAACTCCAAAGAAGCTGAAATGAACTCCAGAAACCGACCGCGCCAGACTAGCACGCCGCGACCCAGGGAATCGCCGAAAATCACACGCGGCCAGCGTTCGCGCGAAGATAAGCGCTTACTTCTCGCCGCTGATCTCCTTCGTTACCTTCCCCTCGGCGTTGAGAAACTGAAGCACCGGCTCCCCATCCGGCTTCACGGTGAGATTGGCCCGCACCCTTCCCTGAACATCGCGCAGGCTCAATCCCACCGAGTCGTCTGTCTGCCTGCCGAAGAACCCGCGCTCAGCATCTCCCGGATACTTCCGTTTGAACTTCGCCCACTCGGCAGCACGTGCGGCTCCGGACGGCATTGACTTCACCCTCTCCGCATCGGCAATAAACTCCGGGGTGATCACATACCCGCCAACATCATTCACTGTCACGCCCGAAGCCTTCTTCCCATCCTCAAGGCTCGCACCCAGCACGAGCGTCTGGTCCTGGTCATATTGATCGAAGCTGAGATGGCTAAAGCTCGAAGGACCCTTCCCGCCATCTTTGCTGGCGCCGTAGATGAGGCCACCATCTTCGGTGCCCTCGTCGTTGACGAATAACATTCCTGCCGAATCCTGCCGATCTGCTCGTTTAATCTCTTTGCCGTGCAGATAAAGTCCCGGAAACTCAGCTTTATTTGAGATAACCAGCCGAACAGTCCCGTCCGGCTCCACGACATTCACTCGCCGCACCGTGATCTGGTCGAAGCTCGCGTTTCCAGACCATGGTCGCGCAAATCCCGCGAGCACTGTAATCGCGAACACCACCGTGAGACATGCAGAGTAGATTACGAGAAAGCGCTGACTGGAAAAGAGACGAACCATGCTTGCACCTCGAAAGATGGCCCTATCTAAAACTCTTCACGGCAATCTCGCAAGTGCCAATCGCTTGCGCTCAGATCGTTTCGGCATCGGCCAACACGCGCGCAAACACGTTGCTGTCCACATTCCCACCGCAGAGCACCGTTCCCACTCGTGCTCCGCCATTGGACCGATCCTGTAGCAGAGCAGCCAGCCCGATTGCGCCCGCACCCTCAGCCACATTGTGGGTGTCGACAAAGTAAGCCCTCATCGCGTCCTTCACGGCCTCGTCGTTCACCATCACAACGCGATCCAGCCCAGACTTTAATATCTCCAACGCCGTCGCGTCAGGCTTCCGACAGGCCACACCGTCGGCAATCTTTGTCGCTGACTCCTGCTCGATCACATATCCGTCGGCGAGCGACAGCGCATAAGCGGGCGCGTGGCTCGACACCACCCCGACGACTTTCGTCTTCAGCCCCAAAGCATTGCGCGCTGCAATCGCGCCGCATGAGCCCGATCCCATGCCAATGGGCACGTAAAACGTATCCAGTTCTGGACAGGCACTAAACATCTCCCACGCGTAGGTCGACACACCCTTCACCAGGAGCAGATCGAAGCTCGGCACACGATGCCATCCAAACTTTTCTTCCAGAGAAGCCGCGTGCTCGCTCGCCTCCTGAAAATCCTGGCCGAACTCCATCAATTCCGCACCCAGGCACCGCATCGTCCGATTCTTCTCCGGACTATTTCCTAACGGCACCACGATCACCACGCGAAGTCCGAGCTGCTTGCCTGCGAAGGCCATCGACTGACCGTGGTTTCCGCGCGTTGCGGATACTACGGTCTTCACCTCAGGCCGTTCGCGCCGCAACCAGTCCATATACACCAGCCCACCGCGTACCTTGAACGCCCCCACCGGCGTATGGTTCTCATGCTTCACCCAAACCTCAACTGCCCCTGCGATCTTCGAGGCTCGCTCATTCAACAGGGGCCAGCTGTACTGGGGCGTGGCCGGCATCGACTGGTAGATCAACTCCGCCGCAGCCTCGATCTCTTCGAGCCCAGGCAACACCGCCTCATCGGATACCATCGTGCCCCTTTCGGACCTCCACCAGCGTCGAATAAAAGGTAGCCCCACCGCCGATATCGGTCAGCGTCTCCGATGTCAGCGCATTCACATTCGCGCCATTCCCCGAGAGATCCGAACCGAGCTTATTCCAGTCCAGCCGCGCCGCGACCACACCTGCCGTAACCTGTGCATTCACCAGAGCGCGGAGCGTGATACTTCCGCGTGCGTTGAACACCTCCACCTCGTCGCCCGTAGCAATCTTCCGCGCGGCTGCATCGGTCGCATGCATCTCCAAGACGCCAGCGCTTCGCGCCTCCATCCGCTGATGCAGAGGAATGTTCGCAAACGTTGAGTTCATGTAGTTGTCTGCCTTCCTCGGCAGAAACTCCAGCGGATAAGCTCCCTTCGCTGCGTGCGCCCGAGATTCGGTCGGCGCAGCAAACACGGGTACCGGCGCAAGTTGTCCGCGACCGCTTGGAGTGCGAAACCACTCTGCCGTGCTGAACGGCAACACGTCGCCCTTCTCATCCAGCGGCATCTGCAGCGGAAGATGCCCCTCTCGCTCCAGTCGCTCCCGCGTGATTCCCGCAAACCATGGATTCTCAGTCGTGAGCGCCTGATCGATGATCTCGTCCTCACGATCGTCAAAGCAGGTCTCTTCAAATCCCATTCGGCGCCCGAGCTCGCCAAACATCGCGACGTTGCTGCGTGCCTCGCCCAGCGGCGCAATCGCCCGGTTGCTCACCTGTGCGAAGAGATGACCGTAGGCTCCCTGCACATCTTTTACCTCAAGAAACGTCGGCGCTGGCAGCAAGATATCCGCATAGTCGGTTGTGTCGGTAAAGAACTGCTCATGCACCACAACGAACAGATCCGTCCGCCGGAATCCGCTCAACACCGCATTCTGATTTGGAGCCACTGCTCCGGGATTCGAGTTGTAGACGAACAGCGCCTTCACACGCGGCCCATCGCTCTCTTGGTCGCCGAGCGTCGTCAGCGCCTGCCCGAGCCGACTCATATTCACTAGGCGCGCCGCTCTGCCAAGAGGACTGGCCATCATCAACTCCGGCATCTGGAGCGCTTTCTCGTTGAACGGAAACGAACCTGAGGTAGAGAGCAGCAGCCCGCCGCCCTTGTACTTCCACGCCCCCGTCAGCAGCGGAAGCATGCAGACGGCTCGCGCCGCTGTGCCTCCGTTCTCACTTCTTTGGATTCCGTAGTTCAAGCGAATCGCTGCTGGACCACCGACGTTCGAACCCTGGCCAGTGTTTTGGGTCGCTCCTCGCCCCGCCGCCGCGTAGGCTCGAGCCAGCCGCACAATTGTTCCTGCATCGATCCCCGTCGCCTTCGCCACATTTTCCGGCGAATGTTCGGGCTGCAGCGCATGCGCTCTTAGCTCCTCAAATCCCGTTGTGCACGCGTCAACGTACTCGCGATCCTCAAGTCCCATGCTCAGAATCACATGCATCAACCCGAGTGCCAGCGCCGCATCGGTTCCTGGATTGATCGCGAGATGCTCGTCTGCCAGCGCCGCCGTCCGTGTTCTATACGGATCGATGACTACCAGGCGTGCTCCCTTCCTTCTCGCCTCTTCAATAAACGGCCAAAGGTGCACGTTATTTCCGTGGATGTTCGCGCCCCAGGCAATCACCAGGCCGGCATGCACAAAGTCCTGCGGCACTGTCCCCAGCTTCACTCCGTACACACTCTTTAGTGCAGTTCCGCCAGCTTCGGCGCAGATTGTTCGTGCCAGCTGCGAGGCCCCGAGCCGATGAAAGAACCTCCTGTCCATCGACCCGTACCCAAGCTGTCCGATAGTGCCGGCGTAGCTGTATGGCAGCACGCTCTCCGGCCCAAACTCCGCCGCTATCTTCGTCAGCTTCGCCGCTACTTCATCGAGCGCCTCATCCCACGAGATCCGCTCAAACGCCTCAGCCTCGCGGCCCTGCGGCAGAGGCCCTTTTGCCACACCTTTCCTGCGACGCATCGGATACAGCAGCCGATCCGGTGAATAGACCCGATCCAGATACTTCGCTACTTTGCCGCACAAAAAGCCCCGCGTCACCGGGTGCGATGGATCGCCCTGAATCTTTACCGCTCGTCCGGTTAGTTCGTCGACCGTCACCAGCACGCCGCACGAGTCAGGGCAGTCATGCGAACAGACGGCATACACCACCTTCGTCGCGCTCAAACCTGCGTCCGGACTGGCGGAAATTGTGGTCATTCCGTAATTTTAGCTTCTCTTTCCTCTCCGAACGGCTCTCCTGCGCGGAGAGCGGCCCCTTCGTGGCGCGTATACCTTGTCGTGGCAAGATAATCTGCACAGGTCCTCGCGATGCTCGGGCCGACCAACAGCAGGACTAAGTCTTTCTACAAGAGAACACTATGCCCCATCATGTAAGCTCGCCCGCGCGCCTCGAAGCCTTTTCCGATGGAGTCATCGCCGTCATCATCACCATCATGGTGCTCGAGATCAAGGTCCCACACGAGAACGGTTTAGCCGGCCTTCACGCCATCCTTCCCACACTCGGCGTCTACGCGCTCTCGTTCGCCTTTACGGGGATCTACTGGATCAATCATCACCACCTTGTCCACCGTACCGAGGAGGCAGACACTAACATCCTTTATGCCAACCTCGTCTTCCTTTTCTTCCTCTCTCTGCTGCCCTTCTTCACCTCCTATCTCTTAGAAAAACAGATTGACTCTTTTTCGGTCGCTATCTATGCCGCTTCTATGGTGATCACCGGTTTCAGCTTTCTTCTTTTGCGCATCGCCATCAGCAGCCGCCTCAAAAAAACAGGCACCATCGAGCAAGAGGACATCGCCGCCCAACGCAAACACTACCTCTCCCTCGCGCTCTACCTCGTCGCAATTCCGCTGGCGTTCTACCACTCCTATGTAGCCCTGGGAGTCGTTGCCCTGGTCACTGTCGTCTGGATCTACCCCACCACCGCCGTTAAATCCCGCGAAGAAGCTTTCCCTTCCCGCCCCTAATCTTTCCTACAAAGCAGGTTCACGAAGAATCTCCATCTCGATGCTCTCGGTCTTCTTTCGCTCGAAGCGATCGCGCAGCATAAGGAATGGGCGCTCGACGAGCCCGTACAACAGACCAGCCACCAGCAAACAAGTCACCGCATAGATCACGACTGACTTCGCATCCCGGGCTTCGGTAAGCGACGGCAGGTATGTCCGGTCCAGATGGGCAACCTCTTTGTGTGTCAGATAGAGGCTGAATGCGAGCGTAGCGAGCAATTCCGCTCCGGGCACACGAAACCTGCTCAGCCACCCACTGCTGCTCACGCTTGAAACAACAAGCAACCCCAGCCCTGCCGCCAGCAGCGGATAGCCAACCACCGTACCCCAAGCTGCAGCTTGTGTTGTATCTCCCATGCCATCATTCCGAAACATCCAGCAGACAAACCCGGTCAGCATCAACCCCAGCATGAGCGCAGCGTGTCCTCTGAGGGTCATCCATTTCCACCAGCCTGGCCTGAACAGCCGCACCAACGCGAGCGTCACGCCCACAACCAGGCCGTCAAGCCGTGAGTAAGTCGGATAGTAGAGGTATCTGTAATAGAACGTTCCGAATTCTTCGGGAACTCCGCGGTTGCTCCATCCCGGTGGCGCAATCAACGGTAACAGTTCGTAGCCGCGAAAGCAGATCCCGAACAGGACAACAGCTCCAATCACAAGCACCGTCTTCCGCAACGATGGTCTCCGCATCAGCAAGATCACCAGCAGCGGAAGCACCAGATAAAAATGCTCTTCCACGCACAGCGACCAGACATGCGAAAAAGCATGATGGCTAAAGTCGACGAAGAGCAGATTGACCGTAAACGTCAAAAACTGCCACAGCCGTGGCAAGGCCGGAGACTCTCGCCACGCAGGGAACACAAGATAGAGCCACAAAACAACGAGATAGGCGGGGAGAATCCGATACGCTCTCCGCCGATAAAACTCCGGGATGGAAGGCTTCTCGTCGGTGACGTACGACCTCAACAACTGCGTCCCGATCAGATACCCGCTCAGCACAAAGAACAGGTCGACTCCCATCCAGCCAAACTGCGCGGCAGCGGTCATCTTCTCAGGGAGAAACGGTTTCAAGTGATACAGCATTACAGCCACGATCGCGATGGCTCGCAACGTGTCCAGACCAGGCGATCGCGCTGAGTTTGATCGTGTCATCAATACCTGTCAAAACAATAACCGGCAATTCTCGCTCCGTTCTGATATAGGTCGGAGACTCACTGAAAGAGTGCTCGAACAGTTACCGTACTAAGGCTCGCCAAGCCGAATCTTCACTGACATGGTCTACTATCAATCCAACCTGTCAAGGCGTCCTGTTGAGCAACCGTACGAAGCAGCGCCAAACCAGACAGCTTTTCCCTTCGAGGTTTCTATGCCGCTGCGTTCCTCTCTTCGCCTTGTTGCGTTACTGCTCGTACTAATTGCGCCCGTCACCCTTCCCGCGCAAACGCCAGACCCTCTCCACACCGCCTCGCGCCAGGAGCTCGATGTCATCAAGGTCCTCCTCGCCCAGGAGGCTGCCTGGAACAAAGGCGACCTCACCGCCTTCGCCAGCGGCTACAAAGACTCCCCCGACACCCTCTTCATTGGTCACCAGGTCTCCCGCGGCTACGCCGGCATGGTTGACCAGTACAAGCGCGACTACCCGACCCGCGCCGCCATGGGTACTCTCTCCTTCACCGATCTGGAAGTTCACCCTCTCGATGAGAACTTTGCCGTCTGCATCGGCAAATATCACCTTGAGCGAGGTAAAAAAGATGGCGGGAACGCCGGAGGCATCTTCTCTCTAGTCTTTGAAAAGACCACTGACGGCTGGAAGATCATCGTCGACCACACAACAAGCTAGGCCTCCAGGCTCAGCTCCGCAATTAATCCCTTAAGCCCGGCCCGCACCTTCGGGGTCATGGCCTCAAACAAAAATCCCGCTCCCCGCGTCCTCACCATCCGGCTGGCCGCGTCACACTTCAACACCCGGTCATGCGCCCGAAACACGATCTCCACTGGCGTTCCCGGAGCCAGCCGCAGCCGTGCTTCGGTCTCGATATAACAGCCACCCACGCTCACATCCAACACCCGCCCGCGAAACAGCATCGTTCCATCCTTCACCATCACCTCGGCCCAGGCATCCACGGCATAGCGCGTATACTCGCGCCTGTCGACGATCCCTTCGACCGCGACGCCCCTCCTCTCCTCTTGTCCCTCCAGCTCCCGGCCCTCGAACTCGTCCACGCCCGCCTCCCAGATCCCGCTCATCCCAAATCGAGAATCCTGATCCAGTCATCGGCATAAGTCGCGAAAGCATCACTGTTTTCAGACCGGCGCCACACCCTGGCGTTTCCCAGACGCCCTGATTTTTTACAAATCTATCCGATCCAGCAATCCAACCCCATGTCTTCACCGTCACTCTAACCAGCTTGTTGGCTCTGGGCGTCGAGCAACTACGGAGGCAACCGATGCAGTGCACAAAATGCCACCACGGCAAACTCACAAGAACCAGGCGTGTGGGTTTCTTCGAGGGGAATCTCATCCCCTTCTTCGGCTACTTCCCCTGGATGTGTTCTGAGTGCAAGAGCCGTATCCTTCTCAAGGCGCGAGGTGAACGAGTTCGCAGCCATCACACCAAAACATCCCCACGAAAAGACGGCCTTCCCCAAGTACAGTGAAGGCCGTCCGTCTTCTAAATGGACTGCTGGAATCCCTACGTCTGAAAATCTTCAGACCGTCATGATCTCTTTTTCCTTCGCCTTGAACAGATCCTCAATCCGTTTGATCTCCACGTCAGTCAGCTGCTGAACCTCTTCGTTCGCCCGCTTTTCATCATCAGCCGAGATCAGCTTGTCCTTCGCCGCCTTCTTGATCTGATCGTTCCCATCGCGCCGGATATTGCGGATCGCCGTCTTATGATCCTCGAGCGTCTTGTTCAGCTGCTTCACCACATCCTTGCGACGCTCCTCGGTCATCGGGGGCACAGGCACGCGAATCACCTTTCCATCGGTCATCGGATTCAGTCCCGTCCCCGACGTACGAATTGCCTTCTCGATCGCCGATACCATCGCCGCGTCGTAGGGCTGCACCAGGATCAACGTAGGCTCGGGCGTCGACACCTGGCCCGTCTGCGCAACAGGCGTATCCGTTCCGTAGTAGTCCACTTTGATCTGGTCGAGCATATGCACATTCGCCCGCCCGGTCCGCGCCGACAGCAGATGCCCGCGAAAGTCCTCTACGGAGCTCTCCATCCGCGATTTCAACTGCTGATGGGTTCCCTTCAATGCTTCAATCCCTGCCATTGCTGATGCCATACGTTCTCCTTCGCTGCACTCGATATTTTACAGAGACGTAACCAACCGTGCGAGGCAGACCATCAAAAACCGCCGCTCCGCTCGATATCTGAGGTTTCCCAAAATTCGAGATTCCGACGCCACAAGCAGAGAAATCTAACTCTCTTTCTCACCAGTCTCGACAGGCCCTAACCCTAATCCGCGATTCGATTTTTTCTTCTTCGCGGGATAAACCTTCGCGGCCGCGGGAGGCGCCAGTGCATCCTTCACCAGCACCTCGATCCCCCGCCAGTACTTCACATCCCCGGGCAACGCACTCGGTACCGACTGCCTCATCCGGCAGTACCAGAGCGACCACTCCAGTTCCTTCGAGTTCTTATTCCTGATCGCAGCTTCAATTCGCGTAACTTCAGAGAAAGACGGCATACCTCTTCATCTTATAGGCCTGAGGACGACCCCATAGTTCGTAGCCTTCGGCAAGCTTCCGCCAGATCCTTATCTTTCTTCGCGAAACAAAACCGCAGCAGATCTTCTCCCCTGCCCGGTCTGAAAAAGGCCGATCCGGCCACCGCGGCCACTCCTGTCTTCGCCAGCAGAGTCCTCGCTTTTTCAGCCGCCGTCGCGCCCGGCAGGGCTGCCGCAGAAGCCAGTACGTAGTAAGCACCATCTGGCACATGCGGCCTCATTCCTGCTTCCCGCAGCGCGTCCACAATCATCGTGCGCTTCACCTCGTGCTCGAGCGCCAGCCCGGCATAAAAATCGTCACCAAGTTGTTCGACTCCATCTGCCACGCCTTGCTGCATCGGCGCAGGCGCACACACGTATGTCAGATCATGAAAGTATCCAATCGACCCCAGCCATCGCGCGTCGGCAATCAGGTATCCCACCCTCCATCCCGTCACCGAAAAGGTCTTTGAAAAACCAGACATCAAAATCGTCCGCTCCCGCATTCCAGGAATCGACGCGGGGCTCAGATGGGTTGCTCCCCCATAAACGAAGTGCTCATAGATCTCATCCGTAAACAAGAACAGATCGAACTCCTCGGCTATCTTCGCCAAACCCTCGAGTTCCACCCGCGTGAACACTTTCCCCGCAGGGTTTGAAGGCGTATTGATCACCATTCCGCGCGTCTTCGGTGTAATCGCTGCCCGCACGGCATTCAGATCGAGCCCCCAGTCCGGCGCGGTCAACCCCACCGCGACCGCCGCCACTCGCAGCGAGCTTAGTGTATTTACGTGATAACCGTAGAACGGCTCGAACACCAGGACCTCATCGCCAGGATTCAGCAGAGCCATCGCCGCGGCCTGAAACGCACCCGTCACTCCGCTGGTCACAAGGACCTCGCGTTCTGGGTCGACCATGATCCCCAGCGTTCGCTCCACCTTCCCCGCAATGGCCTTCCTCAGCCGCGCAATCCCATCCAGGCGCGTATAGATATTGAACCCATCCCGAATCGCTCGAATCGCTCCTTCGGCCACAACCTCCGGTACCTCGGTATCGCACACCCCTTGTGCCAGATTTACGCCGCCCATCGCATCGCACGCCACGCTCATCGCGCGGATCTCCGACTGCACGAGCCGCGGCGCCAACTGACTCAGCCCCAATCTCGGTGAAACCTCAACCTGTCCCATAACGCGATCCCCCTTGAATCAATTCCTTAGCCCAGCGTGCAATCATCTTACGTCCAGACGATATAGGAGGGCACAATAGCCCGGGAGTGGTGCAACTGAAGCCTCACTTACCAGGATCAGCCTCCTCCAGTGCCCCGCCCAACCACCTCCCTCTCAAAATCCTGATGTCTAGGGAGCTGCAGCGCATAATCGGCTGCATGCTTCCTCTTTCGCTGAACGGCATACTGTGACCCTGCTGCCAGTGCTGACGCTGCTCCTGGCTGCAGACAGCCGCGAGGTATCGGTGGACGTTGGCAGTCTTGGCTGTCACTGAATAACTCCCCAAAGTTGATATCGGACCGAAAGTGTCGTAGATTGGGGATGAAAGGGAAAATCTTACTCGGCTGTCTTTTTGGCCAAGCACTAAGGGAGGTTCGATACCGACAACCCGAAGGCTGACGATTGCTTGCAGTATGGCCGGCGAGCCGACACAAGGGTATCAGGGGGGCTTTGGCTTGGCGACGATAGCGTGCAGGAAACTTCTACGACAGATGAAGCATGTCGGGCACTCCGGTCGGCCGGTTTCGGCGAGCGTGCGATGACCTTCCGTCGGCTACTGTTCTGGGTTCACCTCGGCGTCGGGGTCGTCATCGGTTTAGTCATCGGCTTTCTCGCCGTTACCGGATCGATCCTCACCTTCCAACCGCAGATTGTTGCCTTCGCGGAAAGAAGCTCGCAAGTTACGTCGCCCATTCAAAGTTCCTGCGTGAACCCATCCGATCTGCTGAAGAATGCTTCGGACTATCGGCACGGTTCTGCCACCTCTCTTGTCCTCTTCTCCGATCCGCACCGTCCGGGCGAAGTATTCTTTGGGGCGGACTCGGTCGTACTCGTAAATAGCTGTGATGGACAAGTTATTGGCAACGGAACAAAGCTGCGCGGATTCTTTTCGGGCGTAAGGGATCTGCATCGTTGGGTCGCGCTCAATGGCATGAGGCATGAGCGGTTGCGAAGCGTCAAGGATGCCTGCGTTGTTGCCTTTGTATTTATGATTTTTAGCGGCCTTGTGATTTGGTTCCCAAAGAAACTGACCTGGCAGCATCTTCGACCCGCCGTATTTTTCCGTCGAGATCTTCGTGGCCGAGCAAGGGAGTGGAACTGGCATAACGTGTTCGGTTTCTGGATGGCCGTTCCGGTCGCAGTGATCGCTCTGTCGGGCACCATCATGGCATATCCGTGGGCGAACGCTCTGCTTTATCGAGTTGCAGGAGATCATCTCCCCACAGAAAGGGCGGAAACCGAGTCAAGGAGAGCGAAACCGCTACGCGCTGACAAATTTGCGTCGCTCGATGTGGCGATTCGAGCCGCAATGACGGAGGATGTGAAGTGGCGGAGCCTGGAGATGCGGCTTCCGTCCGAAAAGGATCCGAATGTAGCCTTCAGGCTCGAAGAGGGAGATGGCAGCGATCCGCGCCAGCGTGTGCAACTGGTTCTCGCTCGGACGGACGGCCATGTGGTTCGGGTGGACCCCTTTTCGAACAACTCCCCTGGACGACGGTGGAGAATCTATGCACGATTTGTTCATACCGGGGAGATGTTCGGTATGCCTGGCAGGATCGTCGCACTGTTGGCCTGCATCAGCGCATTCATGTTGGTGTGGACAGGCTTTTCTTTAGCGCTGCGCCGATTCTTCTCCTGGAGAAAACGCAAAACTTCGCATGAGAATGTAGATGGTCAGCGCAATCCGAATTCTCCGGTGCGCGAGACTGCGAGAGTCTGACGAAGGCAACACATCAAATTGTGGATACGGAGGTCACTGCGGAGTCTTTTGGCAAAGAGCCGCAGTGACCGACATTTGAAAGAAACCCAGAACGCTAGAAGCTGATCTTCAGAATCTGGCCGTTGTTGCCGACAAACCATCCAGCTTCCGGATTCGCAAATGCGACGCCCCAGTAACCGCTTACGTCTGGAAGCTTGTACCAGGTTTGGCCTTCATCAGGAGTCCACGCAGCTGCTCCGGAGGTGAAGTTCGGCTGAGTCTCTGTCGTGATCACCACGCTCCGATCGTGTTTATGCGCGGCGTCGTCGCGATGCCACCAATCATCGTAGGGCTCAACACCGCGCACATAGGCGAGACAGAAGATTGCTCCTGAAATGGGTGGCTTGGTGGTTAGCGTCCATTTTTGCCCGCCATCACTCGAGGTTGCGGCCTGAGTTGCGCTGTCATTGGTCAAGTCTCCACCACCCACAATGCCGTGCCAGGCATCGCGGAACGCCACCGAAAGGCCACCAGCATTGGGGTTGCTCACCAGCGGCGTGTCATATGCATTCCATGTGTAGCCACCATCGCGAGTAGCCAGGATCCGTGCGATGCTGGAGCCACCGGTAGTAATCCAAGCGTTTTGAAATCCTTGTGTCGTGATGCAGGTTCCGCTGGACGAGAACGAAGCTTCGCCTGCCAGGGCAGGCGGCATCCTGGGGGCGATTGAGTGCCAGGTCGTGCCGTTGTCGGTGCGAATGTCGGGAAATACTCCGTTGACCGAATCGCTGTGGGCGATGCCACGATCCGGCGACCAGAACGCGAAGCAGTCATAGAAGGCGTTGGTGGTCTTATTCGTAAACTGAATGGTCCAGTGTGCGCCGGCGTCTTCCGTCTTATAGATGCGAAAATCGCCAGTGTTGTCCCCGATAGACATCAGATAAGCGACTCGATCGCTTATACCCTGCACGTCGCGGAATTGCAGACTTTCGGCTCCCGGCACGACACCTGATCTCCAGGTCGCTCCGCCATTGGTCGTAACCACATACGTACCACCGGTTCCGGCTGCCCATACAACACGGGAGTTCACCGGACTGACGGCGATCAGAAGCTGCGTCGTGCCACTATGCTGTGGAGTGAGGGTGGGTTGATGACCTTTCCATGCATCTTGTGCGTATCCGCCAGAAGCGGCAGCGGCAATCAAAAGAATGAGCGGCAGCGAGCGCTTTAACATAGAATTCCTCCTTGGATCGGCTATAGAGCGTGAAGAAGTATAGGAACGCCGCGGACGCCGCGTCAAATCGCGGACTTTTCTTATCAAGAGATCATCCACTAGTGGGCATAGACTGGCCCATGGCCGATCGAGTGCGCTGTGCAGTCTGTTATTAGCCTCTGGTTGAGCGAGAATGGATCATGTCCGATACATCCCCGAAAACCGCAGAAGACCAGCGTCTTATTGAAAACAAAGATCGCACGAAAAATTGGCAGCGATGGGGAACATATCTGCCGGAACGGCAGTGGGGCATTGTTCGGGAGGACTACTCCTATAACGGTGACGTATGGAATTCGTTCCCGTATGAGATGGCGCAATTCAGGGCTTTCCGCTGGGGTGAGGACGGCCTGCTCGGATGGACTGATCGGCAGTGTCGTTTGTGCTTCAGCACGGTGCTCTGGAATGGGCAGGACCGAACTCTGAAGGAGCGGCTCTTCGGCCTGGGCAACAACGAAGGCAATCACGGCGAAGACGTTAAAGAACAGTTTTATTATCTGGATGCAGTTCCTACGCATAGTTACTGCAAGGCGCTCTACAAGTATCCGCAGACTGCTTTTCCTTACGATCAGCTACGTGAAGAAAACAAGCGGCGAGGCTATGACATGCCCGAGTATGAATTGCTGGATACAGGCATCTTCGATAGCAACCGCTACTTCGACATCTTCATTGAGTACGCCAAGTCCGACGCGGAAGATGTGTTAATAAGGATCACGGCGCACAATCGCGGACCGGAGGCGGCGCCACTCACGATCATGCCGCAACTCACGCTTCGCAATAACTGGTCGTGGAAGAATTTGGAGGCAACAGGAAAGACAAAGCCTGTCATCTCGCAGACCGGCTCCTTCCAGGTAAGAGCGGAGCATAAAATTTTAGGGGCGTATCGATTCGAACCTTTGGATGGAAATGCGATATTGCCGGCGCGTCTTCTGTTCACTGAGAACGATAGCAATATGCGTCGCCTGGACCCAAACTACAAAGGCCCCGACCATTTCAGCAAAGACGGCTTCGATCGATACGTTGTTCACGGTGACCAAAACGCAGTGAAGGATGGCAGTGGCACAAAGTGCGCGCTGCTGTACCAATTTGTTCTGCAGCCAGGCGCCAGCCAAACGCTTTACCTCCGTCTCGTACGCGTCGATAGTGATAAGCCAACTAGCGACAAAACTGAGACCTTCGCTTACATTGAGCCAGCGGCGATCGCTATCGCGCAGGCAGAAAGCCTGTTCGCAACACGCAAGTCTGAGGCGGACCTTTTTTACGCGCAACGCATCCCACAGAAAGCAACAGCAGAGGAGCGCAATGTCTCACGACAGGCGTTTGCAGGACTGCTCTGGTGCAAGCAGTTTTATTACTTCATCGCCGAAACATGGATGAGCGGTGACCCTACACAGATCGCGCCTCCACCGGAGCGGATGAAGAAGTCCGAAGCCTGGCGTCATCTCTTCTGCCGAGACATCCTTTCGATGCCTGATAAATGGGAGTACCCGTGGTTTGCTGCGTGGGACACGGCGTTCCATATGATTCCCATGGCAAGTATCGATCCGGAGTTTGCCAAGAATCAGCTCCTGCTTTTGTTGCGCGAGTGGTACATGCATCCGAACGGGCAAATGCCCGCGTATGAATTCGCCTTTGGCGACGTCAATCCGCCGGTTCACGGATGGGCTGTCCTGCATGTCTACCGTCTAAGCCTGGATGAAAACGGCGTCGGCGATCTCGACTTCCTGGAACGCGCCTTTCAGAAGCTCATGCTGAACTTTACATGGTGGGTAAACCGTAACGATGAAAAGGGACGGAATCTCTTCGGTGGTGGTTTTTTGGGGCTCGACAATATCGGTGTCTTCGATCGTTCCGTCGCTCTGCCGGACGGCGTCAACCTGCATCAGGCTGACGGCACCGCGTGGATGGGACTGTATTGCGCCGTCATGCTGCAGATTTCACTCGAACTCGCGCAGCATCGCTCAAAGGCCTACGAAGACATCGCCAGCAAGTTTTTTGAGCACTATATCGCTGTCATCGACGCCATCAATTCTGTTGGAGGCTCTGGTCTGTGGGACGAAGACGAGGGTTTCTACTTCGACAAGTTAGATCACGACGATGGGCGCAGCATATCGCTGAAAGTGCGCTCCATGGTTGGTATCGCCCCACTCTTCGCCGTTTGCATTATGAAGCGTGACACGATAGCGGGGTTGAAGGATTTCGAGAAACGCAAGAAGTGGTTCTTAAATCATAAGGAAGAACTCTCGCAGCACGTAAGCACCGCCAAGAGCGCCAACGAACAAATTAACGGTTCGCAATGGATTGCCATTCCACCTCGCGATCGTTTTCAACGTATTCTGCAGCGAGTTCTTGATGAATCAGAGTTTCTTTCCCCTCATGGCATACGCGCTCTGTCACGGCATCATCATGACAATCCGTTCGAAGTCGAGCTCGCCGGACAGCGCCTCAGAGTTCGTTACACGCCCGCTGAGGGAGACAGCGGAATGTTCGGCGGCAACAGTAATTGGCGCGGGCCCGTATGGTTCCCTATGAACATGTTGTTGATAAATGCGCTGCAGCGTTATTCGCTGGTATATGGAGATGATTTCCGGCTCGAATACCCCACTGGCAGCGGCCAACAGCGGACCCTCATCGAGATTGCCGAGGACCTCGCACGGCGTCTAGTGAATCTCTTTCTCCCCGGAGAAGATGGCCACCGACCCAGCCATGGCCGGGAAGAACGTTATGCTACCGACCCACATTGGAAAGACCTGATCATATTCAGTGAATACTTTGATGGCGATACGGGACGCGGTCTCGGTGCCTCCCATCAGACAGGCTGGACCGCGCTCGCTGCGACGCTCATCCAAGCCCTCTACACAGCTCGCGAGATACGTGACCGTGCGCAGTAGAAGCTACGCCGACTCGTTGCGCTGTGCCCAGGCGACTTGTAGGCACTCGTAAACGCGCCGCCTGCGTACAACGGCTGCAACCTCTCCACTCAACGAAAACACCGTCGCAGGCCCTTGGAGGAAGCTGGTCAGAGCAGTGCTCTGCGCCCCAAACTGACCCGTCAACGATATCTGTGGGAAGTAGGCCGCCTTCGCCACGCCAACGTTCGCATTTGCCGCGACTAGCAGTTCTTCACTCTGGCGGACATCGGGCCGACGTTCAAGCAGGGCCAAAGGAAGCCCGGTCGGAACAGCCGCCAGATGTGGTTGATCGACCAGAGCGAAGCCACGAGCAATCGGTCCCGGATTGCGTCCCGGAAGAATGCTGATCTGATTTTCAGTTTGCGCGATCGACTGTTGGGCACTAGTCACCTGAACCTGAGCTTGCTGCAACAGCAGGTTGGCCGGATACACATCGGTAATTGCGCTATCGCCGCCTGTGTATTTGACAGTGTTAATCCGCACGATGTCGTTGTCGGCAGCAACATTTCTCTGCGAGAAATCCAACCGATAGTCGAATTGCCGTAGCGCGTAGTACGCAATTGCTATGTTGGAGATCAAGGTCGTCTGGACGACATCTCGGCCATATGTCGTCGCAGCAACTGTGCGCGAGCGCCTTCTGTGGCGCGGCGATATTTCCTCCAGAAGTCCACGATGTAATTGAGCGAGATACCCAGCGAATCCATGGTTGAGCCATTGAGAGCAAAAAGCATTGCGTTGATAGTCCACTCCGCCTGAGCCAGAGACATTGGGCAGCTGGTTGGCACGCGTTATTCCCACCACCCCTGCGCCTGAAGGATGCTGGAGGCAGCAATCTGCATGTCGTAGTTATTGGTCAGGGTTTCCTTGATAAGTGCTCGCAGCGCCTCGTCCTGGAAGACGCATTTGAAGTACGTTCGAGCGACGACGTGTTCGGCAGTTGCAAACCGCCGACATATAACCCTGATCTTCATCAGGAGGAAAGCATCTTGTTTCCGAAGTATCCTGCGCCGACCACAAACACCAGCAACAGCAGAAAAGCGAATCCTGCTTTGTGGATGAGATGTCTGCAAGCGCCAACGTATCCATCCGTCACTCTGCCAAAGATGCAATTGAAGCGGCTAAAGAAAGCTCCCAGCGGGCCGCGAGATTGTTTCTTGGGTTGCAGCAGCATGGCCGAAAGAGCTGGGCTCGGTGTCAACGCATTAAACGCCGGTAATGCGACAGACACTGCAATGGTCACGGCAAACTGTTGATTGAGTCGTCCGGTAATTCCAGGGATAAAAGCAGTCGGCACAAAGACGGCGCTTAATATCAGAGCAATAGCTACCACAGGGCCGCCTACCTCTTCCAGCGCCTTGATGGTCGCGTCATGCGGAGTCATACCGGCTTCGATGTGATGTTCTACAGCTTCACAACGACAATTGCATCATCGACCACCATCCCGATCGCCAACACAAGTCCAAACAGTGAAAGCGTGTTAATAGAAAAACCCAGCAGCGGAAGGATCATGAACGTTCCGATAAGCGATACCGGAACCGCAAGCAGCGGAATCAGCGTATCTCTCCATCCCTGCAGGAAGAGATAGACCACGATGATGACGAGTGCACGTGCTTCGAAGAGCGTGTGTTCAATCTCCTTGATCCCGGCAGTGACCGAAAGAGTTGTGTCGAGGGCTACGATGTAATCAAGATCCGGAGGAAAGCGCGTCTTCGATTCCAGCATCAACGCCCGGAAGCCGGCGGGCGTCGCGACCGCGTTTACCCCAGGCGCCTGGTAGACCGCAGTCAGCGCAGCGGCTTGCCGTTCAAGCGGCCAATCATGTTGTAGTTCTGAGCCTCCCAACTCCACTCGTGCTACGCCCTTAAGGCGCAGAATGCCTTCACCTGATCTCGCACGCACGATGTTCCAGATCAACGAAACCAATGTCCTCGTCGCGGACTCGAACTTCAATGAGCATCAGGACTGTGAGGTCCGCTCCCTGGCTTCGAACTCGAAGCAGTTGCGAGTCTGTCGCACGGCTTCGACCTTCACGGCGGTTACACATTTACTGCGACAGACAACCTGAACGACGTCACAACGACGAACATCGCTAAGTGGCTCCCTCAAACGCCTCGCAACCAATTCAGTGCTCTCGCCGACTACACTCGGAGCGAAGGGCGATTTACCGGCCTCGGCGGCAACTTCGGCCTTCGTTTCGTGGGTACCAACGCAGCGGACGCGGCCAATTCGTTCTTCATCCAAAATTACACTCTTCTCGATGCCGGCCTCCGCTTCGGCTATCGCCACACACTCTTCAGCGTCAATGCCACCAACGTTGCCGATAAACGTTAGGTCGCAACCTGCACCGGACTCACCGCCTGCTACTACGGCTATGCGAGAACGTGATCGGAACGGCGCAGTATCGTTTCTAATCAGACGAGCATGTCTTTTTTCACGCGCTAATCCACCATCCTCGCAAACTATGGCTACGCAGGGCGTTCTTCCAGATCCATCTCTGGGCGGGAGTCCTGCTCTCGCTTTACGTTGTGATGATTGCGCTCACGGGTGCCATCCTCGTCTTCCGGACCGAATTGACGAGAGCTATACTGCCGAAGATTCTCACGCCGTATGCCGCTGAGGGCACTGCGCCGATCGCCGAGGTTCTCGATCGTTTCAAGGCCGCCTATCCAGAGAGCAGCCTTGAGAAAATCCAGACACCTTCGCAAGAGACACCCATATTTCTTCTCTTCGCGAAAGACAAACATCAACATTCCTTTACGCTCCTGGCGGACTCCGTCACCGCGAATCTCAAGGTGCAGCCGCAGACGTGGCTCTACTGGACGTACGAGCTGCGCGTAAATCTTCTTCTCGGCGAAGCGCATGGCGTGAAGATCAATGGGATCGGCCTCTGTGTCTCATCTTGCTCGTCATCACAGGTCTCGTTCTCTGGTGGCCCGGAGTAAAAATATGGGCTCGCGGGTTACATATCGGGTTCAGGCACAATTCGGCGCATCAACTACGAGGCACATAACGCGGTTGGCTTCTGGACCCTCTTCATCGTCTTCTGGTGGGCGCTGTCAGGAATCTACGTTGCTTGGTATCGGCAGGGCACCTCCGTCGTCGCTCTCGTGTCCCAATTCACGGGATGCTTTCGCATCCAGTCCCAACGCCGCCGAAGTCTGGTCCCGACACGCGTCCCTTGGCCAGATCTTGAATGCCGTCCACCAGGAATCCCCTCGAGGATAGCTATTCAGCCTAAGCGATCCGCTGCTCACTGGCCCGATTGTCTACGCCCTCGTCAATCTTCTCGCACCGGCTGACTTCTCTCATCGCGACATCATCACGCTATCAACCGCAGACGCCCGCGTTCTCACCATCTGGCATTATGGTCAGAATTACACCGCTGGCGACGGGATTCTGCGGGCTATGCATCCTCTCCACTCCGGCACGTTATGGGGCACATCCGTAAAGATCCTTTGGGCTCTCTGCGGATTGGCTCTCGCAATCCTCGCGATCACCGGACTATTGATGTACTGGAATCGCTATCTTCGCTATCAACTCAAGAGTTGAAGACTTGATGTCGCCGCGCTGGAGCTAATGGGCTATCAATGTTCGGGTTGACTCACGGCGCGGAGACTGAAGCTCGCGATAGAGGCGGGACTCGACTCCGGACGCACCTGAAGCGTGCCAAGGACCTCCGTACGCAATGGTGTCTGGTCGCGGAGTCGGAACACGAGGACGCCGGGCTGCACCTCTTTGGCAGAGAGCAAATTGAAGCCTCCGGTTTGTTGCCGTAGTTCAATCTGTGCAGCCGCAGCCGCGGCAAGTGCGACATTCGGCAAAGCGTTGCCGAGCTCAGGGTAGCTTGCCTGGTTGAAGGCGGCGAGCCAGCCGTAGAGAAGACGGCCGGCGGGTGTGTCGGGGATGAGGCCCACCTGGTCGCCGAAGCGCGGCAGACGAACGAGGATGGTGGGATGAACGGGGCTGACGTGGTCTCCCCGGCGAGCGGGCACAGGAGCGTCCGCGGGATCGCCAAGTACGATGGTGTCGATCTGCGAAGGATCGTCGTTCTCGTCCGCCGCCGGGGCGGTCTCCGTTGGGGCGCTGGCGGAACGGCCTACGCCAGAGGCAAGACGAGCATGCCCGTTATGAGCCAGAGCATAGAGGACCGAGAAGAGCGCACCGACCGCGGCTACGACAGCCAGCAGAATAGCGCCAGGACTCAGCGGCTGGCGGCCGGTGATATAGAAGCGCGGAGGGGTCGTAGTGGAAACTCCAGTGTGGTGAGGCTGCTGCATCGTGGGCGGTCCTCAGGCGTCCTGGGGCGGACCTGGTCGAACGAGAGGTCCGGCGGCGTTGGCCGCACTTATAGTGTAGACGCGCTGCCAGTAGTCGATGTGAGCTGATCGGCAGCAAAGGCGAGACCTGCTCCAAGGATAGATCTCAGGAGCGCGACGATAGCTCACTCCACACGTGACGTAGCTGCTGTTGCGCAAAGGAATTTTCATCGACTTTTCCGATCGTGATGCGCGCCCAATTCGAATAGGGAGGGAAACTTCGACCAATGTCGATCCCACGAATACGCATTGCAGCTGCGACTTCAGATTGTGGGTGACCAGAATTGAAGAAGATGAAATTGGTATGAGAGTTTGTATGCGGCAACTTAAGCTCATCCAGCGTAGAGATCCATTTGCCTCGCTCATCAATCGTGATGGACCGAATCTGGCGGACGTGGGATGTGTCTGCAAGAGCAGCCGAGGCAGCGGCTATATTGAGGCGTCCCAGAGACTCAGCATCCCCGATTCCCTGTTTGCGGAGAGTGGCAGCAAGGTCACGCGGAACAAGCGTGTACCCGATGGGAAGTCCGGCAAGTCCATGAATCTTATCGAAGGTGCGAAACACCAGGACATTCGCACCTTCACGAGTCAAAGATGCGGCTGAACGAGTTTCGAAGTCTGGAGTGTATTCAAGGTAAGCTTCATCGACGATGACTGGAGCACGTTGTGAAACGTCGCGAAGAAACTTCTTGAATGCATTGTCTTCGCTTATGGTGCCTGTAGGATTGTGCGGATTTATCAGGTAGAGAGCTCGCGTTTTGTCGTTGACCTTCGCCGCCAATGCCGTCAAATCGTTCTCATACCTGTCATTCAGAGGCACAGCGACTCCGACTCCTCCGACCCGTGAGGCGGCATTGATAAGCGCGAGATATCCTGGGGTTGAATATAGAAATTCGCCACCAGGACCTTTTTCACTTCCGAAATAGAGACCTAACTCTCCCAGGATCTCTCCTAGCACCACTTGTTCTACGGGCACGCGTTCGTAAGCTGCAATCTGATCTGCGAATGCCTGTGCAACCGCTGCACTAGCGTAACGGGAGAGGCGGGGTAGCTCCTTTCTCAAAGCAACTTGGACGTTCGGTGATGGACCAAATGCGTTTTCGTTCAGGTTAAGGTGAATCATTTCTCTAGATATCTGCGGCTGCGCAGTCACGATCGTCGACGTCGGAAAGAAACTTGCCCCCAGGGCGAGACTAGAGTTTTTCAAAAGAGACCTGCGACTGAGCACCGATTGCATTTTTTTCCTTTTACAGATAAGTGTCGTAGTTGAGTTCAATAAGTTATGTGCAGACCAAGCTGGAGGTAGCGTGGGAAGTTGGCCTGCGCCGTGATTGCACCAAAGTTCGCACTTCCGAACGCGGTGTTTGGGCCTGCAAACAACGGAGTATTGAAAGTGTTGAAGGTCTGCGCGCGGAACTGCACATTCAGCCTGTCGCGAATCAAAACGCTCTTGAACAAAGAGATGTCCCAGTTCTCATAGCCAGGACCTCGCAAGGACAGGGTGCGCGGAGCGTTGCCGAAGGTGTAAGCCGCAGAGGTTGTGAATGCGCCCGGGTTGATATATCCGTTTAGCCGATCATAGAGCGTGCCTTTGGTGCCGAGCGCAACTCCCGATACGAGATTTGGACGTTGCACAGCGTTGCCGGCAATGGTGTTGTTGGGATTACTGCTCTGATAGATCGACACGGGAAAGCCACTCTGGAATGTGGGCAACACGTTCAACTGCCACCTACCAATAATCTCGTCGCCCCAACGTGTACCGGTTGAGAAGCGCTCTCCTCTGCCGAACGGCAGATCGTAAAGAATGCCAGCAACGAGTCGATAAGGAACATCGGTGACGGAGTGAGCATACTCCGCTTCGAGGTCATATACGTTCTGAGGTGCGGAGATGCCCGAACTCTGAATGCTGTTTGCTGTAGCAAAGGAGGAGTCCATGTTGCGTGACCAGGTGAATGAGGTAACAAGATTTAAACCGTGACCTGCGCGCTTTTCTGCCTTGATCAGAAGCGCGTTATAGTTCGCGTGCGCAGAGCTGACGAAGAGATTCACAGAAGTGAACTGTGGGAATGGTCGTAACGTTTGCGACCGCGCCACCGTTGTCTGACCTATGATTCCAGGCCCATCCGCGACATAGTTTGGATTTGGCACCTCATCGCTGAGGGAGCTGCCGAGGCTAAAGTTTGATGGATCGAGCTGATTGAAGTTGATGGGCGTACTGCTGGTGGGAGACGGGTTGAGATTGATGGATCGCGATCCTATATAAGAAGCATCAAGCGCGATATGACCAGGTAACTCCTGTTCAACTCCGACCGAGAACTGTTGAACGCGCGGGGCGTGAAGGTTCTGATCGTAGCTCGTAACCGAATTGCCGATTCCAGTGAGCAGCCCCGCAGAGTTTCCAATTGGCTTTTGAAGACCTGCAGGGAATGGATTGTTGATGGTGCCCACCGACGTCTGGTTATTGTCGAAGCTTGCGACATACGAGTTGGCAGCGGTGTAACCCGGCGCTAATGCACCGATTGGGTCATAACGTAACGGTGCGTAGAGAATGCCATATCCGCCACGGAGAACAGTCTTCGTCCTGATCTGGTATGAGGCGCCAAGACGTGGAGCAAACTTAAGAAGGGATAGATCGCCAACGTCACGGCGATTGCCGTCGACACCCGCAAACAGGATTCCACCTGTAACCATAGCGCCATTTGCAAGCTGAGAGTTGGCGGTGCGATCGAAGCCCACCGCAAGCTGATTGTGGTCTTCTTTCAGCCCTGTCTCCCCTTCGTATCGAAGGCCGAGGTTAAGCGTAAGCCGCGAGGTAACTCGCCAGTCATCCTGCGCGAAGACAGCGAAGTAATCGAGGTAGGTATTGAGCGGCGTGGTGAGATCGACTTCCCCGGAGACAGGATAGCCGAGCAGGAGATCAGCGAGATCTGACCCGGAGCCGTCGCCTGAAGCATTCGGACCCGACTGAGTAAATGCGCCTGAAAAACTATATGTACCAGGAGCATTGCTGAAATCCTGAAAGTCCATACGGATGCGGCGGTATTCCGCTCCGAAGGTTAGATTGTGACGACCCTCCGTCCTGGCAACCGTTCCATTAATGATTTGCGACTTCCAGTTGTCGAGCGAACTCGTATTCTGACCTAGTTGCGAGAAGTTACGCAGAAATATAGTTGGAAAGAACTTGGACTGGATCTGTGATGAGTACGAAGCGGGGAATCCGAGTGTCGCAGGATCAAAGCCCTGACTCACTTCCGCGATTAGGTTTGGGAAGCGATTATTGCCATACCGCGCAGTTACAACCGTCTTAGGATTCAGAACCCAGGTGCTATTGATTTGAACGGCGTCGACCTGACGATGATACGTGTAGGAATAGCTCCCAGGTAGCGTGCCGAGTGGGTTTCCCAGAGGCTGCAAGGCCTCGTAAAAGATATAAGAGCCGCTGATGTTCCACCACGGACGAATCTGCTGGTCAAGCTTTACGGTTACCTCCTGTGCGTGGTCGCGTACATCATCCGTTCCTGTGAAGTTGTATTGTCCCGTCGGAGTATTCAACTGGGGAAGCGGATAGTAAGAGGCAATGTTTTTGCCTACTGTACTAAGTTGACCAACAGGAATCTTGTTACCGGCAAACGGTGTGCGATGGGTACCGGTTACATCGGTGAAGGTTTTCGTCGGATCGTAGATTACGTTCAGCGAGCCGTCAGCGTTGTAGCTTTTTGAAAAGTCTCCAGTACGCTCCAGCGCAGTGGGCACTGCAAAACTCTCGGTGTAAGGAGAGGTCTGGATATACCCTTCTGAGCCAATCCAGAAGAAGCTCTTGTTCCTGCCATCGTAGACATGCGGAATAACGACGGGGCCTCCGAGCGAAGCGCCCCAGTTGTAGTAGGGACTATCGGGCCGCGGAACACCCTCGCGGTTCGCAAAGAAATCATTTGCAAGCCAGGAGCTCTGTCGTGTCTCGCCAAAGACCGAGCCATGAATGCTGTTAGAACCGGAACGCAGAAGTGTGTTGAAGACTCCTCCGCCAGTGCGTCCAACCTGTGCGTCGTAGGTGTTTGCCTGAACCTTAACATCTTGTATCGATTCGATCGTCGGAATAACAATGGGCCGATTGTTTGTGTCCGTGATTGGTACGCCATCGACGAGGTAAAGATTTGCAGCAACCGGTCCACCCGCAACTGATGTCGTTGACGTACCGTTCTGGTCCGCAAAGCGGATAAATTGCGGGTTCCCCGTATTCACGAAAACCCCTGAAAGCTTTGCCGTAATATACGGATTGCGACCGAGGACAGGTAAGTCTTCAAGCCGCCGCTGGTCCAGGTCCGTGCTGACCGATGCCGTCGACGTATCCACCAGCGGAGCATCAGCCGATACTTGCACGACGCTACTTGCCGTACCCAAAGTAAGCGAAATATCGAGTGTCAAAAAATCCTGCGTCTCCAGGACAATGTGGGTGCGTGTCGCAGGACTAAATCCTCCCGCAGTAACTTGAAGACTATATGTCGAGGGCTTGAGAGCACTGAAATCGTAGTTCCCGGCGCTATCGGAAATTGTGTTGCGTGTCTGATGTGTACCCTCGTCCGTGAGTGTGATGGAAGCGCCCGCAACAGAAGCACCGCCGGGATCTGTAAGCGAGCCGCGAACTCCACCACTGTACGTCTGTGCGATCGCCGATAGATTCAGCACAAGCAAGAGCACAAACAAGGTAGAAGGCTGATGAACGTTTAGAAGCGAGGCTTTGCTTTGATAGGAAGCCATGAGACGGTTCTCCTGAGAAAGGTGCTGCCGTTATGCAAACGAGTCGACACGGAACGGAGGGAACGCCACGCCTTTTAGCAAAAAGGGTGGTGTGGTCAAAAGACTTGCCTGAGGAGATTTATAAGGAGAGCGCTAGCAACAACAACGAACGCCACTCAACTCGACAGGAAGGCCCTGCGAGGAGCGACAACAATGAAGCACATTTAGGATGCGCATAGCGACAGCATAGTCTTGAACATCGCGTTGGTCAATAGCATGCGCAAGCCAGTTCGTCCAGCGGCCCAAGCCGATTTCTCGGCGATAGGAAAGAGGCCGGACAAACCAGCAACTGGGATAGTCAATACATCACGCTATGGGAAAGCAGTCCTGCTGCAGTCAGCTCGCGGGTCGCGCTAAAGACATTTAAAGTACTCAAGTGCATTTGGTCAAGCTGAATTTTGAAAGGTATAACCTTCACCTCTGATATCGGAACCAACCGCATGCGAATATTCGTTTGGCGAAACCTGATATACGTAGCGATGGTGTCGTGTCTCACGACACTAACTCTGGACGCCTCGACTCAGAAACCGTCAGAAAAACAAAAAGTGGAAAAAGTCGATCTGCTTCAGCCTCCATCGCTTGGTGTCGAGTCGCTGATGTCCGTTGGTGCCAGTTCAGCGGCAGTCGGTTTGTTGGTGAAAATCTCCGCCTGTGGATTTGCGTCAAGATTTTTCTTAGGGAGCCAGCGTCCAGGTGATCCGGATGCCCATGACTGAGAAGTATTGCGGTAAGGTTCTGGAACTGACCGGGCTGAACAAGCCATTCGACGAAGCAAAACTTTTCCCGGGTTAAACAGAATGCGTGAGTCAGCTTCTTCGAAGCCGATTCTGTTTCGTGTCGACCAGACCAAGGCCTGTCGCGAAAGTGAATAGAGAAGATTCCGATTCGAGAGCCGATCAGCATTTGAAACTACGCCGAATGGTAAAGAGCAGGAGCGCAGCGTTTTTGCAGGGACTATTATTTCGGAAGCTTAGGGAATTGCCAATCAAAGGGACGGGAACGAAAGCAGCCCGGACTCAACCGCTGCCATAACGACTCGCGCGATCTCGCACCGCACCTCTAATCTCCAAGAAAGGAAGTCGCCGCTGGATTTGGACGCCATTAGCAGTCCAAAGTAGTAGGGAGCGACTTCCCGAACAGCGAATCGCCGTCCCTAGACACCGTATTGAGTTGCCCGATGGTGCTGATAAGCTGCGCGCGCTTGAGCGTATTGCGATGCCAGAACCGGATTAGGTGAGGCTGTTCGTTGGTCATCGAGCCTGATGCAACGATCGCAGATCTGGATAAAGGTCTCCGGCGAGCCCATCTCGGCGCGAGCGGCGAAGATGGCCTGAATGCAAGCTCCGAGACAGCCAGCCTCTTCTTCAAGAGGAACGTGAACATCTGTGCCACTGGCATCGGCGAGGAGCTGACGCCAGTGCGCCGAACGTGACCCGCCTCCGATAAGCAGAATACGTTTCGCTCTTGTGCCATCCAGGATGAGATCGAGGCCTTCAAGAATGCCGAAGCTGACTCCTTCGATCGTCGCCCGTATGAGATTTTCTGGACTTAAATTAGATGCGGAGATTCCGAGAAGAGATCCCCGTGCGGACGGTAGGTCGGGGGTACGTTCACCATTGAGGAAGGGAATGAAGGTCAGGGCATCCGCTCCGGGGCTCGTGGTGGCGAGAGCCGATTCAATATCAATGACTGTACGGCCAAGCGTATCCAGAATCTGCGTCACGACATTAGTTGCGTTCATGGTGCAGACGAGCGGAAGCCAGCCGTTCGACGAGGAACAGAAGGGAGCGATGCCAGGATTTGGGCTGGATGCGGGCTTATTGCGGAAAGAATAAACGGTAGCCGAAGTGCCAAGGCTCATCGTGACGACACCCTCAATTACATTACCGGTGCCTATCGCTCCCATCATGTTGTCTCCCCCGCCGCTGGCGACAAGACAAGTGTTGGAGATCCCGAGATTGGCCGCTACATCTGGCTTTACAGCGCCAATGATTCGCTGCGCGGGAACGAGGGTCGGGAGCGCGCGAAGGAGATGGCCAGTACCCTGGTCGATTGAGGCGAGGACCTCAGCGGCCCAGGTGCGATTACGGACATCGAAGTATCCGGTTCCAGAGGCATCTCCGTACTCCGCGAAGAGATTGCCGGTAAGCCAGAAGTTGAGGTACTCATGGGGAAGGAGAATATGGCGGATTCTGGCGAAGTTTTCTGGTTCCCGCTGCCGTAGCCAGAGCAACTTTGATACGGTGTATCCGGTGAGGGGGATGATGCCGAAGCGCTCGAAGAAGGCTTGCTGGCCTCCGAAGCGGGCGATCAGTTCCTCGTTCTGCGATGCGGTTTCGGTGTCGTTCCAGAGCTTGGCGGGACGAATGACCTGCATGTGCTCGTCGAGGACGACAAGACCGTGCTGCTGGCCGGAGACTGCGAGGGCTTCGATGGGTTGGCCCGAGGCTTGTGCTACCGCTTGCTTGACTGAGAGTCGGAGGGCTTCAATCCACCATTGAGGATCCTGCTCGCGGGCGCCGGAGGATCGCTGGATGACTTGGTGCGTAGCGTGTCCTCGACCGTGCGCGATGCCCTGCTCATCGATCAGAAGAGCCTTTGTCCCTTGCGTGCCGCAGTCGATGCCTAGATACATAGGATGTAAGTCTCGTGATTGTCTACGTTGTAGGTTTAGTCAGTCTCGGAGCGTTTGCTTGCGTTCGATTTAGCTTTCGCGCCGCGGCGGGATGAGCTGTGATAGCCGGAGTGCCGCTGGAGTGCGATGGCGGCAGCCCCACGAAGGCGAGCCATCTCTCCTCCCGTTGTGATCTCAAGGCGAGGTGCAGAGCCTGCGAGAATTCCGGATACCAGCTCGTCCTGCACGATCGAGCCGAAGCTTGACCACGCTGTGGTGAGAGCGCCGGTGATGAGGATGAGTTCCGGAGAAAGGGCCGCGGTGACCAGACGTAGGCCTTGTCCGAGATGCAGGGCCTGCTTCTGTATCGCCTTGATGGCGAGTGGATCACCCTCTTCCGCAAGGTGCATCAGGTTTTGGATGAAGGTGACGTTTGCGGTTGGATTGAGTTCGGAGTAAAAGCGCAGTGCCGCGTCGGATGAAGCGAGCGTCTCCCAACAACCGCGTTTGCCGCAGCCGCAGAGAGGGCCGGCAGGGTCTACTGGGATGTGGCCGAACTCGCCAGCTAGTCCGTTGAGGCCCGAGACGATCTGTCCGTTAGCGAAGATCGCGGTGCCAAGGCCTTCGGAGAGGCTGACCAGAACGGCATTCCGCGTTTTATCCATGCGGCCAAACCAGAGCTCGGAGAGCAGGCAGGCCGTCGCATCGTTGTCGAGTTCGACCTGAAGGCGCAGCTTCTTCTGGATCGCTCCCTTGATGTCGTAGTCCGTCCATTTGAGATTAGGGGCGTGAATGAGATGGTTTGTCTTTGGATGGACGCGGCCCGGCACGCTGATTCCGATCCCTTCGAAGCTTTTGTGTGGAAAGCGATCGCGCATGGCCTGCATCGTTTCGATCATACCGGCGACGGATCGCTCGGGATCCGAGAAGATGCTGATCTCTTCGTGCGCGAGCATGCGACCGTTGAGGTCGATAATGGCCAGGATTGCCCTGCGTGGCCGGAGGTCGGCTACTAACATGACGAGATTGTCGTTGAGCGAGAGCATGGTCGGGCGGCGGCCGCGCGGCCTGCGGGCCACGGCACCCTCAACGATCCAGGTTTCCTGTAGAAGTTGCTCGACGATATTGGAGACGGTGCTCGGTTGCAAGCCGGAGACGCGTGAAAGGTCGGCACGCGAGATGGGCTGTTTGGAACGAACGATCTCCAATACGATGTCGCGGTTGATGTCGCGAGCAATCTCGCTCGATGCAAGTTCGACATAGGCGAGGTCGACGCGCCGGAAACCTTTGTCGACGTGCTCTATTCTTTCCTTAGCAGACATAATGCGCTCGCACGAGCTGAGAATCCATCAGTGCTCCATAACGGCAGTGCTGTTCCCGTAGATTGGCTATCTCGACTTTGCAGGGCTGTGCGTGAGGTTCCCTTAGTTAATAAAATTGCAAGAACTATTTCTTCGAGGTCCAGTATAGCGGTGCGCCGTGGCGATTTGTAAAGATAAGTGGAAAGATCTCAAAAGGACTGCAAAAAATCCGCAAACACCTATTTCTGTGAGGCCAGCGCGATGATACGAGAATGTGGTTGATCCGATCTCCATTGACAACTTTGCGTGGCAGCCGATATAGTTCGGGTCGCGACTAAAATAGGCATTTTTGAGGTACGTGACGCTTCACCCACCTTCTTGGAAGGCTCTTCGTAGCACATAATGCTTTCTCTCGCTTCCAGCTTTCCTCTACTCGGCGCACAAATGACGCGACTAAATCCAGTCGACGTCTTGATCCTGCTGCTCTACTTCGCGCTGGTCATCTTCATTGGGTTTTATGTGAAGGGTTCCACGAATACGAGCGAAGAGTTCTTTCTTGCTGGGAGGGAGATGTCGGCTTGGGTGGCTGGGCTGAGCTTCGTGTCAGCGAATTTGGGCTCGCTGGAGCTGATGGGATGGGCGGGGGCAGCCTATCAATACGGGATGCTCGCGACCCATTGGTACTGGATTGGCGCGATTCCAGCAATGCTATTTCTGGGCATCGTAATGATGCCGTTCTACTACATCTCGAAGACACACTCTGTACCGGGTTATCTGCATCTGAGATTTGGCGAGGGCACAAGAGCGCTGAGCGCAGTGTCGTTTGCATTGATGACGATACTGATGAGCGGGGTCAACATGTACGCCATGGCTGTCGTGATGCAGACAGTACTTGGCTGGAATCTGACGTTCTCGATCTGGGTGGGCGCGGGAACCGTAGCTCTATATGTGATGTTGGGAGGCCTTCGCTCAGCAATCATCAACGAGGTACTGCAGTTTGTTTTGATATGGGCGGGGGCAGCGACAATTCCGATCCTGGGGTTGATCGAGGCGCATGGCTGGACAAATCTTAAGACGCAGATTGCGACGAACGTAGGTAACACTAACTACACGCATCTGTGGAACACGCTTGGAGGGTTCAAAGACAACCCAATGGGCGTGCATTGGACAGGCATCGTCTTTGGGCTGGGGTTTGTTATAAGTTTCGGCTATTGGACGACGGATTTTCTTGTGATCCAGCGGGTATTGAGTGCGAACAGCCTGCGATCCGCAAAGATGGCGCCGGTGATTGGTGCGGCGTTCAAAATGGCAGTTCCTTTGATCGTGATTCTGCCCGGTCTGATTGCGCTTGGGCTGCACAACGCCGATGGCTCCATGGCGTTTCATCTGGTGCCCGGAAGTGTAGCAAAGGCGACCGGACAGCACAGCTACGACGACGTGCTGCCGCTGATGTTGGTCCGCTACTGCGGGCCAGGGCTATTGGGGCTCGGAATCACTGCGTTGATAGCGGGCTTTATGAGCGGCATGGCCGGCAATATCAGCGCCTTCTCGACTGTCTGGACCTATGACCTCTACGGCGCCTTCATCAATAAGAGAGCGTCGGACAGGCACTATGTAGCGATGGGACGATGGTCAACAGTTATCGGAATGCTTGTGTCGATTGCAACGGCTTATCTGGTGATGAACGCCGCTTCGATCATGGATTACGTTCAGGCGTTATTTAGCTTTTTTATCGCGCCACTCTTCGGCACCGTCATCCTGGGGATGCTGTGGAAGAGGGCGACAAGAGCTGGCGGATTCTGGGGGTTGTTAGCCGGAACCACAGCTTCAATAGGTATGTTTGTTTGGGTTCGTTTGAACGCTGACGGCCTGCGATACATCGCGATGAGCCCTGATGCGCGTCCCATGGCGGAGAATCTTTATCGTGCCCTGTGGAGTTGGCTGATCTGTGTCGTGGTTACAGTGACCGTGAGCCTGATGACGAAGGCAACTTCTACTACCCAACTTGCCGGGTTGGTCTACGGTGTAACTCCAATACCCAGCGACGGCGCAGAAAAACTTTGGCAGAAGCCCGTCTTCTGGGCAGTCGTCGTGATCATTGTATTTTTCGTTCTGAATATAGTGTTTTTTTAGAAGTGAGCTGCGAGGAGATCCGATGAGAGACAACCATTCGCAAGAGCAGAAATCGCAGTCGCGCGGAGCAAAGCTCTCCATATGGTTTTTCTGCGGCATCTTGATGTTAGCTGACGGTCTGGTTCTATTAGGTCAAGGCATCTTCGAGCATTTTGGACACAAGCCCGCTACAGTTCTGGCGAATCTGCAGCCGACGCTCTGGTGGGGCGTTCTATTGACCCTATTCGGGGTGTTCTATACGGTAAGGTTTCGGCCAGCAACGCGCTCGACGGATTGAGCTCTTGTGCAATGCACATTTTATTTGGGGGATCTATGGGTCAGTCAATTTTCAGTAGCTTTCCGGTAGTCGAATATGAAGGAACCGAGAGCACATCCGATCTAGCATACCGCTGGTACGATGCGGATCGAACAGTGTTGGGAAAGCCGCTCCGCGAGCATCTGCGATTTGCAGTCGCCTATTGGCATAGTCTGGCGATGAACGGTAGCGATCCATTTGGCGCGCCGACGATTCGTCGTCCTTGGATGGACCGCAGCGATGCGATTCAGGCGGCCCAAGACAAGGCAGATGCAGCATTCGATCTGTTTCGTGTTCTCGATCTTCCCTTCTACACGTTCCATGATCGCGATATCACTCCTGAGGGCGAAACCCTGCGTGAGTCAATTACCAATCTTCACAGCATGTCGGATTACCTGGCGAAGAAGATGGAGTCGTCAAAGACACGGCTGCTGTGGGGTACGGCAAACCTGTTCAGCCATCCTCGATTTATGTCGGGCGCCGCGACAAACCCGGACCCGGAAGTCTTTGCTTATTCTGCAACAACCATTAAACATTGCATGGATGTAACAAAGAAGCTGGGCGGCGAAAACTATGTATTGTGGGGTGGCCGTGAGGGCTACGAGACGCTGTTGAACACCAGCTTGAAGCGCGAACTGGAGCAGATGGGCCGCATGCTGACGTTGGTGGTGGAGTACAAACACAAGATTGGATTCAGCGGCCAGATACTTCTTGAACCGAAGCCGAAAGAGCCGACCGTGCATCAATACGACTTCGATACGGCGACGGTATTTGGGTTTCTGAAGAGGTTTGGCCTGGAGAGCGAAGTGAAAGTGAATCTCGAGGCTAATCATGCATTGCTGGCGGGACACACCTTCGAGCATGAGATTGCCACGGCAGCCGACCTGGGAATTCTCGGTTCGCTCGATATTAACCGCGGCGACCCGTTGCTTGGTTGGGACACGGATCAGTTTCCGGCAGATCTGTACTCGATGACCCTGGCGATGTATCACGTGATCCAGGCTGGGGGGCTAGGGCGCGGCGGAATGAACTTCGATGCGAAAGTGCGACGACAGTCCACGGAGCCGGAGGATCTCCTTCATGCGCACATTGGCGGAGTAGATATGTGTGCTCGTGCGTTCCTGATTGCTGCGAAGATTCATGAGGAAGGGCGTTTGGCCGACATTGTGGACGCACGCTATGCGGGCTGGAACCTACCGGAGAACAAGGCGATGCTTGCGGGCAAGGAATCGCTGGAGGCAATCGCTGCCCGAAGCGAAGAACGCAACATCAATCCCCAGCCACGATCAGGGCGGCAGGAACAGCTGGAGAATCTGATCAACCGTTACCTGTAGTCGAGGAAGGGCAGCAACGAACAGCGAATACCGGTGGCACCCGAATGAAGGAGTTTCGATGATTTTGCGGTCTTGGGTTGCGCGATCTTCATTTTTTCTATTGACCTTAAGCGTCCCTGCTCTTGCTCAGGTTGCGTTGCCCACGGATTCGCGGCGCCCTGCATTGGGGCTTGGAGCAGCGTGGTATCCCGAGCAGTGGCCGGAGAGCAGGTGGGACGCAGACCTCACCTTGATGGAACAAGCACACGTAAATTTTGTACGCGTGGGCGAGTTTGCCTGGAGCACCATCGAGCCACATGAGGGCGAGTTTCATCTGGAATGGCTCAAGCACGCCGTGCGTGCAGCGGAGAGGCATCACATCGCGGTCGTGATGGGCACGCCATCTGCCGCACCGCCAGCTTGGCTTACACAGAAATATCCTGAGACTCTGCGCACCATGGAAAACGGCAGGAAGGACGGGCACGGCAATCGCCAACAGTTCGACTGGAGCGACCCCAAGTATCGCGAACTGAGTCGGAGGATCGCGGAGAAGATGGCCGAGGCGTTCGGTCATGATGCGAATGTGATCGGCTGGCAGATCGACAACGAATATGCCAATGAGAGCTACGGAGAAACTACCCAGGCACAATTTCAAAGCTGGCTTCATGCCAAGTACGGGACGCTTGAGAATTTAAATGCGCGGTGGACCACCGCTTATTGGAGTGAGACCTACCAGGAGTGGAATCAGATTCCGATCGCTGAACATGGGGGCAACCCTGGTCTGATGCTGAACTGGAAAGAATTCGTCTCCGACACTTGGCGGAGTTATCAGAAAAACCAGTTGGATGCGATTCGAGCGCATGCTGAGCCTCGACAGATGATCACGACAAACATGATGGGGTGGTTCGACGCATACGATCACTACACCGTGGCGCAGGATCTAGACTTTGCCTCATGGGACGATTATGTGGGGACGGGACATCTGGACCCGGTGCGCAATGGCGCGACACACGATTTAACTCGTGGATTTTTGCGCAGGAACTTCTGGGTGATGGAGACGCAGCCGGGCTTTGTAAACTGGCAGACGGACAACAATGCTCTCGATAAGGGCGAAGTTCGCGCGATGGCATGGAATGCGATTGGCCATGGCTCGGAGGCAGTGGAGTACTGGCAGTGGCGGAGCGCACTGAACGGACAGGAGCAGTACCACGGTACGCTGGTTGGAGCCGATGGGACACCCGTCCCGCTATACAGTGAGGTGAAACAGATTGGGACAGAGTTCGAAAAAGCTGCATCAGTGCTGGCTGGAACGACCGTGAGGTCGGAGGTTGCAGTGCTGCAGGACTACTCCAGTCGATGGGCTATCAATTGGCAGAAGCACAATAAAGCATTTGATCCGGTGGATGCTCTCTTGAGTTACTACGCTCCACTGCATAAACTTGCCGGCTCGGTTGACTTGGTCGCGGATACAGCGCCGCTGACCCAGTACAAGCTGGTAGTAGCTCCGGCGTTGAACGTATTGACACCGGAGGCCGCAAAAAATTTGGAGGCCTATGTTCGTGCAGGTGGCAATCTTGTGCTCGGGCAGCGGAGTGCCATGAAAAACGAAGACAACAGTCTATTTCCAGAGCGGCAGCCGGGACCGCTCGCCGCAATGCTCGGAGCGAGGGTTGAGCAGTTTTACGCACTGGATCAACCTGTGCCCGTAAGCGGCGCGTGGGGAGATGCGCAGGATACGACGTGGGCCGAACAGCTTCGCCTAACGGATCATGCTACGCAGGTTCTGATGCGTTACGGAACGAGCAACGGCTGGTTGGACGGACAGCCCGCGGCTGTGACGCGCAAAGTTGGGCGCGGAACGATTACATATATTGGCACAGAGCTTGATGCGGCTGCAATGAGACGTGCTGCGGAGTGGATGCTCAAGAACAGCGGCGTCGCCACGGTATTGCCTGAGATTCCTACAGACGTGGATGTGGCGGTACGGTCGAACGAAAAGACCCGAGTTCTCATTCTGACGAACTATGGATCGGAGATGCGTGTCATTAAACTGCCACATGCAATGCGCGATGTGCTCAACGGTGGGGACACAACAAGCGTCTCGCTTCCGCGATTTGGTGTCGTGGTACTTCAGGAGTCGGTCGGTACGAACTAGGAGGATCGCTTTGTCTGCTTTCGCGAAGGCGAAACGATGTGGCGCGCTCACATTATTGTTGGGCTTCAGCTCGATGTTTGCAGCCCAGAGCTTCGTGCCTTCCAGCGACCTACTGGTGCGCTTCGGTGCGCCGGCACGCGTCTTCGAGGAGGCTATGCCAACGGGCAATGGACGACTAGGAGCGACGATGTATGGCGGCGTCTCTGAGGAGAGACTGGACTTGAATGAGAGTTCGATGTGGTCCGGCTCACCTCACGATTCGGATCGCACAGACGCTGCGAAAGAGCTTCCACAGATTCGAAGGTTGCTGATTGCGGGCGACAATGTAGCCGCCGAAGCTCTGGTAAATAAAAGCTTCACATCGGCCGATGCGGGGAGCGCCGACCCTCGCTATGGTTCGTATGAGGAGTTGGGTAAGCTGCTGCTCTCGTTTGACGGGATCAAGGATGCGAACGCCAGCAAATACCGCAGATGGCTTGATCTCGATGGGGCCGTAGCGACAACGAGCTTTGTTGTAAATGGAGTGAGCTATAAACGCGAAGTATTCACAAGCGCCCCGGATCAGGTGATTGTGGTGCACCTGCGGACGAGCCAATCCCATTCGCTTTCGTTGCGCGTTCGTCTGAGCAGAGTAGAGCGTTTCCGGACGACGACCGATGGTAAGGGTGGCTTGGTGATGACGGGCACGCTGAATTCGGGCGCGCACGACGTGGCTGGGCTTCGGTATGCCACCCGCATGCGAGCGTTCACTCGCGGTGCACCATAAAACCAGTCGATGGCGATTCTCTTGTGATCTCACGCGCTGACGAGGTTACGCTACTGGTGACCGCGGCAACCAACTATGGAGGTTTCGCAGGCCGTCACAGCCATGAGGCCGAACTCGCTGCTTTGCAGGATATGCGCGGGGCGGCTAAGCGGCCTTATGCGTTGTTGTTGGCGCGCCACCAAGCGGATTATCGCAGCTACTTCCGCCGAGTTTCGCTCGCAATGGGAGATGGCGAAGCAACGCTGGAGCAGAGTACTGCCGCAGACCGCTTGGCCGCGGCTCATCGGGGAACGAACGATCCTGGGTTGGCGGCACTCTACTTTCAATTCGGGCGCTACCTGTTGATTTCGTCGTCTCGTCCGGGTGGCCTACCGGCAAATCTTCAAGGACTTTGGGCAGAGGGGATTCATCCTGGATGGAAGGGCGACTGGCACCTGAACGTCAATGTGCAGATGAATTACTGGCCCGCAGAGCCGACGGGACTAGGCGATCTTACCGATCCGCTGTTCGCTCTCGTGGAAGGATTACAGGTGCCCGGCGCACATACAGCACGTAGCTACTATGACGCCGATGGATGGGTCGCACACGTGATGACGAATGCGTGGGGCTTCACGTCACCCGGGGAAGAGGCTTCGTGGGGTTCGACTATTATAGGTTCAGCCTGGCTGTGCCAGCACATATGGGAGCACTATCTCTACACAGGCAACGTGGAGTTCCTACGACGCATGTATCCCATGATGAAGGGTGCTTCGGAGTTTTATCTTTCGATGCTGGTCCGCGAGCCGAAGCATGGATGGCTTGTCACTGCGCCGTCCAATTCGCCGGAAAACACTTTTTACATGCCCGATGGACGGAAGGCCAGCGTTTGCATGGGGCCTGCGATCGACGAGGAGAATCTGCGTTATCTCTTCGGCGCGACGGCAGACGCGGAGGCGAAGCTTGGGCTGGACAAGGATCTACGAACGAAGCTGATCCAAACGCAGACGCAGCTTGCTCCTATCCAGGTGGGCGCCGACGGCCGCGTGATGGAGTGGCTTGAACCATATCGTGAGGTCGATCCCCATCACCGTCATGTTTCGCATCTTTGGGCCGTTTATCCCGGAGGAGAGATCGACCCTGAAACAACTCCGAAGCTAGCTGAGGCGGCGCGACAATCGCTCGAGATGAGAGGCGATGGTGCAACGGGTTGGTCACTTGCTTACAAGATGTTGCTGTGGGCACGGCTAGGAGACGGCGACCATGCGTATGCCTTGCTTCGAAACCTCTGGAATCCGGTGGATCCGATTAAACAGAGTTCGGCGGGCAGCTTTCCGAATTTGTGGGATTCGCATCCGCCGTTCCAAATCGATGGCAACTTCGGCGCTACCGCGGCGATCGCAGAGATGCTGTTGGATAGTCGTCCGAATGAAGTTCGCGTACTACCGGCGTTGCCCTCCGCATTGCCCAAGGGCCGAGTCGACGGTCTCAAGGCGATGGGAGGAGTAACAGTTGGAGTAACTTGGAAAGCTGGACGAATGACTGAGTTGAGATTACAGTCAGAGCGCGACGGGGTTGTCAGAGTTCGCTATGGATCGGTGGTTCGGGAGTTGCAGATGAAAGCTGGCGCCAGGAAGGTACTCGACGAGTCGCTGCGAACGCTTGGCTAGAACTCGTTCGAGTAACTCGTCTCAAGGTGCGACTAGCTATCGGTTTTGTACCTCCACCACCGAGTCATCGGGAGTGCTCCATGCGTCCGGACCACTATGGGTCAGCTTCCCTGTTGCGTTGGACCAGTGAAGATGAGTGACTTGGAACTGACCCTTCTCATAGTTGTAGGTATTGCCATCGTCGCGATATAGGTCAAAGTCTCCGTCGGCACCAGGGTAGATGCGAACGCGATCTATCTTTTGATCTTCATTGGTACTTTCAATAGGGCTACCAAGAGGAAGAATCGAACCCGCGCGAACGAAGAGAGGAATCGTGTCGATGGGAGCATCGACAGTGATGGTCTGCCCGCCATGCATCTTGGCATTCGTCCAGTAGTTATACCAGTCGGTTCCAGCGGGTAGATAAACCTCGCGTGAAGTACTTCCCTGCTCTGTCACCGGAGCGACCAGCAGAGCAGGTCCGAACATATACTCATCACCGATGTTGGCAACCTTAGGGTCGCTTCCGAAGTCCATAAACAGGCCTCTCATGAAGGGAGCACCGGTCTGGTTCGTCATGTGGCCCAGGCTGTAAATGTATGGCATGAGCTGATAGCGAAGGCGGAGATACTTCACAAGGATTGGTTCGGCCTGTTTGCCATAGGACCATACCTCATTCTCCGGGCGGCTGCCATGACTTCGGAAGTTTGGCTGAAAGGCACCATACTCAAACCAACGCACGTAGAGTTCAGGATAGTCATCGTAGTGGCCGATGTTTTCGCGGGCATCAGAGGGGTCGATGAGCGAAGTGTGCAGCGGCGTATGGTGCGAGGGAAGATACTGCCAGCCACCGATATCAGTGCTCCAGTAGGGCATACCCGAGGCGACAAAGTTGATCCCGGTTGAGACCTGACGTCTCAGCGTGTCCCAATTTCCGCTTATGTCGGAGGACCAGAAGATGGCGCCGTTATGTTGCGCGCCAAGATAGGCATCGCGAGCGAGGATGAGTGCCCGAGTTGGAAGATCTTCGCGAAATCCGTTGTAGAAGGCCGCAGTGTGGAAGAGAGGGTACGTGTTGAAGAACTGCGTGCCAGGGCCGATGTGAAAGTAGCTTCCGTTTGGCGGGAGATCGGGCTCAGTCTCGTCGGCCCAGAAGGCGTCGAAACCCTTGCTGACGTAGTTCTCTTTCACAACGCCCCAGTACCATTTTGCAGCCTCCGGGCTGGTGGTGTCGATGTCTGAGCCTGCGCGGTCATAAGGCAGTCCGTTGGTGGGTGTGCCGTCGGCGAGATGCTCAAACCATCCATTCTTTAGAAGGGTGTTATAAAAACGGCTCTCGGGGACGAAGCGAGGCCAGATGCTGATCATGGTGTGGAAGTTCATGGCGTGCAGTTCCTTGTTCATCGCCATAGGATCTGGCCACTTGGCGGGATCCATGTCCATCTGACCCATGATGGTGTAGTGAAACCAGTCGATAACGAGATCGTCGATCGGGTAATGGCGATCGCGATATCCGTGCGCCACGCCGAGAAGTTCGGCCTGGCTGGTATAACGCTGCTTACTTTGAATGTAGCCGTATGCCGATTTTGGGAGCATGGGGGTTGAGCCGGTGAGCAGACGGTAGCCAGCGTAGATCTCATCGTAGGTTGCACCAGCGATGACGAAGAAAGAGACTCGTTGGCCGACATCCGAGGTCCAACGTACTTGATCGTTGAATCCAAAAGCGACAGTGGTCGCAGATGGATTGTCCCATAGGATGCCGTAACCTTTGTTTGTAACTACAAATGGCACACATACACTTTGACCAGAGGGTGCGTTGTAGTCGTGAGCACAACGGAGTACATGGTTGCGATGGTCAAGGTAGCCTTCCTGATTTTGACCCAGGCCATAGTAGTGCTCATCTGGCGGAGAGGCGAAACTGGCGCCGACCTGGAAGAAGGGTGCGTCAGTGGGGCGGCGGTCGTAAAGGATATCGGCGTTGCCATCTTTGTGGTTGGGGACCGACATCTGCCAGCCTTGCATGCGAACGAGGTCCAAATTATCTGGGGTTTTTATAGAGAGGCCGACGCCTGGAGTGGAGCCATTAAAAAACTTCGCGATGTCGGCGGTGGTTCCGGTTGGAACCCGCTTCGGCCCCTGGGGTGAGACCGTCACGACAAGGCGGTTGGAACGCAAAGTGTCACCTGAAGTGTCGCTACCGGCTGTCCATCCCGCAGGAACTGACGTCGCTACGATGCCATACCCAGGTGCGGCCAGTGCATCCTCGCGCCGCAGGCTAATGGAGACGCGAACAATATTTGGCGCGTAGGGCTCGACGAGCACCGTGGCGTTATCACGAGAGAGCGACAGCTGCTGAGCCCGAATCAACGGAGGTGCGAGGAACGCGCAGAGACAAAAGAGCGGAATGAAGTGGATAAAGGTGCGGAGGTGCCTGGACATAATTTTTCTCTTCTTTGTTCAAGTATCTACCAGAGGTCCGTAACTAAGGGGCGACGTTCAAGGTTTTGCTTAACTTGATATCGTCCGAGCTGGCGCCAAGTCGAAGTTCGATGGGTCCCGGTTCAACAACAAAGGCGTGCTGTGTTTCGTTCCAGTAGCCGAGCGACTGTGCGGCTAGGTGAAGTGTGACAACTTTGGATTCACCAGCATGAAGGTGCGTGCGTTCGAAGCCTTTTAGCTCTTCGATGGGACGCGACACGGCGGAGCGAGGATAGGCGACGTAGAGTTCAACGACTTCGTCTCCATCTCGTGCACCTGTGTTACGTATGTCGACTGTGACGGTCAGGTTGCCGTTCGTCGCGAGGCTGGATGTGCTGATGTGCAGATTCGAATACGCGAAAGTCGTATAGCTGAGACCGAAGCCAAAAGCATACAGAGGTTTCTGCTTCAGATAAAGGTAAGTACGACCATGGCGAAGATCGTAGTCCATCATGGGAGGAAGCTGATCGATGGAGCTAACCCACGTCTGGGTCAGGCGACCTGCCGGGTTGTAGTCACCAAAGAGCACGTCGGCGAGAGCGTTTCCTTGCTCTTCGCTGTTGTGAGTGATCTGGAGTATGGCTGGTATATGCTCCTGGGTCCAGTTAGTCGTGTAAGGGAAGCTCGTTTGCAGTACAACAATGGTCTTGGGATTGGCAGCGTAGACAGCCTTGACGAGCTCTTCCTGCTCCAACGTAAGACTCTTGCGATCAATCGCTTCTTTGCCCTCGCTCGGCAGTGCGCATTTGAACCATCCGGCGTCGCAAGTAGGGTGGTTGCCCACGATCACGATTGCGACGTCGGCTTTGGCCGCGAGAGCGGCGGCTTCTTTCACATCCTCGCCCATCGAGAACGTGACCGATGAAGATCCAGCGCGTGTTCGGATTCCTGCGAGCGGCGTCACGATATAGGGGGGAGTGCCGCTATACCAGTCAAGCGCTACCCGATCGGCAAGTGGGCCGATGACTGCGATGTTCTTCGCGTTGTCGGCACGAAGGGGAAGGATATTGTTTTCGTTCTTCAAAAGCACGATGGACTCATCGGTAACCTGACGCACGAGAGCCTTTCGCTCGGGCCAGTTCCATGGATCGCCCTTTGCCTGATCGACTGTGCC
Organism: uncultured Edaphobacter sp.; assembly: GCA_964658525.1. Classification (GTDB taxonomy): domain Bacteria; phylum Acidobacteriota; class Terriglobia; order Terriglobales; family Acidobacteriaceae; genus Edaphobacter. Next base: position 61,184 of record CAZZZG010000009.1, read on the forward strand.
GATCTTGGCGTAGGGAATGTGCTCGGCCGGGTCCAGCATTCCCAGCCGGAGCATGACGCGGAAGACGCCGCGAATGTTGGCATCTATCTCGTGTTCGGTGATGAGGTTCTGTTTGAGAGCGTCCATGACGGGCTGGCGGTAGTCATCAAGAAACTGGTTGATGCCCGAGTGAATCGCAGCGGCTGCAGCCTCAGACATAGTTTTGAAGGCGTGGTGATGAGTGACAAGATTCGTAAGGGCACCGCCGTCAGTGCAAATGATGCCGTCGAATCCCCATTCCTTGATGACCGTAGAGCGAAGCACCGGATTCTCAATCATCGGAACTCCGTTCCAGCCGTTGTAGGCAGTCATCATGGCGTTGGCGCCCCCTTGCTGGATAGCCATGCGAAACGGTACGGAGTAGTACTCGTGGAAGAGGCGATCGTCGAAGTTCGATGAGGACCCATCGCGACCGTCTTCGTTGCTGTTGGCGAGAAAGTGTTTGAGGAGCGAGGAAGTAAGCCAGACGTGCGGATCATCGCCCTGCAGTCCGCGGGTAAAAGCAGTGGCCATTGTTCCGACCAGAAACGGATCTTCGCCGTAAGACTCTTCACTGCGGCCCCAGCGCGGATCGCGGCTGAGATCGGCGTTTGGCGCGCGGACGACCATACCGCCGCGATGGTATTTCCCGTACGCATATCGAGTCTCGTAGGCTTCAGCAGCAGCAGCCTTCTGAATAAGCTCCGGATCCCAGGTCTGGCCGAGTCCCCGCGACTGTGGGAACTGAGTCGTAGGAATGACGGGGAGGTTTTTCCCCTCCCATCCTCCAGGGCCTCCGAGGGCGAGCCCATGGAGCCCTTCAACGTGCTGTGTTCCAACAACACCCAGCCTGGGTATCGTTGGGTTTGTGCTGAGCGCCTGCACTTTTTCCTCAAGCGTCATATGGCCGATCAGGTCGGTGATGCGTTCTTCGGCAGGGAGATGTGTGTCCTGAAAGCGGTACCCCTGCTGCGCTTGAAGGAGTTGCGGGATGGAGACGACAAAGAATAAGTACGCGATGGAGACGGATCGGTTGAACCTGGGCATGAAGGCGACATTTCCTATCATTCGGTGTGAATTGGAGAGCGAATAAATTTACTGAGTGCAGAATGCTGCTTATTGGGCGATTGTTGGCACCGTCGTCTGGTTGACCGTTTGTTGTATGGCCTTCTCGGCAAGCGGTGCCATGATGGCGTAGCCGGCTGCGTTTGGATGGACACCATCGAGGGAGATGGCAGCGTCGAGGCCTCCCTGATCATTGGTCATCGCGGAGTAGTAGTCGAGGTAAACAAATCCGTTCGACTGTGCGTAGTATTTGATCCAGTCATTGAGCTGGCGGATCTCGGCGGCGGGATGGAGACCGCGACGCCATGGATACTCGCTTACCGGAAGAACAGATGCCAGGATGACGCGAATGCCATGGGCTTTCGCGGACTCGCACATTGATTGCAGGTTATCTTCGATCATCTGAAGCGACGAGAAACCAGTATTGCCTGCGAGGTCGTTGGTTCCGGCCAGGATCACAACAGCTGCTGGCGAAAGGTCGATGACATCCTGGCGGAAGCGCACGAGCATCTGCCCTGTGGTCTGGCCGGAGATCCCGCGATTAATGTAAGGCTTGCCGGGAAAAAATGGGGCGGGGACGTGGCGGCCCCACGAGTCAGTGATGGAGTCGCCCATAAAGATGATGCGAGATTCGCCTGTTTTAGGCGGAGCGAGCTTTACGTTCTCATCGCGATAGCGACCGAGCTGTGGCCAGTCAGCGCCGAGTTTTTGGAGTGTAGACATCTGCTCGGGACTCAATGAGGCGGGGGGAAGTGTATAGATGGGATCGATGGCCTGGGGCGATCTGCGAACCGTTGGACTCTGAGCAATGCCAGCAGAGACAAGGAACGAAAGAGCGCCGGAAAGCAGGAGACTAGTTGCAACCTTCATTCAGTTCTCCGAAAGGTTTCGGTCGAGGGTTGTAAAGAAAAAAATGAGACGAACCCGACCGCCAGGGCAGGTAGCGACAGAGCTCGTCCAGTTCAGCAAGCAAGAACATCTCCCTTTAGAAGTGGTATTTGATCGCAAGCAACAGAGTCCGTTGAGTGTACTTCGCGTCCGTGATGCCACGGTCGACATTAGAGACCTGGGAGGCGAAGGAACTATTATTCGAAGTCTGAAGCTTCAGCGTCACCAGATCCGAGGTGCTGTAGCCGGGCAGAGGGTGGTTAAGGAAGTTGAAAGCCGATCCACGAATCTCTAGCGCCTGGCTCTCCGTGATGTGGAAACTCTTGTAAATGCCGAGATCGGAGTCGAAGAAAGACGGGCCGCTAAGATACGGGGCCTGACGGTCTCCCACCTGTCCAATCTGTGGCGCGGTGAAGCAATCTAGGTTTACGTGCTGATTGTTTTTTAGGCCCGCAGTCGGATTGCAGATGGTGATCGGGAGCACACTGTTGAATGGCGTCCCGTAGAAAGTGGACGAGCCCACGGTGTGGCCGAGCGTGGTGTTCTCGATCGTCAAACCGAGGTTCTGGCTCGTATTTGCCTGCAGGTTGCCACCTGACTGCCAGGTGGTGGTGCCGGAGAGCGTCCAACCGTTTACAAATCCACCCGCGAAAAGATGACCGTGAACGGGCGAGCCAAGATCGAAAGCATAGGAAGTGTTAATGACGTGAGGACGGTCAATATTCAAAACACCATAGTTGTTAGCGACGTTGAATGCATCGAGGGTACTCCCGACGATGCCAAGCGACTTCGAGTAGGTGTAGTTGAGATTGAAGGTTGCACGACCAGCCTGTCGTAGCAAACTTACCTGTGCACCGTTATAGTTCGCATAACCCGAGTGGGTGTTGACCGAAATTGCGTTTGTTCCGTAACCCTTGTAATAGGGGAAATAATCCGCGATGTTAGGAACGTTCTCCGGATCGACCGGTGCAGGAGCGCCAGTGATCGGATCTGGCTTGAAGAGACCGCCAAGCGGAATCTTGTTCTGATTGACAAAGTTTGCGCCGCCTACTCCCGAACCGTTGCTCTGTCCGCCCATCAAAATGTTCTGGGTTTGGTTACCAACATAAGCTATCTCGAGCAGCATGTTGCGCGGAATACGCTGTGAGATCGTCAGGTTGTAAGCATAGGTGACGCCAACCTTATCGTCAGACTGATCTGTTGCATACACACTCGAAGGCAGAGAGCCGAGAGATGCTGAGTTCGCACCAAGCGCTGCAACCTCTTTGAGCGTGATTGCCTGGTTGTTGCTGGAGTTGTACGTCTTGACTCCAAGTGAGGTCTGAAGCGGACCAGCATAGTCGTTGTACTGATCGTTCCAACGATAGGCCGCCCAGCCCCCGCGTACAACGGTCTCACCGTTGCCCCTGACATCGTAAGCGAGTCCAAGACGAGGCTCAAGAAAGATCTCCTGTACGGGAGATCCTCCGTTAGGCACGGATCCATCAATCGCATGCCAGTACACTCCCGGGTAGACCTTACCTGCGCTGACGTCGGCCGCGTAGCGACTAGGCTCCCATACTGCAAGTCCGTTGCCCGTATTGTCTTGCCATCGACCGAGGTGTTCGAGGCGAAGTCCGAGATTGAGTGTTAAGTGACGGGTAGTCTTCCAGTTATCGAGGAAGTAACCGGCGGCCGTCGTGTAGGCCATGTCGTCAGTAGGACTACTGTTGTTCTGTGTGAATCCGCTGGTGATGCCCATTAGAAAGTTTGCCAGCGGGTTGACCGTGCCGATGGTCAAACCAGTCACCTGGTCAGTCTTTGCTCCGCTTGCAAACGAGAGTGCCCCATTGGGAGATCCGTATGTACCCTGCTTATTGCCCGACCGACTCCAATAACCGCCCATCTTTAACGTATGTGTCCTATACACGAACGTGACATCGTCGGCTACCGACGGAGCCTTCTTGTTGGTGGGGAACACTCCGCCATTTCCGAACAGGTCCGGTTGCGAGATATCAGGCAGCGTGCGGGCTCCTGGCGAGTTAATGGACGGCACAAGCTGAGAAGCGTTGTTGTAAACGGTGCCGTAGGGATAGCCGAGGGTAGAGATCTCCATCGCCTTCACGTTAGAGGTTGAGAACGGATTGTCGAGCCAGCCCACAGCGACGCGTAGTTCGTTGGTCGCTGCGGAATTAAAGACATGAATGTAGCTGCCGCTCAACACGTGAGAATGGACGGCGCTTACGAGGGGACCGCCAGGATAAGCGACGGCATTGGCGGGGGTGTAATAGATATGCGCGAGGCTGGTCTCGGAGTCGCTCCCGTATTGATAACTCACGAACAACTTGTTTTTGTCGCTAAGGTTATAGTCCACGCGACCCCGGTAGATATATCCATTGTGGACATTGGTCGTCTGCAGAAAGTAGTTGTAGCCGCTGCCGTTGCTCGAAGGATCCGTATTGGGCTGGGGGAAGAGCTTCAGTAACGCCAGCGCACCTGGATCGAGATACTGCGCAGGAATCTGTGTGCCGCTCAGCTTAGTTCCATCCGGAGCAAATCCTCCGTTCAGCGACTGGCAGAAGTCGTTTCCTGTGCTCGTAGCGCAGAGCGCTGCGTTGTCCGGATCGCTGAGGCTGAAGTTGCCCGCGCGCATCGCTGCCGTCGGCACATAAGAGGTTAGAGGTGAGGCCGATGGAAGAGTCTGACGAAAATCTTCGAACCCAGCCCAGAAAAGCAGTTTGCGGCTGTGATTAAAGTTAGTATGCGGAATAAGGATTGGACCCCCCACACTGCCACCCGGATAATAGTAAGAGGCGTCCGGCCGTGCCGTTGGGGTTGTACTGTCCTTGTCTTGCCAGGTGTTAGCATTCAGCACACTGTTGCGCGCATAGAAATATCCCTGACCATGGAACTCCGATGAACCGGAGCGGCTGATCACATTAATGACGACGGGGCCTTGGGCCGCATCAGCGCCAAAGTTGGAGGTCTGAACCTTAACTTCTTGTGTCATATCAGGATTCACCGTCGCTATGGACCAGCATGCACAACCGGGATCGATGATGCTTGCGCCGTCCAGAAGGTAGGCCGTGCCTCCACGATACGGCGCGCCGTTGGTGTTGAGACCTACTCCGACCGCGGAACCTGAAGATCCGTTATCACTGAAGTCGAAACCAGGTCCATTGCCCGTGCCGCTCGCGGTGGTCGTGGTTCCCGGAAGAATCTTTAGCAACTCAGAGAGGTTGCGACTTTCGATAGGAAGCCGATCAATGTCTTTCGCGCTCAACAGTGCCGAGCGCTCGCCGGAGTCCTGCGGCGCGATCTCGTTGACGGCGCTTTCCACAGTAATAGTGTCGGTTGTGCCGCCGATGATGAGGCTGAGATTATTGAGATTTCGTACATCGCCTGGGTCGACGCTCACATTATCTTGGCGGAACCGGCGGAAACCTGGCGCCGAAATCTCCACCGTGTAGGTTCCAGGGATGACGCCGGCGAAGGTGAAGTAGCCGGATGAGTTAGACGTGACGTCGCGTTTGTCTCTGCTTGCAGTGTTGGTGAGGGTGACCGTCGCTCCCGGGATCACCGCACCGGTTGTATCAACTACGTTGCCCGAGAGACTGGCAGTCGTCTGCGCCTGCAGATGAGGTGAGGTCCCGAGCAAGCCGACGGCCAGCAAGACCAGTAAGGCGAAGCTCCACTTGAGTCGGAAGTTAGACGTTGCGTAAAGCATGATGCGGCCTCTTTCACTTCAATTTTTTTGTGACCCGAACTAATTGCTGATGGATAGTTCTCTGTCAGGGAATAAATTTAGTCCTGTACAAAATCGGAATGAGCATAGTACACCGAAACAGAAACAGTCAACTGGGAAGTTTAAAGAGTTAAAACCCTTTTTATTCTGCAATTTTCGCGAGAGATCGGACCTAATGACTCTATCCTGCAAAACGGAGCAGCACGAAGTCGAACGCAGTTCTAGACATTGTTACGGCAATGGACTTTAAACGACCTAACCATGAGAGCAAGGATTTAAATAGGGGACGAGAAATAAAAAAGAGTGCACACAGCACAGCCGCGCTGCATGCATGAGCCAACATGGCCTCAGTGGTCTGACGTGACGCCAAAAAAAATTAGGTGGGGATCTTCAAGTCGGGCCAGAAGCGGAAGTTGCGGAAAGTGGCGCCGCCACTCCCCCAGGCTGAAAGGGCAGGTCGAACGTCGAGAAAGCCGCCCAGAATGTTGTGGTGCATTCCGGAGATCTCAGCAGATTCCTGCGTACGCTGCCACGGTTGATCGACCAAGCGAGAATAAAAGTCGATCTCCTGGCGGTCATTGACGATGCGAACGGTTGCGCGGGTGGCATTGGCAAGTGAGTGGTTGAAGACTAGACCGTTGCCTAGTCGAATCTTCAAGCCTTGAGGGCCAAGTGTAACGCCGGTTGCGTGCTCGGGGTCGTAGAAAAGGAAGAGGCCGGCTTCGCAGCCGGGATCCACCGCGACATCGACTTCGACCGTGTAAGAGTGGCCTCCCACGGGTACAGTAAGGACGGATGTGTCGGTTAGACCCTTGCCCTGAGCCTTAAGGCGGAAGTAGCCCTTTCCAGTATCGAAACGCGTCAAATCGTATTGGTGCCAGAAGCCCCATTGAAGGCCAAGCTCTCCAGTGACGAACTCATCCGATGGGTCAAAGAAGGGTTGCTGGCTTCTGCCGGGTACGGGTGTGGGAATGACGGAGTCAGCGCCGGTTTCCGGCTGCTCGCGGAACCAACCGTCTGCCGTCCAGGCGACGGGAAGGAGCAGGAGTTGGCGGCCAAGGGTGCGATAGCCGTTCTCATAAGAATGCACAGTCATGTACCACTTGCCGTCGGGCGTATCGACGAGGCGCCCGTGGCCGAGGCTTTGCCAGCGGTCATCTCGCGATTGCGTATGGACGATCGGGTTGTAGGGAGAGAACTCCCAGGGACCTTCGGCGTGGCGGCTCCGGGCACTGATGACGGAATGGCTGGTGGCAGGTCCTCCGGTACCCCCTTCGGCAACGTTCAAGTAGAAATACCCATTGTGCTCAAGTAGCTTAGGGCCCTCAAGGCAGGTGCATTCGATCCGCGTGGATGAAGGTATAGGCCAGGGTTCGAAGACTGGCCGAGGTGGAGACTTTACAGCGAGACCGTCAGGCGTGAGCTCGAGCATCTGGCCACCGTTCATGTAGAGAAACCGGCGGCCATTCTCGGCGATGTGCGCGGGGTCGATGGCAGAGACGCCGAGGTCGATAGGCTCGCTCCATGGGCCGGCAGGATGTGAGGCGTGAACGACGAAGAGGCGGTTGTTGGCGGGGAAGTAAATATAGAAGTGGTTCTGATACTCGCATAGGTATGGCGCCCAGACGCTGCCGTAGTATCGACGCAACGCCGCCGCAACGGGCTTCCAATTAACGAGATCGAGCGAGTGCCAGATGAGCAGACCCGGGGCATAGTCAAAGCTGGAGTGAGTGAGGTAGAACTCGTTGCCAACCCGGATGGGACTAGCGTCGGGATGGTCACCGCCCATAATGGGATTGGTGTAAACGCTGCGCGGGATCTCTGCGGATAGGGCCCGCAGACCTGGCGCGAGGCTGCATGCGATCGACGCTGCTGAGGCGTCGCAGAGGAACCGACGTCGCGTGATCATGCGTGAGCCTGAAGTAAAACCGCCATGAATTTGCTCCTGAACCTTTTGGTCGCTGATTGTTGATAAAAAAATAAAGTTAACACTTGTCATGTTCCGGACGAAAACTCGAAGCCTCGTAGCCTTGGCTAAAGCAGCATTGTTCGTGTCTTCGAGTGTTTGATATTTCGTTTAGCAATAGGCAAAGAGGCTGCATTCGCCTCTTCAGGAATGCCAAGGCTCTTGCGGACACTCTAGTCGACGTCTGGTCTCTTATATATTAGGTTCCATGCTTTGTGTCGGTCGCCTGCTCGCTCTGCTACTTTTTTTGACCGGTGTGGCATCGACTCAAACTCCTCCGCAAGCAAATCTTGGCGCGGTTCCGATTGACCGTTTAGGTGAACCCTGGTGGGCCCAGCGACACCATGACGTTCTTCAGGCAATCAAACTACATCCAGATACGCCACTTTTGCTATTGGGTGACTCGATCACACAGAACTATGAGAAGTCGAAACTCCCTGACGAAAACTTTCAGCCCGCCTGGCAGACTTTTTACGCAGCACGCAACGCCATTAACCTCGGCTACAGCGGAGACACAACTGCGAATCTGCTCTGGCGCCTAAAAAATGGAGAACTTTCCGGTTTATCTCCTAAGGTAGTCGTCGTCCTGATCGGCACCAACAATACCGGCGTAGCGAACCAAAACGCCATTCAGACCCAGGTTGGCATCGACGCGGTCGTTGCCGAAGTAGAACAGCGTCTCCCTTCGACACACATCCTGCTGATAGGCTTGCTTCCGAGTGACGTTTCACCGCAAAAAACCGCTGTAGATCAAGAGGTCAATCGCTATCTCGCTCGCGTTTATTCAGAGAACCCACGCGTCACATATCTCGATATCAGCAGCATCTTCTTGTGAATGGCGGGCTCAATTCTGTCATCTACTATGATCCACGACTGCCCGGCCATCCCGGTGCGCTGCATCCCGACACAAAGGGTCAATACATGATGGCTGAGGCCATCGAGCCCACATTAGCGCGCTTATTAGGTGAGAAGCCACGCAGATCTCTTGAGTCGATGACAGATATCAATACGGCTCTGATCCCTGTCGAGCGTCTCGAACAGGACTCCTACGACTGGTACGCCCGTCATCACGCCGAACTGGATACTGGTAAGACGATGGATCCACGCATCGTCCTCATCGGCGACTCGATCACCCATTTCTGGGCAGGTGTACCAGCCGCATCACATGTCAACGGCGGGCTCGCATGGCAGCATGCCTTCGGCGATAAACCTGTACTTAATCTCGGCTTTGGCTGGGACCGCACACAAAATGTTCTCTGGCGACTTCGTCAGGGCGAGTTCGATGGACTTCATCCCGACTTCATCATCGTGAACATCGGGACCAACAATCTGACCGGAACTGCGAACGCACGCGCCAGTTCACCGGCGGAGGTCGTTGACGGCATCAAGGAGATCTGCCGAGAGTTGAAGGATCGTTCTCCGACCAGTTCGATTATTCTGATGTCCATCTTCCCACGCGGCTTCGCCCCAGACAACCCGCTACGTGAACCAATTCGTCGGGTCAATCAGCTTCTGGTCGAACATTTCGCAAACAAACCAGGCATCAAAGTCGTCGATCTCGGACCGAAGTTTCTCGCACCAGATCAGACCCTGCCCGGGTCGCTGATGCCGGACGGCGTGCACCCCAGCAATGCCGGTTACGAAATCTGGGCGGACGCGCTCCTGCAGGCATTTCAATAAACCAATAGCTCGCCAAGTGCGTAGAACGCGTGACACCGCTCGATAGGTTCTCGTATGCCTTCATAAGCTCGAGATATTGAATGGGAAATCTCCGGCTCGGAAACTCGGAGGCCAGACGGTCGGTTCCGTGCGGCCTGTCGGCAACTCGGAGGTTAACGGTGCGTCTGGTGATTGCAAAATCTCTAGTGCCGTATCGGCAGTGCTCCGCTGCGAGAACTTCCGCGCGTCGAG
>CAZZZG010000010.1:0-69154 GCA_964658525.1 uncultured Edaphobacter sp.
GCCGGTCCCGTCAACCGCATCACAGCATCGCTCGCAGGCCACACCGTACGCTGCGGCCCGCCTTCAGCTACCGCAGTCAGCTCACGATCCGCGCTACGCAGCGCCATCGCCGCCGCCGACGAAGCACAGGTCCCAGTCCCCGATGAGGTGGTGGGCCCGCATCCTCGCTCAAAGATACGAAACGCAATCTCAGAGGACGACAGAACACGAACAAACTCAACGTTGGTTCCATGAGGAAACAGTGGGCTCACGCTAATCTGCGCCCCAAGCTCCTGCCAACTCAGCCCGTGCGCACCGAAGTCGTCACTGTCGACAAAGAGAACGAAGTGAGGGTTGCCAACATTCACCATCGCACCGGGCACTTCGCCAACGCCCGGCAGCACAATCGTGCGCTGCATGACCCGCGGAACACCCATCTCGCTCTCGATCAGGTACAACGGATCGTTCGCCTCAATCACATGACAAGTCCGAAGCCCGCCATGAGTCCCCAGAGCCACTTCACTTCGTCCTTCGCTGCTGGCCAGCCACGCCGCCACGCAGCGCGTACCGTTACCCGAAAGCTCTGCCTCGCTGCCATCCGCATTGAAGAGCCGCAGAAAAAACTCCCCGTTGGGCTTTCGTTCCAGAAATTCAATACCATCTGCCCCAACGCTCGTAGTCCGCGCACAAAGTTTGCGAGCGAGTTCTGCATGGCGACGCTGCGCCAGTGGCTCCTCGATGATCAGAAAATCATTGCCGCAGGCGTGCGCTTTGACGAAGGGAATCATGTGCTCCTATTGTGCCTCAAGGCTTATCTCGGGTAACAGACAGCTTTCACTTCTGCAAAGCGCTACTCGCTCGATCGGATCTATAAATACGTGCGCAAGGCTGACCCGTCGTGCACAGAATCGTCATCTCAGTCAGCCCTTCCGGATGCGCGGCCACAGCCTGGGCCACTGGATCCCCGGCAATCGCGACAACATAACCAGCGTGGTCGGCAGGCGCAGCCAGCGCAGCTCGAAAACTATCGCTGTCCCCTTCGTTGACTGTCATCCGAAGAGGAATCCCAGCATCCTGAAGCGCCCCGACGTGATCGGAGTTGTACATCAAGATCGTCGCCCCGTACGGGAACCCTCCCAGTTGACGGGCCAGCGCCGTCTCAAACCCAACGCGAGTCGTCGAATTGACCAGCGCCTCCTTGAGCACCAGCGGCGTGCTATACATCATCCCCACCGTATTGAGCGCGATCAGCAGAAGTGCAATTGGCTGCATCAGTCTCTTGGCCATCGGCTGGGTCTCACTCCATCGCCGCTCAATCCACTGCACAGCGAGAAACGCAAAGATCGCAAGCGCCGGCAGCAACTCCATCCCATAACGCGAATTGTAGTAAGAGTGTGGCCACAGCTGCGGAATGAAGATCGGCACAGAACCATATGCAACTGAGTAAATATAAAAAGGCAGCGGCATCCACAGCAGCAGCGACGAAAGAACGAAGCGCCGACGGATCACCACGATCAAGCCCCCTACTGCGGCCCCCATCAATACAAAACCAGTCTCCCAGAAGGCAGCATCAACCTGTGCAGTGCGAGTGTAGAAGAGTAGTGCCCAGGCGGGATTGTGCCATCCGCGATGATGGTGACCATTGGGCGGCATCGTCTTCTTTTCAATAGCTGCCGCCGAATAAGGCCCACGCATAAAGTCCAGAGCATCATGAAAAAAATGTTGATTGTAAGCGAGCCAGCTAATGGGTCCCGCAATCACCAGAAGCGTAAAAACGAGAAAAGAAGAACCGACGCCACGCCACACCTCGCGTTCACGCGCCAAACAGAAAGTGACAACACACCAGACTGCAGCACCCATAATCCATCCGTCGTACCGGGTAAACACCGCAGCCAGAATGAAGATTTCGAGCAGAAGCAGACGACTGCTGACCACCCTCTGCCGACAGCTCTTGATCGCAGCAACACACTCTAACGTCAACAGCGTCGTCCAGATCAGAAGCATCAGGAACAGCGGCTCCGTCATCGCTGTCGTCGAGAGATAGAGAAGGTTGGGATTCAACGCGTAAATAGCAGTTGCAGCAAGCGCCCAGCGAGGAATCATCATCCAGCGCGCAAGCCGATAGATACCCGCTACGCTGGCGATGTAGCAGATCAACGAAGGCCATGCCCCTGCAAGCCCGTTCTGCCACCACTCCATCTTCTGAACAAATGGAAGCATCAGAAGATGCGGCAGTGGCAACCACACTCCGCCAAGTTGAACCAGCCCAGGGTTGTGCGAATCCAGAATGCGACGCGCAATTCCAAGATGCGCAACCGCATCGCCGTACAGCAACAAATAGCCATGCGAATAAGACAGTAGCAGCGCGATGAAAGACAACAGCACAGCACCCAACGCGACAGGAAACGTCTCCTGCCGCGTCGCCGGTGTTACCGCTTCGGGGTCCAACTTCACCGAGCCTGAATCAGCGATACGTCCTGCGAACCCAGCCGCCGCCGATCTGCCGAGCCGAGAAGCTCGAGACGATTTAGACGCCCGCATGTTCAAGGTGCGAGATCTCCAAAAAGAGCTTGAATCGTTCATCGATCTCTTCGCGGGAGACATTCTGCAAACGCTCGGTTCCAAATCGCTCCACGGCAAACGAACCCATCACTCCGCCATAAAACATCGCGGTACGGAAAACCGTCGGAGTCAACGCAGGCTGCGATGCAAGATATCCGTAGAAGCCGCCTGCGAAAGAATCGCCCGCGCCCGTTGGATCGACGACCTCTGCGAGCGGAAGCGCAGGTGCCCGGAACGGACGCAACGCCTTGCCGCCACCTGGGAACGAACGTTCGCTGAAGAAAGCAGTCGCACCGTACTCGCCATGTTTGACGATGAGGCTCTTCGGCCCCATCGCGAGCACTTTATTGGCGGCAACAACCAAATTCCGTTCCCCGGCCAGCATACGCGCTTCGCCATCGTTGATCAGCAGTACATCCAACTCGCGCAACACCTTGGCAAGATTCGCCGAATGGTCGGCGATCCAATAATTCATCGTGTCGCCGCACACCATGCGAACCTTCGGCATTTGGCTACGCACACGCGCCTGCAGGACAGGATCGATATTTGCCAGAAAAAGATACTCACTATCTTTATACGCATCGGGAATCTTCGGCTCGAAAGTCTCGAACACATTCAGGTCGGTAGCAAGCGTCTTGGCTTCATCCATATTGCCCGAGTAGGAGCCGGTCCAGTGAAAGCTAAGCCCCTCAGAGCGCTCGATACCCTTCGTATCAATGCCGCGACGAGTAAAGATCGCCTCATGTTCAGCGGTGAAGTCCTTCCCAACCACACCAATGACGCGTACCTGGGTAAAGTAGCTCGCAGCAAGTGAGAAATGCGTCGCCGCGCCGCCCAGGCAGTCCTTCACGATACCGTGAGGACTTTCAATGTTATCGAATGCCACCGAACCTACAACGAGAATTGACATAGACTCCTTATGGACTACTTTTAATTAGCAACTGTATTTGCTACATAAATACAGAGCGTGAAACGATACAACTCAGAGATATTTATCAATCAGCAACGAAAGCTTCTGCTTTGTCTCTTCTGGAATAACTTTACGATCCGTGAGAATGGCATACTTCAACGCTTCGACACAGGCGCATCCCTTCGTCATCTCCGCCGGCATCGCAGCAACGGCCGCTCGCACCACCTTTGACGCATTGTCTGCGTTCTGGTGCATCACCGCAACAATCTGATCCACGGTGACATCATCGTGCCCTTCACGCCAGCAATCGTAATCTGTGACCATTGCCACGGTTGCATAGCAAAGCTCGGCCTCGCGAGCCAGCTTTGCCTCCTGCAGATTGGTCATCCCAATTACATCCGCACCCCAGCTCCGATAAAGATTCGATTCTGCTCGCGTAGAAAACTGCGGCCCTTCCATGCACACATAAGTCCCACCGAGTTTGCCGACCACGCCAACGGTATCGCAAGCCTGTTTCAGTACATTGGCAAGAGGCGCGCAGACCGGATCGCCGAACGCGACGTGCGCGACGATGCCGTCGCCAAAAAACGTAGACGTCCGAGCAAAGGTGCGGTCGATAAACTGATCTGGAATCACAAAGTCCGTTGGCTTGTGCTCCTCTTTCAATGAGCCAACCGCCGAGACCGAAAGAATGCTGTCGACGCCAAGCATCTTCATTGCGAAGATGTTCGCGCGAAAGTTCAACTCACTTGGCAGAATGCGATGGCCACGCCCGTGTCGAGCAAGAAACGCGACATTGCGGCCTTCAAGTTCACCCAACACAAATGCATCCGACGGCTCGCCGAACGGAGTCGTCACACGCTCCTCGCGCACATTTGTAAGTCCGGGCATAGCGTACAGTCCGCTGCCCCCAATGATTCCGATCTCTGCCTTCTTCAAAATGCTGTTGCTCCCTCTGCGAAACGTCGTCCGGCTGTTACTTCGGTCCTCTGAAAGTATAACGTTGCACGCTGCTTTCACTCATCGCACCAAACGATGCCAGAATGTGTGACATCGAAAAAGCTGGCTCCGACATTGGCAAACCAGCCTGCTGCATCGGACCCTCTGGCTGCACGCTCACGATTGTGTCGCGCAGCTTTCGTGCCAACGCAAGATTGAAGCCCTCACCGATAAATACGCCATCTCCCAACCGCGAGATCAAAACATCTCCCTCATTCGTGGAGTAAACAAGCTCGGTGTCATCGGTCTCATCTTTCTTGCGCTCCACCACGTTGGAATACTTCCTTGGAATCTGCGCAGCGTAGACACGCAGAAAAGATCGCGCCGAATCCGTATTCTTCCAACGCGAGTAGTAGAGCAACCCAATAGACGCCGTCGACTCCTTCTCTGCCTCAGTCACAGCCGATTTGCGTTGCGCCGCATAGTAGACTCCGCCATTCCACTCCGGCGCAAGCGCAGTTGCAATCTCTCTCCCACCGAACAGCTCCGCAAGAATGCGAACATCGAGCTCCCCCATCACGCCAATGTCGTACGGCGTGTACTCCGGATCGAGCAGCGGATGAATATTCGGCAATCGAATCACCGGCACCGGTGCGTGAGCCATGTAGGCGTCCGGGTGCATAATCTCGAAGCTTGAGGAGGGCGGATTCCCAAGCACGCCAGCGAACGCAGCCTCTTTACCCGCTTTCACCAGAATCGCCTGCTCAAAGCTCAATCCATCTCCGTACGGAAATAGCAGAGACTCCTGCAGTAGTAGCGGCGCCCGCGCCATCACAGGCGATCCCCCTGTATCTGTGACCTGCTCCTTCAGCTTGTCGGCAAGATCCGGTGCATCGGCAATCGTCTTGCCCGAAGACCGCAGCGTGTAGTCGATGAAGACAGCCATCGCCTGCCCCTCCGCCACCGCGGTGCGCGCCGTGTCTGCCTCATCCACCTGCAGGTGATGATTATCTTCCTGCACATTATGGGAAGTGCTGGGCAGGCTCACGTCAGACCACTTCGTAAGATCAATCTTCTGGTCCTGCAGTGCATGAGTCAGTTCATGCGCCAGCACGGGCTTTTGCTCGTCGGGCTCGATCCAGTCCAGCAGGTTCACCGTCTTTGTCTTGTTGTCATAAAAGCCAGCGATCTGCTCAGTCAGCAAAGACAGCAAAAACGCTCGAAGATGAAAGTCGCGATCCAGCATCCCAAACTTCTTGAGCACAATCTCTGACCGCTCCATCCGTTTGGCGCCTTCATCCTCGTCGAACTTCTCTTTCAGGTAACGATTCACCTGGTCCCGTGAGATAAGTTTTCGCTTCACGGCATGTTCAATCGGCAATTTCGTGTCGCTGCTGACGAAGCCCAGAATCTCATCCACCGAGCGAAAAAGCTCTTTCGCCTGCTGCTTCGTCATAGGCTGCTGGTTCGCAGCAGGTGGACTATTTTCAGGTGCACTGGGAGTGGCCCTCTGCGCTCCGTAAGCTATAAAACTGCTCGACAACAGCGCAACACCAGCGATCAACCTAATCAAACTCCGGCTCCCGCCACAAAGCACACCTAGCAACATAACCCTCTCGATCCACCGCTATAATCAAGTGTACGCAAGTTTTTTGCATCATTCCTCCATGAGTTCGCCAGCACAGTCCGCCATCGCCACTTCGCCAGCCCCGAGCTCGGCCCCACAGCTTGCCGCACTCCTGCAGAACGTTGGCCTGTCGCATCTCCACAACACTGGTTGGATTCGGGTCACCGGAGAAGACCGCGTTCGGTGGTTGAACGGCATGGTCACCAACTCTATTCAGGATTTGGAACCCGGTCAGGGCACCTACAACTTCTTCCTCAGCGTTCAGGGCCGCATTCAGGGCGACGCCACCATCTTCTCAAGCCCTGAAGATCTACTCATGGAGACAAGCTCCGATCAGCTCACGGGCTTAATCACACTCCTCGACCGCTTCATCATCATGGACGATGTCGAGCTCGCAGACATCAGCAACACACGCTCCGGTCTGCAAGTTGCCGGCCCAAAAGCAGCCCAACTCATGCATCAAATCGGCCTGGCAACCGACGATCTCAACACCCTCTCGACTCGCACAATCCCCTGGAACAACGCCGAAGTGACTATCATTCGCGCGTTCAGCCCCTTCGTGCCGCGATACGAACTATGGGCCGATGAGGCCAACACCACAATCCTCTCCAGTGCTCTACGAGCCGCCGGCGCCATTGCCTGCGCAGACGAAAGCCTCGAATGGCTCCGCATCCTCGAAGGAACTCCCCGAATCGGAGCCGACATCCGCGACCGCGAACTCCCGCAGGAGACCAACCAGACCCGCGCCCTGCACTTCGCCAAAGGCTGCTATCTCGGCCAGGAGATCGTCGAGCGAATCCGTTCTCGCGGCAACGTCCACCGTACCTTCAGCGGCTTTCGCCTCGACGGCGACCTCCCCTCCACCGGCGCCCCACTCGAAGCCGACGGCAAACAGATCGGCGAGCTCACCAGCGTCGCAGCCATTCCCCTGCCCGGCGAGCCCCACCCTATTCATCTTGGGCTAGGCTACATCCGCCGCGAAGCCCTGGACCGAGGCCTTCCGATCAACTACCCCGGCGGTGTCGCAAAGCCGGCCTTGCTTCCCTTTTCTCCTCCTGCAGCCTCCGCAACACAGGCTGCATCTGAACCTTCTGAAAGAGTGTGATCATGCCTGAACAGAACAAACCCTTCGTTGTCACAGACCGTCGCAAGTTCACCATGGACGGCGAGTTGCGCCCCGACGCCGATCCTTCGCCAGAAAAAGAAGAGCGTGAGGTCAGATCGTCCGAACCCGCACCTGCAACACCGCCTCAGGCCGCTTCCCCATCTACTCCTGAAGAGCCAGAACTCCCGCCGCCCCTAACCGCCGAGCAAACCGATCAGGCAAAGCGCGCCTACGAGATGACAGCAGATCGTCTCGATACCGCCATCCGCTCCGCCAACCCCGGCATGGACCACCCGCCCGCGATGAGCTTCGACCAACTGGTCCAGTCGGTCTACATGACCTCCATCATGCAGCTCGGCGGCACCACGCAGGAAGGCCAGCAGCCTCAGGTCGACATCCTCGGAGCCCGCCAAAGCATCGACATGCTCTCCGTCCTCGAAGAGAAGACCAAGGGCAATCTCTCCATCGAAGAGACCCGCCTGCTCGAAAGCGCGTTATTCGAGCTGCGCATGGCCTTCCTTGAAGTCACACAGGCTCTCGCCCGTTCCGCGGCCTCCAAGGCACCCGGCGGTGCAATCCGTCCAGGCCCCGTCGGCGGCCCCAGCATCGTCCGCTGACGATGGAGGCGACCCTCACCTTCCTCGGCACCGGCACCTCCATGGGGGTGCCGACCCTTGGCTGCGATTGCGCCGTCTGCACCTCCGCCGTCTCTCCCGACGGAGACCGCCGCAATCGCCGCACCCGCCCCTCCATCCGACTCGACTACAACAGCCGCACCGTCCTCGTCGACACCGGCCCTGACTTCCACGCACAAGCCATCCGTGAAAACATCCGCAGCGTCGACGCAGTCCTCTACACCCACGGCCACGCCGACCACGTCCTCGGCTTCGACGACCTGCGCCCCCTCAGCTTCCGTCACAACCATCACCTGCCTATCTATGCCGACGACGCAACCGCAAAAACGCTGGAGCGCATCTTCGAGTACACCTTTCGCAAAGAAGATCGCTATCCCACCAGCGCTCGCGTCGAAGTCCATCGCATCGACCCGACTCCCGGCTCAGGCGTGGATCTCTTCGGAGCATGTTTTCGCAGAGTCCCCGTCACCCACGGCCGCGAGCAGATCACCGGCTACCGCTTCGGCAAGGCAGCCTACCTCACCGATATGAGCGACATCCCCGAAGAGAGCATCCCGCTGCTACAGGATCTCGACGTCCTCATCCTCGACGCCCTCCGACGCGATCCTCATCCCAGCCACTCGCATCTCGACAAATCCGTCGCACTCGTCGAACAGCTCAAACCTCGCCGCGCCTTCTTCACCCATATGAGCCACGAACTCGACCACAGCACCACCGAAGCCGAACTCCCGCCCCACATCCGCCTCGCCTACGACGGACTCAAGATCACCTTCGAGATTGCCTGATGCAGATATTCCGCCAACTCGCAGACGTGCCATCAGACTTCGGCCCATCCATTGCCACCATCGGCAACTTCGACGGCGTTCACCGCGGACATCAGTGGGTTATCGCCGAAGTAGTAGCGCAGGCACGCTCTCTCTGCATCCGCTCGATAGCCATCACCTTCGATCCGCACCCTGCGCGAGTGATCCGCCCTGAATCGACTCAGCCTCTCATCACGCCTCTTCCCCAAAAACTGCAATTGCTCGCTGAAACAGGCGTTGACGCGGTCCTCGTGATTCCCTTCACCACTGAGCTCTCCCGCATGACAGCTCGCACCTTCGCCACCGAAGTCCTCGCGCACACCCTCCACGTCACGCATCTTCATGAAGGCGAAAACTTCCGCTTCGGCTATCAGGCCGAGGCAGGCGTTGAAAGCCTCGAAGCCCTGGGCCGCGAACTTGGCTTTGGCGTGCGCGTCTACGCACCTCGTCATCTGCGTGGAGAGACCATCTCATCAAGTCGTGTCCGCCAGATGATCGCGGAAGGAGACATGAATCATGTTCGTGCCCTGCTGGGTCGCAGCTTCGCCGTCTGCAGCACACCTGCCTCAGGTCGCGGCTACGGTACACGCTACACCGTTCCCACAATCAACCTCGCCCCATACACCGAGCTCCTTCCCGCAAACGGCGTCTACATCACCACCCTCACAGTCGGCGCTGGCTCCTCAAGCGAGACCTTCGACGCCGTGACCAACGTAGGCAATCGCCCCACCTTTGGCGCCGATTCCTTCACCGTCGAGTCGCACTTGCTCAACTTCCATCCGATCGAGCTCAACGAAGACACGCCGCTCACGCTGACGTTCCTGCGTCGTCTGCGCGCAGAGATGCGCTGGCCAAATCCCGAAGCCCTGAAAGAACAGATCGGCCGCGACATCGCGAAGGCGAAGCGTTACTTCAATATATGTCGGGTGGTGGGTTCGAAACTCCACTCCGCTCGTCCGTAGGCTTCTGAGACAGCCCCATGGCCGCACGAGGTGGAACAGCAACCGCTTGCGGCGCCGGACGAGACGCTTCAGGCACCTTCGGCTTCTGTTCTGCCGGCGTTGGCGCAGCGAACGTCGGAGTTGTTCGCGCAGGGACAGTAATCGCTCGCGGCACAGAATGAGGGGCATCAGGAACCTTCGGCGTCTCCTCTGCAGGCGTCGACGCAGCAGCAGTCGGGGCGACATGCTTTGACCCCACGCCGCGAGACGCATCCAAATCCTCCACCTGCTTCGGTACCAGCGGCTCTATCGGCTTAGCCGTACCCGCCACGCTACTCAACGGCACCTCCAACTTCTTCTTCGGTGCTCCCGCAGTTGGAAACTGTTCATCCGGCTTATTCGCAATCGCCGCGCGCATAAAGTCCATCCACATCGGCAGCGCTGCTCGTGCGCCAGTCTCTTTCTCCCCCAGCGACTCGCGATCATCAAACCCAATCCACGTCCCACATGTAATCGACGGCGAGAATCCGATGAACCACGCATCCGTAAAATCGTTCGTAGTTCCCGTCTTCCCACCCAGAGGATGCTTCAGCTGCGAAGCAGAGGCCGCCGTCCCCTGACGCACAACGGCCTGCAGAAACTGCATCATCGTACGCGCAGTCTCCACCGAGATCACCTCGGATACCTGCGATGGAGTAGCATCCAGCGGCAACCCATCCGCCTGTGTCACCTTGCGAATGTATCGCGGTTCAATTCGAATGCCGTCATTAGGAAAGACGCTATACGCGCTTACCTGCTCGGCCAGCGTGATATCAGCCGAACCAATTGCAACCGGAAGAAACACTGGAATATTGCTCGTGATTCCAAAGTTGTGCGCCGTCTCAATCACCTTACGAATTCCATACCGATCCGCCAGCTTCAACGCCGGAATATTTCTCGATTCTGCAAACGCATTCAGCAGGGTCATCGCGCCCTTATAGTCCGCCTCATAGTTATGCGGTGTATAAGGCCCATTCGGCGTGGGAAACGTTGTAGGTCCATCGACAATAATGTCCGTAGGCTTCGCGCCACCCTCAACCGCCGTCGTATAAACATAGGGTTTGAACGAAGAACCCACCTGCCGCTGCGCCTGGGTTGCACGATTGAACTGCGACAACGCAAAGTCTCTCCCCCCAACCATTGCCAGCACTTCACCGGTAGCGTTGTCCAGTGCCATCATCGAAGCCTGCGCTCCCGAATCCTGCTCCAGTGACGCCCGCAGCGTACCATCTGCCGCGACGTTCTCCACCTTCACATAAACCACATCGCCCGAACGCAGAAAGCTATCGCCGTCGGGATTCTGCGTCCACTTCCAGTCTTCAGGCGTCAGCACGACCTGTTGCGTACCGAGCTTAACCGTCACCTTCTTCGGGGAGACCGTCGTCACCACGCCATGAACGTAACTTCCCTTCTCGATCGGCTGCGCCCAGTCCGGATGACGATAGCTCGCAACATCCGCTCCATCGAGTACCACGTTCGGCAGCTTTCCGATCCAGCCGCGTCTCCGCTCATAGGTCGCGGTGCCATCAAGGATCGCTTTATTCGCCACCTGCTGCAGGTCCAGATCGAGCGTCGTATACACGCGAAGCCCCGCACCATGAACCTGCTCCACTCCGTACTGCTTTTCCAGTTGTCTCCGCACCTCTTCCACGAAATACGGCGCAACCGTATTCGCAGGAGCCTCAAGATGCAGCCCCAGCGGCGCCGCCTCCGCTGCTTCTTCCTGCCGCTTCGTGATCTTGCCGTCGGCCAGCATCTCGCTCAGCACAAGATTCCTGCGCTTCATCGCACGATCCGGATATTTGATCGGTGAATAGGCCTCCGGCCCCTTCGGCAGCGCAGCCAGCAGAGCGGCCTCCGGCAGCGTCAGTTCACGGACATGTTTGTTAAAGAAAAACTCTGACCCCGCCTCAAAACCATACGTCCCATGCCCAAGGTAAATCTGGTTGGCATACAACTCAAAGATCTGCTGCTTCGTAAATCGCCGCTCAATCTGCATCGACAGGAACACCTCCTGCAGCTTGCGGCCATACGTCTTCTCCGACGAGAGAAAAAGATTGCGTGCCAGCTGCATCGTCAGCGTCGACGCCCCCTGCGCCTTCCCGCTCGAGTGCAGATCCCGGTACGCAGCCCCCACAGCCCGCACCAGGTTTACACCCCAGTTGCTCTCAAAACTCTTATCTTCAATCGAGATGATCGCCTCACGCAGAACAGGCGGAAACTCCGCATACGGCAACACCACGCGACGCTCCAGCGCAAAAGAGCCGAACGCCTTCCCATGTACATCCAGCAATTCAGTTGTAGTGTTGGGGTGGTATCGCGCCAGATCGTCCATCTGTGGCAGATCGATGGAGTAAACCACCATCAGCCCGCATAGCGCGCCGAAGACAGCCGACAACCCCAGCAGCACATAAAACGCCACCCGCCTCGCAATACGGCGACTCGGATACTCCGGTCCATGCAACGTGGCACGACGAAGCGCTCGTTGCCAGTCAGGAACTTCCTCAGGCGCCGGAGTCTTCGGATCGCGGCTGTGTAGGATCTGCACGCATCTTCACCTTAGCATGGCCAGACACAGCGTCATCCACCCAAAAAGTCGTACTCGCGACGCCCCAAAAGCAGTCTAAGCAGCCTTGCTCTTCAGCAGATCAAGCGCCTTCGTCAGCTGTTCATCCACCGTCACCGCAGGCTTCTGCAGCGGCGTCTGCTGCTGCTTCTCCGACGGAGTAGCCGTATCCTCTTCGGCCACAGCGTCTTCGGTATTGGAAGCCACCAGCACTCCCGGCGTCACGCCGTCATCCTGCAGCTTCTTCCCCGACGGCGACTCATACTTCGCAATCGACAGAATCAGCGCCGCACCATCCGGCAGCTCAAACGTCTTCTGCTGAGCCCCTTCCCCAAACGTCTTCTCTCCTACCAGATCCGCCCGCTTGTTATCGAGCAGCGCCGCAGCCACCAGCTCCGCCGGCCCCGCCGTCCCACGATTCACCAGCACCACCACTGGCGCCGTCGAATTGATCGCCTTCGAAGGCTCCGCCGTAAACGTCTGCTTCGCAACCTTCTGTCCCTCCAGCATCGCAATCGTGCCGTCCTTCAGGAAGAAGTTCGCCAGCCGCGTCGCCTCCGGCATATCGCCCGCGGCAACGTCCCGCAGATCCAGCAGAATCTTCTTATTCCCCGCCTTCGGCATCGCCTTCAGCTTAGCTTCGATCTGCTGCACATGATCGTGATCCAACACTCCTGGCTTCAAATAAAGAATCGACGAGTTCTCATACATCGTCTCCGCAACCGGCGGCGGCGGCGTCGAAACCCGCGTCATCACGATCTTGTCTGGCGCAGCCTTCCGCGGCCGCACCACCGATACCGTCAACTCGCTCCCCGGCTGGCCCTCCAGCAACAACTGAATCATCGCCAGCGAAATATCTCGCGTATCCTGCGGCCCAATCGCCTCGATAATGTCGCCATCGGTCAGATTCGCCTTATCCGCCGGGCTTCCAGGCACCACCGACACCACGGTCGCATACCCAAACCGCTTGGAAACATTGATCCCTACCTGCGCCTTGCCGCCCTTGTCTTCCTTGAACGCCTTGTAGTCCTCAGGCGTCAGATAGCTCGAGTCCGCATCCAACGACTCCAGCAGCCCACGCAACGCGCCGTTGGTCACCGCATTGATGTTCGGCTCTTCGACATAGTCCGTCTGAATATGCCGCAGCACTTCGCTATACACATTGATCTGCCGATAAGCCCCATCCTGCGGCTCACTCGCAGCGCTCACTGGGTTTGAGTTCACCCCTAAAAACACGGTGACCACAAGAACAACCGAAACAGCAAGCAACAGAATCTTCGAGATCTTAGGCATAGTTCAGTGCGACTCCAAAAGGGGGTGTTCCCGGCGCAATACCGGTTAGACGCATCCCACAGGCAAAAGCTCCCCCGCAGGCGATACAACATAGACAAAATGATACTCTCGATCCATAGAGAGTGCGCCTGCAGTCGCTATAACACTTTGGTGGCGGTGGACAGAATCGAACTGTCGACCTACGGGTTATGAGTCCGTCGCTCTAACCATCTGAGCTACACCGCCGATGTGTGTAAGGGGTATGCCGGCACAAAACTCCTCTGTAGTCAGAGAGAACGATCGCCACGGCACAGCCATCTCCAATCATACTTGATTCCGGCCACAGCGAAAAGCTGCCGGGGCATTCTGCAAAGCCGACGATCCTCGGCGTAATCCCCGCCCGCCTGGCCTCCACGCGCCTCCCGCGCAAAGTCCTCCGCACCATCGCCGGACGCCCCATGCTCGCCTGGGTTTACGATGCCGCCAGCGCCTGCCCCCAACTCGACCGCGTCCTCATCGCCACCGACTCCGACGAGGTCGCCGAGCTCTGCCATCGCCACCAATGGCCCGTCCAGCTCACCTCGCCCGACCTCCCCAGCGGCACCGATCGCGTCCACGCCGTCGCCCGCCACCACCACGCCGACATCTACGTCAACATCCAGGGCGACGAGCCCCTCCTCAAACCTGAGCACCTCACCGCCCTCCTGCGCCCCTTCGCCCAGCAGCACGTGGAAGTCTCCACCCTCAAAGTCCTCTGCACGCCCGAAAACATCACCAACCCCAACGCCGTAAAAGCAGTCACCGCCACCGACGGCCGCGCCCTCTACTTCTCCAGAGCCACCATCCCATACGACCGCGATGGAGCCGCCCCCCAATACTGGAAGCACATCGGCCTCTACGCCTACCGCAAAGCCACCCTCGAGCGCTTCCCCACTCTACCCCCCAGCCTCCTCGAACAAACCGAGCGCCTCGAACAACTCCGCTTCCTTGAAAACAACATCCCCATTCACGTCGAGCCCACTGAACACGACACCATCGGAGTCGACACCGAAGAAGACCTCCAACGCGTCGAAGCCCTGCTCCAACGCTGATATGCTCTGCTTCCAAGTTGACGACGAAGTCCGTCTCGTTACATAAAGGAGTGCAAGGAGAGCTTCCATGGGCGCAAAAGAGAAGACGAACTCGATTGGTCAGCCAGTGCCGGAGCTGCCCGTCGCCGATGTAGAACGGGCACAGCAGCACTACAGAGACGCACTCGGCTTCAAGATCGGGTGGCTCTACTCAGACAAAGAGATTGGCGCAGTCTCACGCGACAACGTGGCAATCTTCTTTCGCAGAAGAACGCCACCGTTCGAACCCACCGTTCACTGGGTGTTCGCTGAAGACGTCGATGCCTCGTTTCAGGAATTAACGTCGCTAGGCGCGAACATCGTGGACCCGCTCGAAAGAAAACCCTGGGGACTACGCCAGTTCACAGTGAAAGATCTGGACGGAAATCTCTTTTACTTCCATCACGACTGAGCTACGGGAGCAAACGCCATGACCCCTCAAACCGAACAGACTTTACTCCGCCCTGTTCTCAGTTCAACCGAAGCGCAACTGTTCGTTGCAGACATCAAAGCGTCCTGCGATTTCTATACCGACAAGCTCGGCTTCACGGTCGCCTTCGTCTACGGCGAGCCACCCAACTTCGGCCAGGTCGCCCGAGACCATGCGCGGCTCAATCTGCGAATGATCGACGAACCCGTGTTCGTTGGCGATATTCGAGAGCGAGAGCAGCTCCTCTCTGCTTCGCTCACCCTCGCAACCGCAGACGACATCGAACAGCTCTTTTTGAGTTACCAGGCCGCAGGAGTACGCTTTGGTCAAACCTTGAAGAAGGAGCCCTGGGGCGCCAGTACCTTCATCGTGATCGATCCCGACGGAAATCTCATCCTCTTCGCCAGCCCGGCGAATTAAACCGGATGCCCGTGCCGTAAACTACAAACGGAGCCGGAGCATGCTGCTCGAACTCGCCAAACCCGTAGCTCTTCTCCTCTGCATCCTCTCCCTCTTCGCTGTCTTCCACACCGTCTTCTTCACCCTTGAAGACCCCCAACTCCTCCTCCAGCCCCACCAGGCCATTCGCGACCGCGTCATCGACTCGCTTCTCCTCCTGGCCCTCTCGGCGGGCATCTCCCTAGTCGGAGCCTATATCTTCCGCGAAGCCGAACCCTACCCTCACCCATCCCTCTCCGCCACCTTGCCCCTACAGCTCTTCTACTGGGTCACCGCCATCATGCTGATCCTCTTCCCCCTCGCATCATTCCTCGAAACCCACTACATCTTCACGCCAACCATTCACTGGTAGACAAAAACCTTGTCAAGCCCCCAAAACCCCTAACCATCTCACAATCAGTCATATACGCGTGGCGTATGAGTTCCACTCAATTCGCTATACTTGATTCAGACTAGGAAAAGCCCCGGCAACCCCCGGGGCTTTTTCACGTCCCAAAGCAAATTTCCGGCCATAACTCCTTTGGCTGGAAGAATTTAGCCGTAAGCCTTTTGTAATGACGAATTTGCAAAGAACGATGTCTCGTAAGTAACTGATTCAAAGCAATTTATGCCTCGGCAATAGGGGGGGTAACCCCTCACGGTCAGAGAAAGGAGTCCACGAATGTCAACCCAGAGAACCCACAATCCATCGACACGAACTCTCTCTGACTCAGGCCAGAGGAGTGAATCGAAGCTCCAGCCCCTCTGCGACCACCGTCACCTTCACACCCTCAAGCGACCCCACAATCCACTCAGCTCCATCCAGGTCTTCGGCGGTGTGCGTCCCCACCACGCCAAGTACGCGGGAACCAGCCGCCAAACCGGCCCCTACACCCGAAGGCGCATCTTCCACCACCAAACAATCCTCTGGCCGCAATCCCAACAGCTCGGCACCACGCCGATAAGGCTCCGGGTCCGGCTTGCCTCGCTCCACCATGTCCGCGCTGATAATCCGCTCCGGAATCGGCAGACCCGCCACCTTCAGCCGGGCCAGCATAAGTCTCTTCGTCGCCGAGGTGACAATCGCCCACCGCTCCACCGGCAGGCTCTCCAGCAGAGCCTTGGCCCCCGGCAGCACCACCAGGTCAGCCATATCATTCATCTCCAGGTCCTCGATATACCGAAGTCCCACTTCCGGATCGATATCCGGGCGGAGTGCCTTCACAACCTCGATAGCACGCATCCCATGCGGCACCTCGTAGACCTCCGCATTCGGAACCTCATAGTGCTCCGCCCACTGCCGCCAGCAACGCACCACCGCACCAATGGAACTGATCAGCACCCCATCCATATCGAACAGAATGCCCTTCGCCTTCACGCGGATATCTTCGCTCAAGCGCCACGTCCCTGCAGCACAAACGTCTTCGCCGCCGCCAGCACTCGGTCCACCGACTCTACAGAACAGCTCTCGCAGTACACCCGCAGCAAAGGCTCAGTCCCCGAAGCCCGAAGCAACAGCCAAGTCTCCGCCGCATTTGGCTTCCCTGCACAGTCAGGATTCTCCAGAAAGAACTTGATCCCATCCAGCGTCTCCACCCGCCGCACCTTCAACCCCGCAAAGTCCGCCGCTCCCACCGAGTCCTTCAAAGCCTTCGCCCTTGCAATCGCCGACTGCTTCAACTCCTCATCGATATGCATATCGATGCGTCCATACTGGTGTTCGCCGAACTCCTCCTGCAACGCCGCGACAAGCTGGCCCAGCGTCTTCTTCTCATCCGCCATTACATTGGCCAGAAGAAGCGAGTTCAGCATTCCATCACGCTCCGGCAGATGCCGACTGATGCCAATGCCGCCCGACTCCTCGCCACCAATCAAAATCTCCTGCTCGAGCATCAGGTCGCAGACATACTTGAACCCGATTCCATGCTCATGCAGCCGCCGCCCATACTTCGCGCAGATACGGTCCAGCATCTTCGTCGTGTTGAACGCGCGCGTCACATCGCCCGGCCACTTCTTGCGTTCGAGCAACCACTTCAACAGCACCGCAAAGATCTTGTGCGCATCCACCACGTTGCCATGCTCGTCCACCGCACCGATCCGGTCCGCATCTCCATCCGTGATCAAACCCGCATCGCACTTCTCCGCAACCACCACAATCTGCGACTCCCTGATGTGTGGCAGAATCGGCTCCGGATTGATCCCCGGAAACGCCGGATTGATCTCATTGCGAATCTCGACGAATGGGACACCCGCACGCGAAAAGATTCCCGCAACCACTCCACGGCCCGCGCCATACATGCAATCGATCAAAAACTTGTATCCGGAGGAACGAATCGCATCGAGATCGACAAACCGCGCAATCGCAGCAACGTAATCCGTGTTGAAATCGGCCGTCTCAATCGACGCAGGCTTCGCGGCCTTCACCAACGGCTTGTCCAGATAACTCTCGATCGCCGACATGATCGAAGGCTTGCCCGAGCCGCCATAAATGGCCTTGTACTTCACGCCGTTCCACTCGGCCGGATTATGGCTCGAGGTGATCATCACGCCGCCAGCAGCCTTACGCTCGCGCACCGCATAAGAAAGCGCCGGTGTCGGTGTAATCTCCGCCGCCATAGCCACCGGGATACCCGCCCCGGCCAGCACTTCGGCAACAACCTTCGCGAAAGAGTGCGAACCGAACCGCGTATCGTAAGCGATACACACCCCGGCCCCCGCATCTTCCTTCGCTAAAACATAGTTCGCAATCGCCGCCGCCGCGACCCGCACATTCGCATACGTGAAGTCATCCGCGATTATGCCCCGCCAGCCGTCAGTACCAAACTTTACAACTGTCTCCGCCATAGTTTGTTCAATTTTCCTGAATGAATTGATGCCACGACCGCAGATGAGAGATCAGTGCTAGATGAGATCTTCCCGCCCGGCACTCTTCAACTCCGCAACGACCTTGCCAACATCCTGTGATCGTTCACGAGTCGTAATCAACAAGGCATCTTTCGTCTGAACCACAACAAGATTTGTCACACCAACCAGCGCAATCACCTTACCTGGAGCATGAATGTAGTTCCCACTCGAGTCGATCGAGATGCAAAGCGGATCTTCACCTTCGAACACATTCACCAGCGAAACATTCTCCGGCGGACAACCAGCTGCATGCTCATGCAGCGCCGACCAGCAACCCAGATCGTTCCACTCGAAGTCGCCTGGAAGACTGTAGATCTCAGCGCCTGCTTCGCCCTTAGCCGACCGCGGCTCAAGCACCGCATAGTCGATGCTTATGTTCTCGCACTGCGGATAAGCCTCAGCGAAGACACGCTCGAACTCCTCCTCGGACACGCGATAAGCCGCAGCAATCCGCTCCAGCAGCGGAGCCATCGCAGGACAATGTTCGCGAATCGCATTCGCCAAGGTCCGCGCACTCCAGAGAAAGATCCCTCCGTTCCAAGCGTAGTTCCCCGAGGCAACAAACTCCTCCGCAACCTCAAGGTTGGGCTTCTCGGTAAACCTCTTCACCCGCCGAACCGCGACTTCGGGATATGGAACCTGCGACTTCTCAACAACCTCGCCCAGTTCGATGTAACCATAGCCAGTCTCAGCACGCGTAGGAGGAACACCCAGAACAACGATCTTCTCTCCACTCGCAGCGAGAGCAATCCCAGCGCGAATCACCTCAGCAAAGCGAGCCACATTCTTCACCACATGATCGGATGGAAAGATCCCAATCACTGTCTCTGGAGAACTCGGTTCCAGCAGGAACGCAGCCAGAGCGCACGCAGGCGCTGTATTTCTGGCCGCAGGTTCGCTAAGGATATGTTTGCGAGGCACTTCCGGAAGCTGCTCGGCGATAAGGTCATCAAGAAGGCTATTCGTAATCACCCACACTTCGGCAGGATCAACCACCGGAGTCAGACGCTCAACCGTCTGCTGAATCATGGTGCGCTCTCCATCCAGAGCCAACACCTGCTTCGCTCGCGCCTTTCGGCTACGAGGCCAGAACCGTGTTCCGCTGCCGCCTGCAAGAATTACCGGAGCGAACTTCAGCTCCGTCTTACTGCCTTCAATGGGCATAAGCCTCCGTCTTAGTGAAAAGACCGCACTAAGCAGCAGTGCGGTCCAGACGTAAGATCAACAGCTAACTCAACGTTGCGAAGTAGTCCCGCATTCGCTTCACGCCTTCATTCACAACATCGTGCGAAACGGCGTAGGAGAGCCGAATATGTTCCGAGGTGCCAAAAGCCTCCCCAGGTACGACAACAACATGAGCCTCGCTCAACAGCTTCGCCGCCAGATCCGATGTCGACTCGATACCGACCTTACCAAGGAACTTGCTGACATTGGGATACACGTAGAAGGCTCCCTGAGGCACAGTGCAAGTTAAACCCGGAATAGTCTTGAAGCCTGCCAGAGTCTGATCGCGGAGTTTGATGTAGTCGGCGCGCATCTCCGTGATACATTCCTGTGACCCCGTAAGCGCGGCAATTGACGCTCGCTGCACCATGCTGGCGGTATTTGAAGTACTCTGCGACTGAAGTTTGCTCATAGCCGCGATAATCGGTTTTGGACCAAGCGCAAAACCCGCTCTCCAACCCGTCATCGCATAGGTCTTCGAAAGTGAACCTAGTACAACGATATGCTCTTTGCAGTCGGTGAACGAGCCGCCGCTGACAACATCGCCCGTGAATGTCAGGTAGACGTAGCACTCGTCGAGCAAAACATATATGCCATGCTTATGAGCCAGGCGGACGATAGCTTCGAGATCCTCAGGAGCGACCACAGCACCAGAAGGGTTCGATGGGGTATTGAGGATAATCGCCTTGGTCTTCGGCGTGATCGCAGCTTCAATCATCTTCGCTGTGATGCGAAAATTCTCTTCCTCTTTGCTCTCGACCAAAACGACCTTGCCACCAGCGTATTGGATGATGTCTTTGAAAGAGACCCAGTAAGGAACGGGAAGAATGACCTCGTCGCCGTGGTCAACCAAAACCTGGATGGCATTGAAGAGGGCCAGCTTGCCACCGGTGGTGAAGACGCATTCATCAGGTGAGTAGTTGGAACCGAAGTCGCAGGCATGCCGATCTACGACTGCCTTGCGTACCTCGGGAACGCCAGCCACATTCGTGTAGCGAGTAAAGTTCTTCTCGATCGCCTCGATGGCTGCGTCCTTGATGTGACGAGGGGTAGAGAAGTGAGGTTCTCCGGCACCGAAGTCTGCGAGATTCACGCCTTCCGACTTGAGTTTCAACGCTGCGGCTGTGATCGCCATGGTTGCGGAAACTTCGATCCGCCCGATGCGGTCGGCAAATATCTTTGTGGCTGTCGCGGTGGTCATATCTCTAGTTTGGCAGATTTAGCCCACGAGATAAAGGGAGCAAGTCTTCTCATGCCTTTAGAGCCGATTTGGAACCTTGGCCTTAAGGCGCTCGACGACTAGCGGTGGCACAAGAGCGCTGACGTCGCCGCCAAGTTGAAAGACGCCCTTAATGAGCCTTGAACTGACGTAAGTGTACTTTTCCGCAGGCATCATGAATAGCGTTTCGAGCTCAGGATCGAGCTTCCGGTTCATCATCGCCATCTGGAACTCATACTCGTAGTCACTGATGGCTCGAATGCCTCGAAGGACTGCCTTCGCACCCTGTTGCCGGGCGAAATCGACCAGAAGACCGTTGAATGTCGTGACTGAGACGTTGCCAAAACTGCGGGTCGCCTCAGCTATCATCTCTTCGCGCTCTGGAACGGTGAACAAGGGCGTCCCTTTTTCGGAGTTGCGTAGAATCGCGACCACTAACTGGTCCACAATCTTCGATCCTCGGGCGATCAGGTCGAGGTGCCCGTTGGTCAGTGGATCGAAGGTCCCGGGGTAAATCGCTTTCACTGTATGCATGCATGAGCAGCATACCTCGCTTTCTCGATAAAAAATAAATCCACGCTTTTCTGTAGTCTTGCGGGTACCCTCAGGCGTCTCTTCCAATAGCCAAAACATTCGGCGGCAACACGACCACGGTTCCTCCATGTCATCACAAGCTCTCAGCTCCGACACTCTCTCCACCGACCGGCAAGCGCTCGTGGTGCCGCAGGCGCCGGCTACGCCGCTCGACGATATGGATTCGATCGTCGCTACCTATGAACAACGAATCTTCAGATTCCACCTGGTCTCGATCAGGGATCGCGATGTAGCTCAGACACTGACCCAGGACACGTTTGTCCGGGCCTGGTCAGCACGCAACAGCTTCCGGGGCGACTGTTCGGTATCGACATGGCTGATGCGAATCGCGTTAAACCTTGTACGCGATCACACCCGTACCGACCGATTCAAATTCTGGAAGAAGGTTTCGGATACCGCCGTCGATGTATCCGATATCTCAGCCCATGTTCCGCATCGTGACAGTTCGCTTGAGTCGCGCCTGATCGCCAGCGAGCAAATGGCCCTGGTGTGGGAGAGTGTTGCGCAGCTCTCGGAGCGTCAGCGAAGCATCTTCCTTCTCCGGTTTCTGGAGGAGCTTGAGCTCTCTGAGATCGCCAGCATCACAGGTTTACCGATCAGCACCGTCAAGACACATCTTTACCGCGCCCTCGCGACCATTCGGGCTCGCTATAACGCTACTCTCAAGGACTCTCTATGAACCTCCACCTTACTCACGAGCAACTCTGCGATGTTCTTCTCGCCAACTCGTCCCAACAGTCTGTCGGCGATCGCGACACCGATGTTGTCGAACAGCATCTTCAGGCTTGCCTGATTTGCTCAGCAGAACTAAAGAGCCTGCGCGATTCGCTCTCGCACTTCCGTGATGCCTCGGTCGCTTATTCCCGGCAGCAGTTCGCACATAGCTACGCCCAGCGATCGTCGATTGCGCCTCCGCACAGCATGCTCTCGCAGCCACTTTACTGGGCTGCAGCGGCGGTAATCTTCGTCGCTGCTCTCTTTCCCATCACGTTGCACCGGCAATCTGTCGCTCGCGAAGCGGCCAAGACGGCTGCTGTGGCGGTTCAGACCGCTGAGTCGGATGAAGCTTTGCTCTCCGATATCGACCAGAGGGTTTCTGCCGATGTGCCTTCGCCGATGCAGCCGCTGGCCGACCCGACCGACGAGACTACTTCGACGGCTTCTACTTCAGACCAAAGGACAAACTGATATGCGCTTGAAACCTGTACTTTCGATTGTCTTATTCGCAACACTTTCTGCAACTTTGTTGCCGGCACAGCCACCCGCAGGAGGGCCTCCACAGCCAGGTGGAGGGATGGATCGCAGCCGCGGCGGCTGGGGAGGCGGCGAAGGGATGCGGGGTGGTCTTCGCATCGGACCTCCGGGAATCTGGTGGCACAACGCCGACCTGATCCAGAAGCTGGGCCTTACGCCCGACCAGCAGAAGAAGATGGATGACATCCTGCAGCAGAGCAGGCTGCAGTTGATTGATCTGAGAGCTAACGTCGAGAAGCAGGAGGTTCTGATGGAACCGATGCTGGCAGCGAACCCTCCGGATACGAACAAGATCCTCGCGCAGATCGATCAGGCGGCGCAGGCTCGTGCACAGCTTGAGAAGGCGAACGCCAAAATGTTGCTTGGCATTCGCAATGTGCTGACGCCTGACCAGTGGACCAAGCTGCAGGCCGAGCAGCGCGAACATCGCCGCATGAGGATGGAGGGTGGCAGTAATGGTCCCGGTGGTCCAGGTGCACCGCCTCCTCCAGGTGGTCCGGGCGGCGGCGAAGGGTTGGAGTAAGACTCCTCCAGGCGCCCTTTCTTCCTGGGGGTACCCCCCCAGGTCATCCTATCTAAGGCATTTACCATGAGCAACTTGCAGATTTTACCCCCTGCAAAATCTTCATTCTAAAAGGCTTGCGTCAAATTCGTCCAAGCAAAGAAGTTATGGTCGTCTGCTGGCGTTTATCGCCCAAAATATTTAAAACAAAGACGCCCCGATAAATCGGGGCGTTTTTGACTCTGCTTCCAGTATATGTCGTTCCGCATAACTAATACGCCACGCATATCTGGTTTGTTTACAACCATTTAGTGACGACTGAGACTTGACACTGTTTTTTACCGGCAATTTGTCAACGGAAAAACGCCGGCGATAGGGTCGCCGGCGTTTTCTTGTAAGTGATTCCGTAGTTTTTGCCTGACTACTTCTTGGCACGGACGGCTTCCTTGGCCTGAACGGGCCCGTCGGCAGGCACCGGTGGGACGTCGGCAGAGGCTACGCCCGAGATTCCGAGCTTCTTTCGCAGTTCGGCGTCGACGCGGGCGAAGATGTCCTTATTGTCCTTGAGGAAGGCGCGGACGTTTTCGCGGCCCTGACCGATACGCTCGCCCTGATAGCTGTACCAGGCTCCGCTCTTGTCGACGATGTTGTGGAGTACGGCGAGGTCGAGCACGTCACCCTCGCGGGAGATGCCTTCGCCGTAGAGAATGTCGAACTCGGCGTCGCGGAAGGGTGCTGCGACCTTGTTCTTGACGACCTTGACCTTGGTGCGGGAGCCGACGACCGAGTCGCCGTCCTTGACTGCGCCTATGCGGCGAATGTCGATGCGGACGGACGAGTAGAACTTGAGCGCCTTTCCGCCGGTGGTGGTCTCGGGGTTGCCGAACATGACGCCGATCTTCTCGCGGATCTGATTGATAAAGATGAGGCAGGTGCGCGACTTGGAGACAGTTCCAGTGAGTTTCCGAAGTGCCTGACTCATCAAACGTGCCTGGAGGCCCATGTGGGAGTCGCCCATCTCGCCGTCGAGTTCAGCCTTGGGGACGAGCGCGGCGACCGAGTCAACCACGAGAACGTCGATTGCGTTTGAGCGAACGAGAGCTTCAACGATCTCGAGGGCCTGCTCGCCGTAGTCGGGCTGGCTGACGAGGAGGTTGTCAATGTCTACGCCGAGCTTTGCTGCGTATGCGGGGTCGAGCGCGTGTTCGGCGTCAACGAAGGCTGCAAGGCCGCCGGACTTTTGAGCCTCAGCAATGATCTGGAGAGTGATGGTAGTTTTGCCCGAGGACTCAGGGCCAAAGATTTCGATGACGCGTCCACGTGGGACGCCGCCTACGCCGAGGGCCGCGTCGAAGGAGATGGAACCGGTAGAGATGACCGAGATCGGCACGACATCTTTCGAGCCGAGCCGCATGATGGAACCTTTGCCAAACTGCTTTTCCAGCCCGGAAAGGGCCAGTTCTATTGCTTTGCTGCGGTCATCTGCCACGATATTTCACTCCTGAGGGTGGGTAAAAGGGAGGTTGATGGTTCAATTTGGGATTCTAGCATTCAAAACGGGAAAAGCAAATAAAAGGCGAATAAACTATTGTTCATCCGGGTTCAAAAAAGCTGAGTAGAAGTCTCTGAGTAGCTTTGGATCTCTCCATCATCGAAGACAGGTTCAAGAACACGCACAACCGAATCGACTGACAAGGTTTGAAGTTGGAATGGAATGGGTTTCCACGTTGGAGTAGGCCACGAAGGATATGGGTTGGACCCAATTAGTCCATGTAGCTATCGTCATGCGGCTGCATGATTCAAGCACAAACTTTCTCATTGAACAGACCTCTGCATTGTGTTCAAAAGCGATTCAGCAACATTCTACTTTCCGAAAAAAGAATAGCCGGACAGTCGACGGTTCTTCCGTACAACTATCGACGTACACGACGTCCTCGACATGACAGAGGTTGCATTCGTTATGAATATTTTTGAGCTGAATCTTGCGGGGACTTTAGGTATGGGCTAGCAAGCAACGTGGCTTGTTTTATGCGAATCGTATTTATTCAGGAGCGTGTATGAGACTACTTCGCAAAGCTTTAGCTTTCTCAACTTTGGCCGCAACTCTTAGTGCCGGCCTCGCATTCGCTGAAGATCACTATGTTCGTCATGACGAATGGAAGAAAGGTGCCCAGATTCGTCACGAGGATTGGGACAGAGGCGAAAAAGTCGACTATCGTCACTATCATCTGCAGGCACCGCCACGTGGCTATGAGTGGCGCCGGGTAGATGGTAATTATGTTCTCGCTGCAGCGGCTACGGGCGTAATCGCTACCGCCATTGTCGCTTCAACCGTTCACTAAATTTAAAAGCATCATCTAAAAAACGCCCCGTTGCGATTCGTTATTTCGCAACGGGGTGTTTTTGTATGTGCTGGTTCGAGTTACATTATCGGCGGAGCAGATCTATCGGTTCGTTGACGTCTTCGATGCGGAAGTATTGAGCAAGCGATGGATGTTTTTTCGCTACGGCCTTGTACATCTCCCAGGCTACGCGGCGGTAGCTGAAGTGGCCGGCGACGCCTGAGCGGAGTTCGGAGATGTAGAGGGCTTCGGCGAAGTCCATCTTGAAGAGAGAGCGGCACCGAGTTGCCAGTGGGAGCAGATACTGCGCGGATTGCGCGGCCTCGGGAACAGCGCTGTCGCGCAAGGTGCGGTAGGTGGCGTAGATGGAGGCGAGAGCTTCGCTGTAGACGGTGGCGAGGCCTGCTTCGGCGAGAGTTGGCTGGCCGGGGCAGATGGGCTCGTCGTAGCCATGAAGGTCCGCGTAAGGCTGGAGCAGTTGGACGCAGCGGCGATGACGGTGCATGTCGCGGAAGCCGCCGATGTCCATGAGGATGTCGAAGCGAAGGCTGTGGCCGGAGGAGAAGCTGCGGAGGAGCTCGTCGTGACGGCCGCGATGTTTGGTGCCGAGCGAGACGATCTCGCCGCGTTGATTGGCGCTGAGGGCGGCAACATTGTGCCGGATCTGGCGGTAGGGGTAGTGACAGTGCGGGTAGAGGAGCGAGGTGGCGAGCTCGACCTCGAGAGGCTCGTCACCGTCGAGAAGATCGACTACGGGCGAAGGTGCGATGGGCTGGGTGCCCATCAGAACGCGTGCCGCGTGGATTAATTCGTTCCGGGTTTGGTGCTGATAATCATTGGAGGCAGCGTATTTGACCAGCGTGGGCGCGGTCTTGACGGGGCGCAGGAAAGCTTCGTGAGCGCGCCGGCCGCAATCGGCGTCGAGAGAGGTGATCTCTTCGCAGAGAACCTCGCCGGCTCCCTGATGGACATTCCATGCGGGCTCGGATGCGGCGGTGCGAAGTTTTTCGCCGAGTTGGCGCACCTCGGCGAAGTCGCTGGTGAGCAGACGAGAGACCTGCGTTTCGAGGGTGCGGGCGTTGACGATTTGTCCGAGAGACGTGTTCGTCGCGAGAGGCAGAAGGTAGCGGGCGACGTCGAAGGCGCGAGCCTTGAGGGTGCGCTCGTAGGCGTCGGGCTTCATCGATTCGGGCTGCGGGATGGCCGCCTTGAGTGCGGTGAGCATGCCGGCGCTGATCTTGTCGTAGGTGGTAAAGAGGCGCCCGACGGCGGCGGTGAATGTGGGTGTTTCGGAGCCGAGCTCTGGCGTGAACCAGCCCGAGAG
Organism: uncultured Edaphobacter sp.; assembly: GCA_964658525.1. Classification (GTDB taxonomy): domain Bacteria; phylum Acidobacteriota; class Terriglobia; order Terriglobales; family Acidobacteriaceae; genus Edaphobacter. The sequence continues at coordinate 26,719 of CAZZZG010000010.1, forward strand.
GCGGAAGTTTTGGTAGCGCGTGGAGCGCTCCTGGCCGTCCCAGCGCTGCTCGTCGACGAGTTCGATGGCCGCCAGGAGAGAGAGACGCTCGATGGCGAAGGGGATGTGGGCGAGGTCGGCGATAGAGCGATGGCCGTAGGCGAAGTAGAAGGTGTTGAGGAACTGCTCCGCGCGCTGGGAGCTGATTTCCGCGAGCGATTCCTTCATGGTGAGTGCGGAGCGGGAGTACTTGGCCATGGCGTAGGCAAGGACTTCGGGGTCGGCGCCGTGTATGGCGTAGACGTCGGTCTCGGTGGCGGGAGGAGGGAGGAGGGAGCTTTTCTGGCTGTCGGGCATGGTGATGCTCAGAATACTTGATCCTGTCGAAGTGGATTCCCGAAGAGTGATTTGGTCGCGACTATGCTGAGGGAATGGATGTTTTGAGCGCCATCGAGCACCGACCTTATCTGCTTCCTGCCGGACAGTGGAGGATGGCACAGCGATGGAATGAATTGCTGTTTGCGCACTGGCCGATTGCTGTGGGGGCGATGGCGCGTCTGATTCCACCGGGGCTTGAAGTGGACAGCTTCGACGGATGGGCGTGGGCGGGTGTGGTGCCGTTCTGGATGGATCGCGTACGTACCCGGACTTTAGGTGAGAGATGCGTTACGGTCCCGAGCACGGGGAAGTTTTGCGAGTTGAATCTGCGGACGTATGTGCAATCGCGGGTTACTGGGTTGCGCGGGGTGTACTTTTTTTCGCTCGATGCAGCGAGTGCGGTTGCGGGTGCGCGGGCGCTGTTTCATCTGCCATATTTTCCGGCCAGCATGCAGCGAGAGATCTCGGCGGATGGAGCGATTGAGTATAGGAGCAGAAGGCTGATGACGAGGGACAGCGTTCGGTTTGAAGCGAACTATCGCGGATTGGGCGAGGTTGCGGGGCCTAGTGTCGACGGCACACTGGAGTATTTTTTGACGGAGCGATACTGTCTGTTTACTCCGTACGGAGGGAAGATGCTGGTGGGACACATTCATCACCTTCCGTGGCCGCTGGAGCGGGCTGAAGCGGAGATCCGCGTGAATGAATTGCCTGCGGCACATGGGATTGCGCTACCGAATCGCGCCCCTGTACTGCATTTCGCGCGGGAGCTGAATGTGTATATCTGGTCGCTGCGGGAAGACCGCTAGCCTGGCTCGCGGAGTTCACAGCTTCGGTTCGTATAATGAGTGAGTTTGGTTCGAGGGGGTTCATGAGCATTAACGCTGGTCGTATTGCATTGGTTACCGGGGCGTCTCAGGGAATTGGTCGCGCATGTGCGCTGGAGTTGGCACGGGCCGGAGCGACGGTGGCACTGGCGGCGAGAAATCTCGACAAGCTGGCTGGGGTTGCCGCGGAGATCACGGCTGCGGGCGGAAAGGCACATGCGTTTGCGCTTGATGTCGCGAACGAAGAGTCGATCAAGGAGTGTGCCAAAGCTGTGATTGCGCACTTCGGCGCAGTGAATATCCTGGTGAACAACGCAGGGATCACGCGGGACATTCTGTCGCTGCGGATGAAGCGGAAGGATTGGGACGATGTTCTGACGACGAACCTGACGGGCGCATTTCTGATGACGCAGGCGGTGATGTCGCAGATGGTGAAGGGCCGGTGGGGACGCATCATCAATGTGACCTCTGTTGTGGGGGAGACCGGGCAGGCTGGCCAGGCGAACTATGCGGCTTCGAAGGCAGGGCTGATTGGGTTGACCAAATCGCTGGCCCGGGAGCTGGCAAGCCGGACGATCACGGTAAATGCGGTGGCGCCTGGATTTATCGAGACGGCGATGACAGAGGTGCTGACCGCAGATCAAAAGGCAATGAACGCGCAGTTCATTCCGCTGGGTCGGGTTGGGACCGATGTCGAGGTCGCGCACGCGGTTGCGTTTCTCGCATCGGAGGAGGCTGGCTACATCACCGGCCACACACTGGACGTGAACGGCGGCATGTACATGGGGTAACTGTTGAACGGTTACCAGTTGGAGGAACTTAATTTTATGTCTCGCGCTTCAGTTGCTGTAAAGTCTTTCTAGCACTTCGATTTATGGCTTGAGTTTTGTATCTCGGTCTATCTTTTGCGCTGCTTCAGAGCTATTTCTGGATTACTTCTTGTAGAACACAGGGGGTAGAAATTGAAAAATCCGCTCCAGAAACATTGCAGCAATCGTTGAACTGGAAAGATTCGGATTAATGGATTTGGCGTGTGCTTTCTAGCCGCCACGTAACTCATCTAACAAAGGTTATTTATTTTCTTTTACCCCATACCGGCCAAAGAGCTGGCGAGATGCATCACAAGAAACAGCACAGTAAAAACACCCGCATCATTTTCAGCGATCTTCGGTTCACTATGCTTTCGACCAGTCATGAAGTGAAGGACTTACTGGGGAACGATCTGGACACGGCGCACTTTTTCGTTCTGCGCGGACGAGCAGCGATTCTGCGGATTCAGCCTGTGTTGGTGCGTCTGAGTTCTCTCTGCGAACAGACCGGGGCAATGGATTACCTCGAATACTTCCTTACCGGGCCTGACAACCTGAAGAAGATCCCCTATCTCGTGCTGGTAGCGAAGCGCTCGAATTTAAACCTGACCGAACTGCGGGCCGGAGATTTGAAGGGCGCGGTTCTGGTCTATGAGTACAAGGTGCTCGGGATGCCGTCGCGAGTCTTCACTACAAGCGACTTCAATGGCAGTAGAGCTGTGATTGCACCACCTGCCGAACGGACGAAGATCTCGGCAAGTGTGGGTCGCTACCTGATGGCGCATAGCGCGCAGGTTGTGATGCTCAGCTACTCAGGCGAAGGCAACGAAAAATGGTCAGAGTGCTTCGACGGCTCGGTTCCAGGAGATAAAAAGCGCCTGTGGACGACACAGACACGCGAAGTTGGGGCAACCATTGTGCTGGAGAAGACCGCCGATGAGACCCTGGCAGCGATGGGCAAGCACACGCGGCGCAATCTGAGGTACTACCGCCGCAAGGCCGAAGCGGAGTTGGGATGCACCTTCGAGGGCGATGTGAAGAGTGTGCTGAACAAGGCTCAGCTGATCGAATTGAATGCAGCCTCGACACATCCTGTCTCCGAGGTCGTTCTCGAGAGGCGATACCGCACGATGAAGGAGTTGGACGGGCTGTTTTGCGTCGGAGTGAAGACGCCGGACGGCCAGTGGATGAGTCTGCTCGGCGGCAGAAGACATCATGGCGTCTCCGAGATTGACTGGCAGATGAACCGTGGTGGTCTCGAGAGGTACTCTGTAGGAACGGTGATTCGTGCCTACCTCATCGAACATGAGATTGAGATCGGAACGGACAGACTGTTCTTCGAGGGCGGGACACCCCACTCGATGCGGAATGCATTTATCTCTGAGAAAGCAGTCGATATTGTGGTGGCGCAACGATCGCTATTTGTCTCGCTGCTGCGCCGGTTGGCCCACTGGTCACCGCCAAAAAATAACTTTCTGCTGCAGACGCTTGTCGATCCTGCACTACGGTGGGAGTTGCATTGAGTTTCTGCGATGGGATGAATTTCGTTCCTGACGCAGACCAGATAACGCAATGACGAGACTCAACACGGCATGGTCAAAGCTGCGATGGTCGCTGGCTCAGCGTGGGGTGCGTGGAACGATGCGCACGGCGCTGGGGCGGCTGCATCAACAGGATAAGGTCCCAGGCGAGAAGAAGCCGCTCCTGCATCCGTTCGACCAGCGCTACGGCGTCGATACGAGCGGGCTGATCGGTGGCGGCGACCTGCTCACGGGACATAAAAACGATGTGTTCAACACCGCGTACTACGGGATGGCTCCGTCGCGGTTTCGGCGGGTGATGGAGGACTGGATCGCGGATTCAGGCCATGCAGCGATCACTCAGTACAATTTTGTCGATCTGGGTTGCGGGAAGGGGCGTGCGGTCATGATGGCCTCGGAGTTTCAGTTTCGGCAGGCGATCGGCGTGGAACTGAACGCAGCGCTCGCCAAAACCGCCGAGGAGAATCTCACAGTGTGGACCGGCGCAGGACGAGCGGTGTGTCCGGTGCAGATTCTTTGTCAGGATGCGACGGAGTTTTCGTTTCCCGACGGACCTTGCCTGCTCTATCTCTTCAACCCGTTTGCGACGCCGGTGGTGAAGCGGTTGATTGAGCGGCTCGAGAGCGAATTTGCAGGCCGGCCGGGTCTGCTGGACGTGATCTACTTCAACCCGGAGGCAGGCGAGGTATTCGACGCCCATGCAGGTTTCAAGCTTCTGTGGACCGGGACTGTGGAAATGTCTGAGGAAGATACGGCCGCCGACCACGTGGCCTCACCGGAGGATTTGTGCAGCGTCTACCGGTGGGTTGGGGTATGACCCGGGATGGCTTCGGCGTTAGTAATTGATCCGCTAATGATTGGCTCGGTTCCGGATCTGCGCAGGGTTCAAGTAAGGCTTCAGGGTTTGGTCGGTAACTCCCTCTGCATGAACCTGGGATGGTTCAGGATTCACACGGTCCCCTAAGATAGTCATTGACCAAGTCGTTGCGGGTGTTTACTTTGTGGCTAATGGCTGACATGCAAACTATCCCTGTTGATGTGGCGAACGAGTCGATTGAGGCTCTTTCGATCTCGATGAATATCGGTACGACAATTCGCGGATACCGGCTGCAAAAGGGCATGTCGCAGGGCGACATCGAGAAGCGCACCGGACTTCTGCGCTGTTACCTCTCGCGAGTGGAGAACGGCCACACCGTGCCATCGCTGGAGACGCTGCAGAAGATTGCGCGGGCTCTGGACCTGCAGCTCTCGGAGTTCTTCGCCGAGGAGGCGATGGCCAAGGAGATGTCGGGGCTGAACCTGGGCGAGGACGAGATTCGGTTTTTGACGCAGGTGCAGCGCTATTCAGCCCATCTATCGGAGAGCGACCGAAGACTGCTGCTGGCCATGGTGCGGAAGTTCGCCCAGACGACGCTCAGCTAACCGAACTTCCCTTCCTTACATTTTGCCGTGAGACACAACCCTCTTCCCTGACGAGACCGGAGGATCGACTGGTGCCGGATAGCGAACTGCTGGATACGCTCAGGAACATTACCGCCGAAAACTCAGACCGCGCGGTCAAAGCGAAAAAAATCGTGGATGCGATTCGTAAGGAAGGTTCCTGGCGCTGGGTGGGGATCTACGATGTCGACTTTCAGCGCGGGCTGGTAGTCAATATTGCGTGGAGTGGATACTCGGCCCCGTCTCATCCGGCGTTTCCGATTACGCAGGGTCTCACTTCGAGGGCGATTGCTGGAAGAAGAACCATCAACGTCGGGAATGTGGCCGATGACTCAGGCTACATGACTACGTTCGACAGTACCCGGGCGGAGATTATCGTTCCGATTCTCGGTCATGGCGATCGCGTGATCGGCACGCTGGACGTGGAGAGCGAACATCTCAACGCATTTGATGTCGAGGCGCAGGCGCTGCTCGAAGAAAGTGCGCGTGTGCTCGAAGAGTTCTGGGCCAAGGGCGAATAAGGCCGTCCGCGATAGAGCTCTGTACTCCTGACCGGCGAAAAACCTTGTCATGCCAGCGTCGAGAATCGCGTGCTGCATTCAGAAAAAAATCCGCGATTCCTGCGAACTCAGCTCTGTCGCTCAACGTATGCACCCGTATTCCGAGAGTGAGAGCATGCAGACGTCACGTTCGATGGATCGATTACCTTTTTGATGGCTCTCTTAATGTTGTTTTAGATTGACATCAGAAATTTTCGTTGTAGCGTAGATGTACCTCAATTTTTCTAAAGTTTGTAAAATCATCGCGTTACGCGGGCTTCGGGACTCACTTGTTTCCGATTAGGTCACAACTTCTCGTTATTTGCGAGGAGCGGGACGGCCTATTCAAAATCGTCCGGTTCTTTATCGAATTTCGTTGTCTTAGTAATGCCCCGCTCTATAAGCTGCAATCTTCCTCTACACGCAAGAACCACCTTTAGCCGAAGTTATGAAAGGGGTTGTGATGAAACGCATAATCAGGAACGGCCAGTGTCCGAACTTTATAGAAGGTTTGACGAATATGATTTCGCTCAAAACCTCATTTTTTGTTGTCGCCTTTGCTCTCGTGTTTGCCCTCTGTCCTGCCATCTACGGCCAGGCTACCGGTAGTTTTTCCGGGAATGTCCACGATAAATCCGGATCGGCCATAGCGGAGGCTACGATCACGGTCACCGCAGAGGGCACCGGCCTGACTCGCGAAGCCAAGACGGATAGCGTCGGCCACTATATCGTTCCTCTGCTCCCTGTCGGCAGTTACACCGTGCGTGTCGACTTCACCGGCTTTCAAAGCACCGAAGCGAAAGATCTCCGTCTCCAGGTCGACGAAGCCCGCGAACTTGATTTTTCCATCGTTCCTGCAACCGTAGTCTCTACCGTGACGGTCTCCGGTGACGCCGTAACTACCGAGACGACGAACGCTTCTCTTGGCCAGGTCATCACCTCGCAGCAGGTGTCGCAGCTTCCCTTGAACGGTCGCGACTTCGTTCAACTCGCCACGCTCACCGCAGGTGCCACGGCAGAGACCAACTCTGGTAGCTTTTTCAACGCCAGCGCCGACAGCGAGGTGGCCGCGCGCGGTGGATTCTCTCTGTCCGTTGGCGGTTCCCGGCCCAATAGCACCGATTGGCTCCTCGATGGAGTCGATAATAACGAACTGACGGCGGGCGGTTATGGCGTCTTAACTTCCATCGACGATATAGCGGAGTTCAAGGTGCTTACCTCCACCTATTCCGCGGAGTACGGCACCCGCGCCGGCCCCACCGTGCTGGTCACAACCAAGTCGGGTACAAATAACTTCCACGGATCCCTCTTCGAGTTCGTCCGCAACACCGCCTTCGACGCGAAGGGCGACTTTGACACTACGACCCCGAAGTTCAATCTGAACCAATTTGGAGGCTCCATCGGGGGGCCCATCCTCCACAACAAAACGTTCTTCTTCGTGGATGGTGAGCAGAAGTATCAGCGTCAAGGAATCACTTTCACCGGTCTGATTCCTTCAGTGGCCATGCGCAACGGCGATTTCTCGGCCGACCCCTTCGGTAACCCGGTCTCAGGTTTTGCCATTGCCAACCCTAATATGGCCGGCACATCCACCAGCCCGACCACCTACCCGAACGTCTACTTCCAATGCGACGGCGCCGGCAATCCTATCCCTGCGAACCCCGACGGCAGCCAGGCACAGGGAACCCCCTGCAACAAGATCCCTCAAAACCTGATCAACAGCGCTGGCCAGGGACTGCTCAATATCTACCCAACGCCCAACGCCTCCGGCGGGAGTTACAACTATGTCAACGAGCCCGTCCGCATCCTGAACGAAACCAAATTCGACATTCGACTGGACCATACGCTCACATCCAAGGACAACCTGTTTGGCCGATTCAGCTACGACCAGGCGTTCTCTTTTGCGCCCGGTGGCGCGCCCGGCCTTGCCGAAGAAAATGCCTTCGGCAGTAATGAAAACCTCATCAACCATGCACGCAATGCCGGCGTCGGCTGGAGCCACGTATTCGCAGCCAACACACTCAACCAGGCCACCTTCGGATACGACCGCATCTTCAACTACATTGACTCACAGGGTAACTTTACCTGCGGATCGGCCCTCCTGGGCATTCCCAATGCCAATACCGGCTGCTCGGCCACCGGTACTCCTCTTCCCGGAGGGTCCTACAGTCAAGGTATAGTTTCGATCGAACCCACCAGTGGATATTGGTCACTCGGCGACCGCGGCTACTCCCCCTTTCAGGGCGGAACCAACATCTACTCCTTCAAAGACGATCTCGACCTGATCCGCGGCAAACACGATATTCACGTCGGTATTGATCTCCGTATTAATCAGATGAATGTGGGCACAGAAGCTTTTGGATCCGGCTTTCTGCTCCCTGGTGTCACTGGAAACTTTACCGGCGGAGGTACAGCTCCCGGCAATCCCCTGGCCGACCTGCTGCTGGGTATTAGCGGAGGCGCCATCCACGACCAGACTTTCAATGGCGCAATCACCGGCCGCCGCTGGAACATCGTAAGGCCCTTCGTCGAGGATGACTGGCGGATCATCCCGTCGCTGACCCTCAATCTAGGCCTCGCGTGGGGTATCACCAGTCCGATCACCGAGGTCCATGACCGGTTGGCGAACTACATCCCCTCGACCAGAGAGCTCCAGATCGCAGGCCAGAACGGAGTCAGCCGATCGGCAGGCATCAATAGGTTCGGCGGCGCATACGAGCCTCGTCTGGGCTTCGCCTGGAAGGTTCTCGGCAGCGACAAGACAGTGCTCCGCGGCGGCTTCGGCATCTATCACGATTCGGTCTGGAGCCAGGGCGCGCAGGGCCTGTGGCAAAATCCACCCAACCTCGGCGAGACGGATCAGTTCGCCGGCGCTGGCTGCGCCTTTGCGACTTCATTCTGCGCCCTTAACGGCGGAACGCCTTCGGAACCCTTCTTCCTCACGAGCGGTTTTCCCATTCCGCCCACGCCGGGGACTGTGGCCAATTTCGAAGGTACGTTCTACTACCAACCGCCCAACTTCCAGCCAGGCAGGATTCATCAATATAACGTCAACGTGGAACGCCAGCTGCCGGGCGATGTTCTGCTCACCGCTGGCTATGCTGGCGCGGTCGCCGGACACATACTGGTAAGCGGCAATGCCATCAACGTCAACAGTCCTACTGGTTGCGGAACAATAGCCAACTATGAGATCGGCTGCCTGCCCGGCGGCGCACCCTACATCTTTCCCTACCCCACCGAGAACTTTAATTCGATCATTCTCTTTGGCGATGTAGGCAAGACCCACTACAACTCGCTGCAGATTAAAGCAGAGACCAAGGCGCCCAAGCACGGTCTTTACGCGCTGATCGCTTACACCTACTCACGCACGTACGACAATGGTCTAAGCGACGGCCTGGGCTCGTTGTTGAGCGCCCCGTATTTCCCGCTGCCCAACTGGGAAAATCTCGACTGGGGCTTGTCGCAGATCAACCTGAACCACAGCTTCGTTGCGAGCATCATTTATGATCTGCCGTTCGGCAAGGGCAAAGCGTTCGGCAGCACCTGGGGTCCTGTGGCCGACACGCTCCTCGGCGACTGGCAGGTCACGCTGATTGAAAGGATCTCTTCCGGGTTCCCGGTTCCGCTGATCGACAGCAGTAATCAGTCGGGCTCTGCCTTCAATGAAGGCGGCAACAGCTTCAACTACAACCGGCCCGACCAGGTTGCCGGCTGCGATACGCACGCAGCAAGTCACAGCCACTTCCAGTGGATCAACCCTGCTTGCTTCACTCCGCCACCTGCAGGCCAGCTCGGCAACGCCAATCGTGTCCCCGCCACGGGACCCGACTTCGTCAACTCTGACGCCTCACTCATCAAGCAGTTTCGCTTGCCACGTGAGATGGGCTTGAACTTCCGCGCTGAGTTCTTCAACCTGTTCAATCACCCGCAATACGGATCGCCAATCGCCGACATCAACTTCAATTCACCGGCCGCGGGCACGGTCTCGCCATTCTTCGGTACGGTAAACTCAACCGTCAACAATCCGCGCCTAATCCAACTTGCCCTCAAACTAACGTTCTGAGGCTACGCACTGAGTCGACGGACTCGTCTTCGAGGCGAGTCAGCAAAAAGTAGGCGAGTTAGCAACTCAGCGAAAATTGGCTGTCTTGCTAACTCGCTTACTCGTTTAACAGATCTACCTAAGCTTGGTGATGAAGTACGCGAAGAGGAACAGTAGAAATGCGGCGGCCGCGAAGGTGATCTTCTGCCGCGCGAGGTAGCGGGTGCGACCGGAGGTCATTCGTGGAACCAGGGGTACACCCAGCGCCAGTCCGCTGAGAAACCCGCCGATATGCGCGTGGTTGTCGATACGCACGATGCTGGTAAAGTTAGCGCCAATGCCGATGATCAGATTCAACACTGCAAACTGGATGACGGAGCGGCGAAGGCGATTGAGTTCGAACGCCGGGATTGGGAGCTTTTTGTTCGACAGCAGAACGATAAGGATTCCGGCGATGCCGAAGACCGCACCCGAGGCTCCTGCACCGACCGAGGTGTAGTCCCGAAACACCACGTTGGAAAACAGGCCCAGCAGATTACCAGCCACGCCGGTGATTACGTAGACGGCTATCAGGCCGAAGGGCCCCAGCAACGGTTCGCCCAGCAGACCGAGGTTCCACAGGCACCACATGTTGGTCGCGATGTGAAGCAGACCAACGTGGACGAAGGTAGCCGTGAGCAGGCGATACCATTGGCCATGCAGAATGAACTCAGTGTTGGTAGCGCCGAAGTAGAGCAGTTGGCCCGAAGTAGGGCTGCTGGGTGAGACCCCACGAAAGACCATGTAGCAAAAAACGGCGATGTTGATTCCCAGCAGAATGTAAGTGCCAGGAGTCGCAAGAAAGTTCCACCCGCGTTCGCGCGAGTTTGGGCGCGACACCTCACGCTCGTAGTCGGGGATCGGGTGGCCGGGCGTCGCGTCGGTGTGCGGAGGAAGGACTTCGCCTTCGGGAGCGGGGGACATGGTTTCTCTACGCTATCAAATGTAGGGGGAGGCGAGTTGTCGTCAGCGGCGGAAAGCTAACGCCAATTTAAAAGGACGAGCCGGTTACCGCTGCTAACAACCAGGCCAGCTTCAGGCAGCGTTTTTGGTGAACCGGTCGCGAAGATCTGCGGGAATCCGCTCCTGGACGATGCCCCCGATAAAGCCGGGAAGTGGAGTCGCGACGGCAACCAGAACCCAGAGCAACGTCGAAAAGATGAGGCCGGCAATCGCGACAGCCTCAAGCGAGACGGCGACAGCATGTGCCTGATTCAAATGGACCCTGACGGTATTGATGTGCGTGGCAAGCTCAACCCTGCGAATAACGACAGCTGCGAGCAGGAAGGCCACAATGGAGAGCGTGCTGACGCTAATCAGGAGAACGTCGATGGTGCGGGCAATACGTTGGCGGCGACGGCAATGGGTGCAGTCGGACAGATGCTGATCGTAGTCCGTGCGCATGGCGGGGGAGAGACCAGAGATGTCATAGCGCCAGCCGGAGAGGATATCCCCCACCACCTGATCGATGCAGCCGGAGGCATGGGTTCTTCGGTTCATTGGGAATGCTAACGCTGTTTTTTTCATCACTTTATAGTCACCATTCTACCTCGTTAGACATACGGAGGGAAAGAAAGGATTCATCGAACAGTAACCGTAAAAGTCACCCCTAATAAACGTTGGTAACACAAGAGTTACAGGCAGATTGGGTCAAGAGGGACAGACTGCCCCGCTAAAAGAATTCGGTTACCGAGCAGAGTCGGCTGTTCGCACAAAGCCTGCTCCGCAGCCAGCCGGGCCAGCTCAGGAGCGTTGTTGGACTCCGACAGGTGGCCGAGAACGATCCACGCGGCGCCACCGTCGTAGTCCTTCTGCAGAAACTCCGCCGTAGCATGATTCGACAGGTGACCCACTCGCGACAGAACGCGTTGCTTGACCGACCACGGATACGGCCCGTCACGAAGCATCTCGAGGTCGTGATTAGACTCGAGCAGCAAAACATCGATGCGCTTCAGGGCGGATTTGACGTTCGGCGGCATATAGCCAAGGTCCGTTGCCAGCGCCATGCGAATGCCTTCAGACTCGAAGACGAAGCCACAGGGATCCGCCGCGTCGTGCGGAATGGTGAAGGGCGTAATGTCGATGTCTCCGATAGAAAACCGCGTGCCGGAGTGGAAGTACTCGACGGCAGGCAGCTGAGTGGGATCGCTCTTTGCGGCGTTTTTTTGCGTCGCAGCAGACTCGACTTCAGGGCCGCAGAGCTCTTCGTCGTCAGGATCGATTGGAAGCTCAAGAGGCGCGTTTGGGTCGTCTGAGCGGTTTAGCGCGGCAGCCTCGGCGGAGATGCTGGCAATCGCCTCGGACTGCGCGGCCAACTCGGCGGCAAGGCGAGCGGTCGAAGTGCTCGCAGCTATCGTCGCAGCACGAGCTTCCTTTTCGCGCTGGACATGATCGAGCCACTTGGCGTAGGTCATCGTACTGCGAGGGGTCAACATACGTACCCAGGCGCGGTGCGTTGGCTCGGTAAAGAAGACAGGAATCTTCAGACGGCGAGCAAGCACAGCCAGGCCCGCCACGTGGTCCTGATGTTCATGCGTGATCAGGATGGCATCGAGTGCGGAAGGGTCTTCTCCGGCGATGGCCATGCGCTTCAGCAGCTCGCGGCAGGAGAGACCAGCATCGACCAGGACGCGCGTCCGGGAGCTGGCGATGACGGTGCTATTGCCTTTGGAGCCGGAGGCGAGCACTGTCATACGCATCATTCGGTAAGGATACGCCGATTCGTTGTGAGTATGTGGCCAATGTAACCAGATTGGTTCGCCCGGCTACGGCCTCAGGACTCCAGTCGATGAACCGCAGCGATATCGGCAAGAAGCATCGAATGGCCGCCGCTTCCTATCGGGACAAAATTGCCATAAGGACCCGGCTCCACCTTCAGGAAGAAGACGTCGGGGGTCTCTTCGCCGTCGAAGACGAAGAGGATTTGAGCGAGGAACCGCTCGCCCTCAACAGTCTCCAGCGTAACAACGAGGTCGATGCTGGCTTTGAGAAGAGCGAGATCTTCAGTCGTCATTGAAGTCTTTCGTGCCCTGCTAAGCAGTTGGTCTGACGGGAGCGAGAAAGTTGACCGTCGAGCGCATGACCACCTGGTCGCGCTGGTTGAAGGCGAGGGTGCGGGTGCGAACCACACCGTACTCCTTGCGGGAGTTTGATTGGCGGACACCGACAACCTCAATCTCGGTGCGGAGCGAATCGCCGGGACGAACGGGCTCAGTCCAGCGCATCTCTTCAACGCCCGCGCCGATCATGCCGCCAGCGACCGTGATCGACTGAACGCGAAGACGCATCACGATGGCAGCGGTGAGCCAGCCCGATGCGGCAAGGCCCTTGAAGAAAGAGTTTTCGCCGGCAGCTTCGTCGAGATGGAATGGCTGCGGGTCGTACTTGTTGCCGAACTCTTTGATCTCTTCGGCAGTCACCTTGGCCTGGCCAAGCGAATGGAACTTCTGGCCTACGTAAAAGTCTTCGAAGTAAAACTCCTGCGGCATTGTCTCTCCTGTTCCATTGGATCCTACAACTTCATTGGTGTAACTAGTGTAGAGCCGTGAAGTCAGCCGCGCTCAGCCGGGTTCTGTCAGGATGTTGGGTAGGTGTAGAAGCCACGGCCCGATTTTCGCCCCAGCCAGCCGGCGTCGACCATGCGAACAAGGAGTGGGCAGGGGTTGTACTTTGGACTGCCTAGCCCATCGGCGAGGACGCGCATGATGTCAGCGCAGACATCGAGACCGATGAAGTCGGCAAGTGTCAGCGGCCCCATGGGATGCGCCATGCCAAGCACGAAGACCTGATCGACAGCTTCGGCGGTGGCCACGCCCTCCATCACGGAGTAGATCGCCTCATTGATCAGCGGCATCAGCACTCGGTTTGAGATAAATCCGGCGGCGTCGTTCACCTCGACCGGAGTCTTGCCGAGCTGTTTGGAGAGCGCGTGAACAGCGTCGAAGGTCGCCTGCGAAGTTGCGAGGCCACGAATAACCTCGACGAGCTGCATCACAGGCACCGGGTTGAAAAAATGCATGCCGATCACGTTTTCAGGACGCTTCGTCACAGCGGCGAGCTTCGTGATCGAGATCGAGCTGGTGTTCGTCGCAAGGATGGAGTCGGCCGGAAGGATGCGGTCGAGATCGCGGAAGATCTCGGACTTGATCGCAAACTTTTCGGTCGCCGCCTCAATGGCGAAGCTGCAACTGCCAAGCGCTTCGCGGTCAAGAGTAGGAGTGATGCGCGCCCTCGCCTCGTCGGCCTGCTGCTGGCTGAGCTTGTTCTTCGTAACTTCGCGAGCAAGATTTTTTTCGACAGTAGCAAGCCCACGATCCAGAAACGGTTGCTGCAGGTCGTACAGGATGACGTTGAAGCCGGAGCGGGCGCAGACGTGCGCGATGCCGTTGCCCATGGTGCCGGCGCCGAGAATTGCAATGCTTTTCAAATCGGACATAGAGGAGTTTCAGACGACTTCGCAGTGTAGCAGTTTGCGACGGGTCTGCGAACTATGGGTCGTATGATCAGGCGGGGAGCTTAGGGGACGACGGCGACCAACAGCACGGTGATGTTGTCATGGCCACCGCTGCGATTTGCGGCCGTAATGAGCTCTTCACACGCCGTCGTGAGCGCGGCTTTGGTTTGCGGCTTAGGGATCGCAGCCAGAATCTCCATGATCTCTTCATCGCTGACCTCATGGGTCAGTCCGTCCGAGGCGAGCATATACACGTCGTTCGCTTGCGGGCGGTGGCTCTGAATCTCGGCCTCGACCGTGGGCTGCGAACCGATCGCACGTGTGATGAGGTTGCGCATGGGCGATCTCGCCGCCTGGGCCACGGTGATCTGTCCGGCGCGAAGTTGTTCTTCGACCAGCGAGTGATCAATGGTGAGTTGCTCAAGCTTGCCGCGCCTCTGCCGGTAGCAGCGACTATCGCCGACGTGGCCCAGCCAGAGCGTTGGAGGATCGGTGATGCGGGAGTTGATATGATTGGTCGCCGAGCGGCGGCCAGCGCTCGCCTTACCATTTTCCCCGTTGACCACAGGCGCATGCAGCATCGAGACCAGCGTCGTTCCCATGCCGTTGTACTGCCGCGACTGGCGGGACTGCTGGTAGACGGCGTGATTCGCAGCCTGAATGGCTGCGTTGAGACGGGCCTGCGGCTTCTGCGCCTCTTCCCCGCCGCCGGCCGATGGCCTGAGATTGGCTAAAAACGTATCAGCGGCCAGAGTACTCGCGACCTCTCCCGCTGCGGCTCCGCCCATGCCGTCGCAGACGACGAACGCCCCAATCTCAGGCGCCGCAGCGCAGGTATCTTCGTTACCATGGCGGACGCGGCCCCGGTGGGTCAGCATAGCGTAGATGAGGTGATTGGGAGACATATTCAAAACCTGGCCGATGCAGCCAAGCCATACGACAAGAACGATACACGTCCCAACCGAAGAGACCAAGGGTACGTTAGTGTTAGGAGCGGAGAAGATGGTATGAACCGGATCGTGCACGGAGACAATCTCAACATTTTGCAGGCGATGGCCGCCCAATCCGTAGATCTGATCTACGTCGATCCCCCTTTCAATACAGGCAAACGGCAGACCCGCACGCAGATGAAGACCGTCCGCGACGAGGCGGGCGACCGCGTAGGATTCGGCGGTTTCCGCTACCGGACCGAAGTACTCGAGCAGCAAAATGGCGGCCAAGGCTACGGCGACAGCTTCGACGACTTCCTGGGCTTCCTGCGGCCGCGTCTGGTCGAAGCCCACCGCATCCTCTCCGCCACCGGTTCCCTCTTCTTCCACATCGACTACCGCGAGGTCCACTACTGCAAGATCATGCTCGACGAGATCTTCGGGCGCGAGTGCTTCCAGAACGAGATCATCTGGGCCTACGACTACGGCGCACGCGCGACCAAACGCTGGCCTGCCAAGCACGACAACATTCTCTGGTACACCAAAGACCCGAAACAGTACACCTTCAACCTGAACGAGAGCGACCGCATCCCGTACATGGCTCCCGGCCTCGTTGGCGCAAAAAAGGCAGCGCGTGGCAAGACCCCCACCGACGTCTGGTGGCACACCATCGTCTCGCCCACCGGCAAAGAGAAGACCGGATACGCCACCCAGAAACCGCTGGGAATCCTCGAACGAATTGTGCGCGTCCACTCAAAGCCCAGCGACACCGTAATGGATTTCTTCGCCGGTAGCGGCACAACCGGCGCAGCCGCAGCGAAACATGGCCGCAGCTTCATCATGATCGACGAGAGCACCACCGCCGTGGCCGTGATGGAAAAACGGCTCGCATCCTTCAGCCCGCGGAGAGAGAACTCGCCACCATCCGCGGTCAGGAAAACTAAGCGGCGCGCGCCTGCTTCTCAGCGAAGTCGCCAATAATCGGCAGCTTGTACCACTCTCCCTTGCTGGCCTTCAGGATGATGAACAGCCACACCAGGAAAAGTCCTAAGCCGATGACAAGATGTATCAACGAAAATAGCAGCACAATCCCGGGAATGAAGTGCATCGCCATCTCCCCGATTGTGATGAGCACCTGCAACACAGTCGCTGCAACGCATAGCCCAATCGACTGCCACGAGTGGAACTTCACCAGCGGCATCTTGTTGTAGGGTTCCAGCACCAGGAAGATGATCGCAGGAATGATCGTGAGGTAGGCGATCGCAGCGGCCGCATTCTCCGAGAGCCCGGTGCTCGTCGCAGCCGGCGGAGTCGTAGTGTACGCAGGGGGCACCGTGGAGTAGGCCGGCGGAACATTCGTGTAGGCCGGCGGAGGAGGCACGGTGGAACTCGCAGAAGCGCCGCCAGCCGCAGCCAGGGGCGCACCGCAGCTACTGCAAAATGCACTTTGGGAGGAGACTTCGTTGTGGCACACAGGACACTGCATGGCATCACTCCTGAGAGACGGAATTGGCATCTGGGCGCAGAACACAGCTCAGTTCGAGACAGCTCTGGAAGTTTGACCTCGTCTGAAGTGCTACCCAGCATACCCCCGAATCGGCAAGGTCTCACCCACTTTTTTCAAATCTCTGCGCGATTTGATACGGTCACACGTCGCTGATTACTAGTGTTCGTGCCTTTGCTCTAGTGCCAGGCAGTCCTCGATCGCCTTCTGCCACTCCGCCCCATTCCCTGCGTCACGCTTCCCCATAGCAATCACATCTTCATTCGCGGCTGCATCCAGAGCGGTCCGAACATAGATCACCTCGACCTTCGTCGTTGACGGAGTGAGCGTGGAGAGGCGCACGTCCACCGTCGAGACAAGCGCATCGGGGATAAACGACACGTACTGCATCCGTCCGCCTGCTGGATCGAAGACCGTATTGACCCACACGCTCTTGTGCGGACCGTGCTGCACCGTGAAGACGGCGCCCTGAATGTCCTGAGCCGGTTGAGGATGCAGAAACTCCGGATTCCAGTGCGGGCCCGCCCAGCATCGCTCCCCCTCCGGCCCGAAGAGTCCCGCTGCACGACCGAGCGGAGCGGGGACGACGAACTGAAAGCTGTTGCGGACATGCGCTGGCGAGGCTGCTGCCTGCGCGCTCGCCGCGGGTTGTCCCAAACCTGCCGCGCCTGTTGCAAGTGCGAAAGAAAGTAACTTCGTTGCGTTCATCTTCGCTCCTTCAATCGATGGCTGTCCGACGCACGCAGCGTCAGGCCATAGATGCCCTTCAGCTTTTCGATCTCCTTCAGCGTCTGCGGCGAAAACGGAGCCTTGCCTTCAAACGCGTGAAGCACGATTCCCTCTAGCAGATCGCCAAGACTCATGTCCTTCAACTCAGCGACAGTCTTCAGTACCTTCAACAGCCGTTTCTCCATGCGGACGCCCGTCTGCATCCGCTCAATCTCAACCACATTCTTGGATTCCGCCATGTGTACCAATGTACCACGGTAGCAAGATTGACGAACTGTTTTTGCCACCACCTTCGCTGTCGGGACGATGTTCAGCAGTATCCGAGAATTTCAAGAATTCGTTGAGCATCTGCCAGCGGGAACGCAGAGGTCGTCACGCAGCGGCTGCAAATCTCATGGACGTCGGTCGAGTAGACACGATCGACCAGCAACTCCGGCCGCAAGGCCACCAACCTTCGAATCTCCGCCGCCACACTTACGAAGCTCTCTGGACGGTGCATTTGCCTGTGCTCCTGCCAAGCCGATTCAATATCCTGCGGCGTTGAAATATCCAGAAGCCGGAGAAAATCTCGCGCGTACTTTGGGACAACCGGACGGCCTTCGTGCAGATCCCAGCACAGCCTTGCCGATCTCGCTGTCAGGTCTTCGAGGGAGATCACTCGAAGGACGCGGGACATTGCCTCGACTGTTACGGTTCGATCCATCACGGAACCGTAGGCGCGGAAGATATCGACTCTGACTCCTGTCTCTTCGTCAACGCTCTGCAAGAGCGTCTTTCCTGGTGGATCGTTCGGATGAACGTGCCGAAACAAGAAGTCTTCAGACAGAGTGTTGGGAATGCAATCAAAAGACGAGACGATGAAATCGATATCGTGCAGAGGACGAATCGACGCTATTCCCCCGCGTCTTTTAATGTGGGTTTCAGCGGCAAATCCGCCGGTCAGCACCCACCGCGAGATATCGTGGCGGAATAGTTTGCCTAATGTCCGCTCGGCTCGAGACTTATCGAATTCAGAGAGGGCATCCTCGAAGATCATGCACCCTTCGGGTACGGCTGATTCTAGGTATTTTGTGGTGCGACCGACTGGAAGCCCGAGGGCTCGTAATGCGTGGTGAGCTTGTTGTTCGCGACCGTGACCACCGTAAATCCTTCGGCTGTGCCGAGACGTGTCCCATGCCACCAGTTACCGCAGACAGCTCCGCTGGTGATGTACGGGACGCTCTTCCACAACACGGTTTCGTTGATGTGAGTGTGGCCTTGCAGAACGCCAAGAACATTGTGCCCGGCAAAGAGATCGAGAACCTGATTCGCGTTGGCGACACTCAGGCTGTGATGAGTCGGCGCAACGGTTTGTTCGGGTGTGTACGCACCAAAGGCCGTAACCAGGGGAATGTGAACCGAGACGATGACCGGTGTCCCGGAAGGCAGCACCGCGAGATCGGCGGCGAGCCACTGGAGCTGAGCCGCATCGATCCGGCCTTCGTAGGCGCGGTCCTGCGTGATGCCGATTGAGTCCAACACGATGAAGTGGTGGCCCTTGTGGTTGAAGGAGTAGTACAGCTTGCCAAAGCGCTGCTCGAAGAGCTTCTTGCCGTAGAGCGGGTCGTCCTGCGCAATACCGCTCGCGGGATAGATGCCGAGAACGTCGTGATTGCCGACCGTGTGATACACCTTCACCCCGAGATCCTGCTCGGTTTTGTCGTATAGGTCGAAGAGCGTCAGTGCGCGCTGCTTTGACACACCAAGAGCGTCGAAGACGTGGTCCCCGCCGTTGATGGCGAAGTCCGCTTTGACCGCACGAGCCTTCTTAAATGCCATATCGGTGCCGACCACACCGTTGAGCTCGGGCTGGAGATGAGCGTCCGTAACGAAGAGGAAGGTGAACGGCTCCTGCGCCTGCGCGGCGGCGAAGAGAGACGGCGAGACAGATGCGGAGACTCCGGTGGCCCCAAGAAGTGTCAGGAAACGTCGGCGGCTGAGAGAGGTCATCACAAACCTATGATAGTCCGCGCAATCACTCTTCTTGATGAAGGCAGGATGACCAGAGAATTTGGCTCGCCAAAAGCCCCCACAGGAAGTCAAACAACGGCAAAGTAAAATTAGAACTATGAAGTATCTGATTGCCCTGTTAGCGGTTGCTGGAATCGTAGTTTCGACGATGGCGCTTCACGTCCACTATATGGACCCCGGTCTCGCGCCACCCTGTGCCGTCACCGAAAAATTTGACTGCGGCGCCGTGAATCACAGTCGGTTCGCCGTCTTCCCTCCCCGCACCTTCGACGAAGATCCCAAGGCGGGATCGCACATTCCCGTCGCGGTGCTCGGCATCATCGGATATGCGGCGATTGGCGTGCTCGCTCTGATGGGCCGCTGGTGGCTGGTCTTCGAATTCGCCCAGATTGGATTTCTCTTCGCGGCCTTTCTCAGCTATATCGAGGCGTACGTCCTCCAGAAGTGGTGTATCTATTGCCTATGGTCGCAGGGGATCGTGACCGCCATTCTGCTGGTAACGGTCGTTGCACTCGTGATGAGGTGGCGGCAGGGTCGCACGAGTTTGCAGGCGTAGAAGCCTGAAAATAAAAGATTCCGTATAAACCGGCAGCTGACGTGACTAGTCTAGGATTAGGCATTGGTTTGGCTGGCGTCACACCGATCGAAGACAAAACCTGGAGAACCATATGTGGCCGAAGGTAATCGCACAGTTGTTTGAACTGCTTCCTCACATATCCCGGCTGTTGCCGCTGGCCGACAAATTCTTCACGTCCAAAGCGGCCTCCGAAAAAGCGACCGAGGCCGCAATGGTGGCCATGGCCGAGGGAGTTCGCGGCGACCTGGGGCAAGTCACCGCGGCGCACATGGGGCTCTATCGTCAGTTGCAGGACCAGAGCGCCCAGATCACCACAGTAGGCGAAGAGGTAAAGCGGGCGCGGCTTTCGATGGAGCAGCACGAACACAGGATGGCAACACTCGAGAAGGGGGTTGCGTCGTTCGGCCTGTGGCTGAAAGCAGGGGTGTCGCTGCTATTGGTACTCGCAATAGTGGTCATTGTTCTGCTGTTACAGTTGCTGCACCGGTAGGCCCGTCCGGGACTTTGCGCCACAAAAAAATAAAGTTCAAAAGCATGGCGTATTTTTCAGCGTCAAAAAAGTGACGGTTAAAACACCACGCTAGCCACGCAATTCACCACGTTCTCACCACGTTTTCACCACAGCAAAACACCCCAAAAGCGCAAAATCCCCTTATAACTAGGCACTTTCCTCCATCCGGATTTTTTTCTGCCAAAAACGTAGAATTGAAGCATGGGAATTAGCCGTAACGAAGCTCTGGACTGCTTTCGCAGCGACGATCTTATTGGAATTGGAATGGAAGCCGACGCAGTACGCCGCCGCCTGCACCCCGAAGGCGTAGTAAGTTATGTCATCGATGGAAGAGTCATCTACACAGAATCCGCCACTGGCGCGGGTTTTGACCCACTCTGCGAGAAGATCTCCGGCATCGTCGCAAGGGGCGGCCACGGCGCAATGCTGCAGGGTGAGGTAACCCCGGCACTCACAATCTCCTGGTTTGACGGGCTTTTTCGCAATATCAAGAAGCGCTTTCCTGCCATTTGGCTGCACTCCCTCTCAGCCAGCGAAATCCTCTCGATTGCCGAACAATCCGGAACCACTGTTCCAGACACGATCGCACGCCTGCACGACGCCGGACTCGACTCAATCCCCGGTGATGACGCGGGTATTCTCGATGATGAGGTGCAACAAGGCGCTCGACATAAGTGGACAGCGGAGGATTGGCTCGCAGTCCACCGCGCCGCACACAAACTCGGCATGCAGACCACCGCGACGGTGACCTTCGGCTGCGGCGAGACGATGGAACATCGCGTAAATCACTTGGAAGCAGTGCGAAGTTTACAGGAGGAAACCAACGGCTTTGCCTCATTCACACCGTTGAGCTTCTCGCCAAAAGCCGCTTCAATGCAGGGGTTTGAGGAGGCGACGGCGGTTGAATATTTGAAGACTCTTGCCATCTCGCGCATGTTTCTCGATAACGTCCGAAACGTCCAATCGAATCTCGAGACACAGGGCCTGAAGGTTCTTCAGGTTGGTCTACGATTTGGCGGCAACGACGTGGGCAGTGTGATGCTCGCTGAGGGCGCGAATGCCGCGACTGAAGAACAGCTACGCCAGGTGATTCGCGACGCGGGCTTCAGGCCGGTTCAGCGCGATACGGTTTACCGAACGATGTTTCTGAATTAGGCGAGACTCGGACGATTCGCCTGAGAGCATTGGGTCTGATTTCTAGCGTTGATTCGCGTAGAATCGGTTGGTATCCGAACATCCCTTGGAGCAATGATCCTGCAATTTTCTCTTCAATCATTGATATCTGAACTCGCGTTGCTGGTGGGTCCAAAGGGCTTCGGTCACTATTGGAAGACGCACTACGCGGATAAGACGTTTGAGCATCTCTATCGATGGAATGCGTTCGATACGGCGATGCTGATTCCCTACTTCATCGTCATGATTATTCTGGCGTTCTACGGGATTCATCGCTATCAACTGGTGTGGCTCTACTTCAGAAACAAAAAGAACGCGGCGAAGTGGAGTGAGCCGCCGATGCGATTCGCCGAGGGCCATTTGCCATTCGTGACGATTCAGCTGCCGATCTTCAATGAACAATTTGTAATCGAACGCTTGATTGAGGCTGTGTGTCGACTCGATTATCCACGAGACCGGTTCGAGGTTCAGGTGTTGGACGACTCGACCGATGAGACGACTGGCGTCGCGCGGGATATCGTCGAGCGGTATGCGCGTGGCTTTGTCGGAATGGAGCCGCAGCCCATTGTGTATCTGCATCGCAGCAACCGGCATGGATATAAGGCCGGCGCGCTGGACAAAGGACTCGACGTTGCGCGGGGCGAGTTTGTAGCAATCTTCGACGCAGATTTTGTGCCGCCGAGGCAATGGGTGATGCAGGTGATCCACCACTTCGCGCAGCCAGAGATCGGCATGGTGCAGACGCGGTGGACACACCTGAACAGGAACTACAGCTTTCTGACGCAGGTGGAGGCGATACTGCTCGACGGACACTTTGTGCTCGAGCATGGAGGACGAAGCCGAGCCGGAGTCTTCTTTAATTTCAACGGTACCGCGGGGATGTGGCGCCGAGAGACGATCTCGACCGCAGGCGGATGGCAGCACGACACGCTGACGGAAGATACCGATCTGAGCTACAGGGCGCAGTTAGTGGGATGGCAGTTCAAGTATCTGCAGGATGTGGAGTGCCCGGCAGAGTTGCCGATAGAGATGACGGCGTTCAAGACGCAACAGGCGCGATGGGCGAAGGGGCTGATCCAGACAGGCAAGAAGATTTTGCCGCGTGTGCTGAAGAGCGATGCGCCGTGGCATACGAAGCTTGAAGCCTGGTACCACCTGACGGCGAACATCAGCTATCCGCTGATGATCGTGCTGAGTGTGTTGCTGATGCCGGCAATGATTATTCGTAGCTGGCAGGGTTACATTCAGATGTTGCTGATCGATTTTCCTTTGTTCATCGCGAGCACAATGTCAGTTTCGACGTTCTACATGGTGAGCCAGAAGGAACTCTATCCGAAGAGTTGGTACAAATCTATCGTCTATGTCCCGTTCGTCATGGCACTTGGTGGCGTAGGGCTGACGATCACCAATACCAAAGCCGTGATGGAGGCGCTTTTTGGAGTGAAGAGCGCTTTTGCAAGGACGCCGAAGTATAGCGTGAAGAAGAAGGGTGAGAAGAGTCAGGCAAAGGTCTATCGCAAGCGACTGGGAGTGATTCCCTGGATAGAAATGGCGATTGGATGCTACTTTGCATGGACGGTTTACTATGCGATCTCGACGGAGAACTTCTTTACAGTGCCGTTCCTGGTGCTGTTTGTGTTCGGGTACTGGTATACGGGCTTGTTGAGCCTGCTGCAGGGGCGGTTTGAACGTAGCCGCGATCCCGATCAGGAGATGCACGAGAAGCCATATCCAGTGGGCATTTAGGAGAACCAGGCTGATAGACTTGCATCCTACGTCTCGAGAAAAGTCGCCACACGGAGCACGGCGCAGAGGTCCGAAATAGACGCATGATTACCGGAAGTTTTCTTTTGCTTGCACTCGCTCTTGGGTACCTAGTCACGGTCGGACTGTCTATGGCAGCGACCTTTGGCATTACAGCGGCTGCGCCCGGTATGGTCGCGCAGGACCACCGGATCACGCAAAGATACAAGTTTCTCCAGGATGGAGTATGGCTTGTTTCCGCGACAGTGGGAGCGTACGTGATGGCCCTTGTTCTCGGACGAGAACACTCTCCGTGGCTGGGAGCCGGGGCTTTGGTTATTGTTTTAGTCGGGGTACTGTGGAGGAACGCCTGGGAGCGCCGGCAACGGGGGATAGGACATCAGATCTTGATTAGTCTCACGACAATAGTCGGGGTGGGTGCGGGATTCTTCTTTCGGCTCCGCTAGTCCTCCTTTGCGTGAGCATATGCGCATTTGGCCATCAGCCTATGCAGTTAAATCACAAAGAAGAGAGACCATTGGTCTCTCTTCTTTTATATATCCACCAAAGCGGACACGATCAGAAGCGAAGACCGAAGGTGATCGGGATGTAGCTTGTTCTCGCGCTGTTCTGCGGAAATACGTCGAAGCCATTGCCGTTTGCGTCACCCAGTGAGAAGTCTCTCTGCGAGTTGAAGGTGTAAACGTAGCGACCTTCCACGTACAAACGTGTTGAAGCGAAGCGGGAGACTTTATAAGTGAAACCAAGACCGGCATTCACACCGAATGCATTGCTGGTGTACTTGTCGATGGTGGAGTTGGCCGCAAATTCGAAACAGCCGAAGAAATCGCACGCTGTACCGATTGTTGGGACGGTGAAGTTAGCTGTCTTATGATAAAAACCTGCTCCACCAATTACATAAGCGCCCTTAGTGTCCGAGGTGTAGTAGTTGACGATTGGATTGAGTGTGAACGACCAGTCATGACTGGTGCCGCCGAGCTGAGTAAGCGGATTGCCGTTCTGATCGGTTGCACCAAGAGAGTTATAGATTGCCAACAAATTGTTGAGGGTTGAAGTGTTGACGCCGAAGTTGTCGTAGTCGAATTGGGCGATGACTCCGAAGGTCTTGTTGAAGTTGCGGCCTACGCCAGCCTGAATCTTCCAACTGGTGTCGAGTGCGCCGTGCGTGGCGCCGGTGGGTAGGGTAAAGCCTCCGCCAACGAGAAAAGTATATTTCGCGGAGCCGTCAGAGTTGGTTCGGCTGTCGTTATAGTTGGGACGGCTGTAGCGACGACGGGGTGGGGGTTGGGTTGCGTCGCTATTCAGGTTGAAGTCCAGTGCGTTGGCAGTCTCGGCGCTGCCGGTGCTGCTGCTGTAGCCCAGGTCGTCTGGGACGGAAAGATTGAGGGGTGCGGCGAGGCTCGTCTTAAGGTTGACTGGCGGCAGAGGTGCTGCAGTACCAGCAGACTGCTGCGCGTGAAGGCCCATGGTCCCTGCTGCGGCGAGAAAAGTAACGGCCGCGGTGTGGCCAAGGATTCGGTGTAGGCGATTCCCAGTGATCTTCGTTTGCATCTTTGTGTAGCTCCCTTGTTGCTGCGAGGTTCTTCATTGGCTTGAACCCAACTGTAACGCGCTTGTTGTGTATGACGCAGGAAATGTCGTTTAGGATGACATTCGGGACAAGGTTTTTACTTTTGGGTTCTTTGCAAGCTGATGAGGATGGAATAGTTACGGGCGTCCAGAGGATTGGACGCCCGTAAATTCTTGAGAGGATCCTGATCTATTTGCGGAGACTTTTCACTGAGCGTTCGCCCAATTACGCGCTCCGCTACAAGCGGTCTAGTGAATATCAAACTGCTCGGGGTGAAGGCCGGGGTCAGATTTGACGAGGATGGTCTTGCCAACCATCTCTTCCATCTCCTGAAGCCATTTCGTGCCTGGCGCCTTGAGCTGTTTGACGACCTCGGGATTCACGCGAAGCATGACATCGCCACGGTCGAGATGCTTCTGCATCTTGCGCATCTCGATGTAGATGTCGTTGCAGACGGTGACGGGGGATTTGACCATCCCGGTGCCGGTGCAGATATTGCAGGTAGTGGATAGCGTGCGCTCGAGCGACTGCTTGACGCGTTTGCGGGTGATGGCGACCAGACCAAAATCATTGAACTGAAGAACCTTTGAAGGAGCACGATCGTTCTTCAACTCTTCTTCGAGCGCGGCCATAACCTTGTTGCGGTTCTTGCGCTCGTCCATGTCGATGAAGTCGATGATGATGATGCCGCCGAGATCGCGCAGGCGAATCTGACGAACGATCTCTGGAATGGCATCGAGGTTTGTCTTCACGATGGTGTCTTCGAGGCGAGCGGTCTTGCCCACGAACTTACCGGTGTTGATGTCGATCGCGACGAGGGCCTCGGTCTGGTTGATGACGATCGAGCCGCCGGACTTGAGCCAGACTTTAGAGCGCAGGGCCTTGTTGATCTCTTCCGTGATGCCGAATTGCTCGAAGAGCGGGGTTTCTTTGGTGTAGAGCTTGACGCGGCGAATGAGCGACGGCTGGAACCGCTGAAGGAATCGCAGAACGCGCTCGTATTCGCTTTCGCTGTCGACCCAGATGGCGGAGAAGGTATCGGTTACCTGATCGCGAAGGATGCGCTCGACGAGATTGAGGTCGTGATAGATGAGAGCTGGGGACTTCGAGGATTCGGAGCGCTGCTTGATGTCGGCCCAGAGGTTGAGGAGGAAGCGGAGGTCAGAACGGAGTTCCTCTTCGCTGGCTCCAGATGCGGCAGTGCGGACGATGAAGCCGCCGGCAGCCTCGCCCTTTTCGCTGAGGAGAATCTCCTTCAGACGGCGGCGCTCGCTATCGGAGTCGATCTTGCGAGATACTCCGGTGTGGTTGACGGTCGGCATGAAGACGAGGAAGCGACCAGGAAGCGCGATGTGCGATGTGATGCGTGCACCCTTCTTGGCGATGGGCTCTTTGGCGATCTGAACGAGGATCTCCTGACCAGGTTTGAGCAGTTCGCTGATAGCGGGTAGGTTGGTTGACTGCATCGAACTGCGGCCACCGCGACGGTCACGGCCGCCGCTATTGGCACGCTCGCGGTCGCCGGCCCCTCCGGTGTTGCGGGGACGATCGCTACGGTCTCCGCGATCGCTTCGGCCATAACGGTCTCCGCGGCGACCATCACGACGACCACGGCCACGATCCTGGTCGCGATTGCGGTCAGGCGAAGGAGCCGCCAGACCGACCTGAGCCTGGGCGAAACCGTTAGCGGGTGATACTTCATCGCCCTCAACAATCTCTTCGTGCAAAACGTCTTCTTCGGTGTCGGATTCGTCGAGGTCTTCTTCGTCTTCGGTTTCGTCGAGATCGCCGATGAGAGGATCGTAAACTGCATCCTCTTCTTCGAGATCGTCCTCCTCTTCTTCGTCCACGTTGCCGGAGCGGGTGATTTGGTCGATGGACATCTCGCGAAGCATGGTCCCAAGGTCTGCGGCCCCTTCGAGGGTCTCTTCTTCTTCGAAGTCGTCCATCTCTTCGATGGAGCTGGCGTGGAGGGTAGTGTTGAAGTCCTCCTCATCGAGGGTCTCCTCTTCGAAGGAATTGTCGCCAGGTGCGAAGTGCTGCGGAGCAGCATCATCTGCGATGACATAATCGGCTGGGTTTGCGATCGCCGTCTCGTGTTCAATCGGAGAGACCGTTTCAGTCGCATGCTCGGGGGTGAAGGCGGCGACTGGAGCTTCGGAGTGCATCTCGCCGGTGGCATGAAGGGTGGTCAACTCATGTGGTGCGGGAGCCGTTTCGCTTGACTCAACGTGGATTGGTGCAGAGGTCTGCCAGTCGAATGGCTCGTAGGTTGTGTGTGCGGGCTCGACTTGGAGATGGGTAACGGACTCGTCGGGACCGGGAGTGATGCTGTGAGTTGCGCTGTGATCCTGAACTTGCGACTCGATGACGGGTTCCTGCTGAACCTCTTCGGGCACCTCCAGGACAGGAGCGCTCTGACGAAATTCACTGGGAGCCGCGAGATCGATGCGATAGGAGGCAGAGGCGTCAGTTGGTTCGTACTCGGTTGGTTCAGCGAAAACTTCTGGCAGCGTCTCATCCATGGGGATGGGGTCGACAGAGTCGGTGAGGGCAGCCTCCGGCTGCTCTTCGATGACATCAGTGACACTGAATCCATCGGCATCGTGAATGACTTCGGCATGAGGAAGAGAATTAGCAGGCGTCTCGTTGCGGAGATCAGCACGAGTATCCTGGCGATGTTCGGCTCGGGGTTCGCTACGATTTTCCTGGCGACGATGACGAGAGAGAGTTTCCCCGGGCAGGGTAGCGCCGCCGTCCCAACCTTCAGGGATGCTGAACCCCGGAACTGACGGGATAATTACGTTGATCTCAGCAGGCTTGGAGACTGCAGCGACCGGCTCTTCCCCGCCCTTGCGATATTTGGAGAGAGATTCGCCAGGAAGAATGATGGGCGCGGGCGCATTGGCCTCGAGTTCGGGAGCCTGAGCGTAGGCAGGTGAATCGTCGACGCCGTAGAGCGAGGTTTTGGGGGCAAAACCGCGAGGGATGCGGGGTTCGCGATCACGGCCGCCACGGTCTCCGCGATTTCGATCTCCACGGTTGTTACGGTCGCGACGGTCGTGGTCTCTTCCGTCTCTTCCGCGATTGCCGCGATCTATATTTTCCTGAGGGGTGCCGGCTGTTTCGACCGCGTTATAGACAGGCGGGACTTGAGCCGGGGCGGCTGGAGTGGAGATAGGCGCTGCCACTCCGTCGATGTCGAAAGACTCTTCGTCATAAGCGGATTCGTTCGGAGCGGTGCTTGGGACTGCGCCAACGATGTTCGAAGACTCATCGCGCTGACCGGGGCCACGGCCACGACGTCGGCCGCGACGGCCGCGCCAGCGGCGGCTGCCATCGGCGCCGGGAGCGCCTTCACCAATATCGCCACCGTCGTTGGGATCGGTCACAATGTTCTCTGTTGACTGGTCGGCGGAGAAGAAGTCAGCGGCGGGGGGGATATAAGTGTCCTGGGGCGATGTGGGCGCGAGGGGGTCGGCGGAGGGCTGACGGTCGCGGTTGCCGCTACGATCACGGCGGCCTCGTCCACCACGGCCACGGTCGCCACGGCCATTGCGGTCACCGCGGTCGGTCCGCCCAGAGGAGCGGAGGCCGGAGTCAGTGGTCTGATCCAGGCGATCCGGAGGGCTCGCGACGGTGCCTTCCACGATGGGAGCGTTGCCGTTGCGACGACCTTCGGAGCGGCGACCGGAATCACCGTTGGTGTCGAAGTCGGCCGAATCGCCGGCCTCCTCCATGAAGTCGGTGATGTAGAGGAAGGCGTCGCGCTCGAGGCCGATGTCGACGAAGGAGGACTGCATGCCCGGCAGAACGCGGGTGACTTTTCCGTTATAGATGGATCCGGCGAGAGTGTATTCGTTCTCGCGCTCGTAATAGATTTCGGTTAGTTCGTCGTTTTCGACGATGGCGAGACGAGTCTCGTGAGGGGTACTGGAGATGTATATTTCTTTCGACATTCGCTGTGCTCTTTCTGCCCGACCTGGTTGAGGTTCGAGCGACAGACGCGACAGAGAACAATCAGGAGTTGACCTGGCTTAGGGCCAGGTTTGGCTCACCGTGGAACGGACAGATTACGGGCTGCGGAAGCGCGTGAACAGAACTCGACGACCGGTGTGAGGTGAGAATAAAGCTCTGCCCTGGGCGCACTCGCTGAGAGCGCGGATTGGGCGGTACCGGGTAGATCGGGGACACGGGGGGATGCTTCGAGCAATTCGAGACATGCGGAGTTTGTGACCGAAACAACCTCAAAATCAGAGATTTGAGGCGGGGCCGTTCGCCATCCGGATGCAGTCATTCCCTAAAACCTGTCCGGCCAACGGATCGATGTCTCTGGCTGGCCGGCCTTTTCTTCTAAAGATCTTTCGTTGCCGCTGACTGGCGACCGTGCGCCTGAGTAGCGGGGTACACTGAGCGGCATCTACAGCCGAACAGGTGCTGCTAACAGTATTGCACTAAAGCTGCTACAGCGGGAAATTTACCGATCTGTAATACCAAGATTTGTTTCTTTTGAGGCAACTATGTTGATACCAACCTAGTTGACGAAGCGGCGCATGCGGATGTTCATGACGATGCCGAGAGACAGGAAAGTAAACAGAACCGAGGAGCCGCCATAGCTCAGCAAGGGCAGAGGAATCCCCGTGACAGGCATAAGGCCGACGACCATGCCAACGTTAACAGCAATCTGAAAGACGATAACTGCTACAACCCCCATGATGATGAAACTGCCAGGCAGGTCGGAGGCGGTCTGGGCGTTTTGAATCAAGCGCATGAGGATAAGGAAGTATAAGAGCAGGACACCGATGGCACCTACGAAACCGTGTTCTTCGCAGAATGCGGCGAAGATGAAGTCGGTGTAGGGGATGGGAAGAAAATCGCCCTGGGTTTGAGTGCCCTTATTGGCACCTTTGCCCCAGATGCCGCCGGAGCCGACCGCAATGAGGGATTGGCGGATCTGATAGCCGGAGCCACGTGGGTCGGAGTCTGGGTTGATGAAAGCGTCGATGCGTGCCTGCTGGTAAGGCTTGAGGTGTTTGCCGCTCTTCCAGGCGATACCGCCGATCATAGCCAGCGCAAGCAGCACGATACCTACCTGCTTGAAGCGGATGCCTCCGAGGAAGAGTCCACAGATCAGAATGGGCAGGTACGTCAGGGCGGTGCCTAGGTCGGGCTGTTTGAGCACTAGCGCCATCGGGACGATGACCATGGCGGCTGCTTTTCCGATGTCTCCCCAGGTCAGTTCCTTTCCGGCCAGGCCCCAGAAGTAACGGGCGACGGCGACGATGAGGACAAGTTTGACCCATTCCGACGGCTGAAAGTGAATGCCGCCGGGAAACTTGATCCAGCGGCGTCCGCCGAGGACTTTAGTGCCAACGATTAACACTGCGATTAGGGAAACGACGCTTATGCCGTAGGCCCAGTGGACGATGTCGATCAGGCGGTGGTAGTCGATGAGCGACACGATGAACATCAGGACCAAGCCAACGGCGAGGAACTGGATCTGCTTGTGGTCGAAGCCGTGGAACTTGGTCTGGAGCGTGGCCGATTTGATCTCGAGGACAGAGATGAGCGAGAGCAGAAGCACGAATCCGAGAAGGACCCAGTCGAAGTCGCGGTAGGAAGAGAGGCGGGGCATGGTGGCTGGTCCGTCCTATTCGGCGCTCGGCACGGCGGGTGTCGCGCTGGCGGTGGTCTCGGGCTTGGCAGGCTCGGGGGTGGTCGCAATGCGGATGTTGTTGTCGCGTTTGCGCTGCTTGTTGACGAAGGCGTCAATGATCTGGGAGGCGAGCTTCGCGGAGTTGTTGCCCCAGTTGCCATGTTCCCAGAGGACGGCGACGACGATGTCTGGGTTGCGGCGCGGCGCCATGCCGACGAACCAGGCGTTTGGCTCGGTGTTGTGGCCTTTGCTGGTCTTGGCGAGAGCGTCGTGGCCGATGACCTGCGCGGTGCCGGTCTTGCCCGCGAAGTCGACCCCTTCAAGATGCGCAGCGTAGGCGGTGCCGATGGGGCTGCTGGTGACGTTGGCCATGGCGTCGGTGATGAGCTGCCAGTTCTCTGTAGTCAGCGGGATGGTCGCGTCTCCCGAGCCCGGGAAGGACTCGCGGACGGCTTGAAGCATATCGGGCGGGATCTCGTCAGCGAAGACGACGTGGGGGCGGCGGAGAACACCCCCGTTTGCGACGCCACTGAGGGCACGTGCAAGCTGGATGGGCGTTGCAGTGACTGCTCCCTGGCCAATGCCGACCGAGATGGTTTCGCCGGCGAACCATTTGTCATGTTGAGTCTTCAGTTTCCAGGCAGTGGATGGCATTGTGCCCGTGACCTCATCGGGCAGGTCGATGCCAGTCTTTTGACCGAGGCCGAGAGATGTGGCGTACTTCGCGATGGTGTCAATGCCCAAGCGGTTGGCGAGAGTGTAGTAGAAGGTATCGCAGGAGTACGGAATGGCATTGTTGATATCGACCGCACCGTGGTGGCGGTCGCAGGCGTAGAAGTGACCGTAGAACTCGGCGCCACCGTTGCAGCTGACGTGCATCGTCTGAGCGACGTTTTCCTGCAGGCCGGCAACCGACATGATGATCTTGAAAGTGCTTCCTGGAGCGAGCTGCGCCTGGAGGCTCTTGTTGAGCAACGGATGGTCGGGATTGTTGATGATCTCGTTCCAGTAGTTTTTGGTGAGGCGCACGGAGAACTGGTTGGGGTCGTAGGTAGGGCGAGAGACCATCGCGAGAATCTCGCCGGTGTGTGGATCCATCGCGACGATCGCGCCATTTTTTCCTTCGAGCGCCTTCTCGGCGGCGATCTGGAGGTCGAGATCGATGGTGAGCTTTAGATCTTTGCCTGGGACGGCCAGCTCTTGGCCGAGGTGACCGAGTTCTTTGCCGTGGCTGTTAACGATGACGTCGCGACTGCCGTCTTTGCCGCGTAGCAATGCATCATAGGTCTGCTCGACACCGGAGCGGCCGACGACGTCGCCGGGAGAGTAAAAAGCGTAGCGCGGGTCGTCAAGCATCTGTTCGGAGACTTCGCCGACGTAACCGATGAGGTGGGCGGCAAATCCGTCACGAGGGTAAAGGCGGCGCTGTTCGTCGAGGGTTTCAAGTTCGGGAAGCTCGTCGCGATGGGCCGCGATGAAGGCCTGTTCGTCGGGCGAGATGTCCTGCTTCAGGGGGATGGGCTGATATTTCGGGGCGATTTGATAGCGGCGCAGCGTGGACTGGATCTGTTCAATGGGAATGTGAAGGCCCTGAGCGATGAGGGGTAGGTCTGCGTCGAGATCTTTGACCTGCTCACGCAGGAGGTAGCACGAAACGGAGGGGTAGTTATCAACCAACAGACGGCCTTCGCGATCAAAGAGCCTGCCGCGAGGAGCGAGAATCGGGACCTTGCGTATGCGATTCGCTTCGGCAAGCGCACGAAAGTTATCAGCGCCGAGGACCTGAAGTCGCCAGAGACCGGTGATCAGAATGATGAGAATGAATGCGACGAGGTACTGAGCCGCGTGAAGCTTACCCGCAGAGACTTTTTCGGCTTTGCCGTTGGGGCCGACGTCGTTGGGGTCGATATGGTGAGTGAGTTGCATGCTTTTTCAGTCTACGACTGCAGTTGATGATCCGGGTCTACCACTGTTGTGTTGTACGTTTTAGACGATTGGATTTGGGGTTTACTCAGTCCTCTTGGTGTTATCGAGCAGAAAAAAGATAGGGAGGGCAACCGCTGTGTTGATCGCGGCGCGAATGAGTTCGTGGCCCCAATAGATGTGGAAGTTCGTAAGTCCAAGGAGTCGACGATTGATCAGGAAGAGCAGGAAGCTGTTGATAAGAAAGAAGCCAAAGTTGATGAGAATGCGGGTCGTGAGGTTTTCAACATCGATCTGAATACCGATGCTGGCTGCGATGTAACCGATGACAGACTTCGCCATACCGTTAACGCCAATTGGCTGAGCGGTGAGGGCGTCCTGGAGGAGACCGATCGCTGCTCCGGTCAGGGTGCCGGCGACAGGGTTGCGGCGTGAGACTGCAAAGAAGACGGTGACGATCAAAGGGAGATCAAGAATGGCGAGCCGCGGAAAGGGTCGAGGCAGCAGCGCCTGGAGGAGGATAGCCCCCAGAGGCACCAACAGGGCGACGGCAGGGGGAAAGCTGTGCTGCTCTAGCTCTCGTCGGGATGTGAAGCTGCGGGTGGCCATTTTTATTGTGAGAAGCTACTATGCCTGCGGGTTTGGGGGCTGGGTTGAGTCCGGCGCGGGTTGGGGTTTGCGAGGCTTTGGTTGAGCGGGCTTCGGTGTGGCCGGTTGACTTGATGCGCCTGGAGTGGGAGTTTGGGGTACTGATGGATTGTTGGTCTCGGCAGCACCTGGTTTGAGATCGGCAGCCGATGGGGTGGCTCCGGGCGAGTAGCGATCGGAATGGATGGTTGGGAGCGGCTTGGGAACCACGCTGATGGCAGGAGTCGTAGCGGGGGGCGTTGTTGCAGTGCCGCCCTTTGCATCGGTGGCGTCGTCGTGGATGCTGGGCAGACGATCAGCTACGATCTGCGCGGCAGAGCGCGCGGCAGCCTCTGCGGCTTGCTGGTCTGCGAGCTGTTTGGCAGCGGCCTGTGCCTCGGCAGTCGCGGCTCCGGCGGCAAGATCCTTCTGAGCCTGACCAGAGAGCGTGGTTTGAGTACCGGTGATGACCAGAACCTCTTCGAGTTGGTTCAGATTTGCAGCGGGGCGAAGCTGGATGAGCGTGTAGGGCTGGTGGTCGGGATCGACCTTGATGGACTCGATGGTGCCCACCGGAAGCCCGCGTGGATAAACCTGGTCGCCGCCGGAGCTGAGGACCTGCTCACCTGGCTTGATCCGGTCGTCCGGGGTGAGGTTGTTGATCAGAATCTGGCCGGTGGTGCTCCCGCGAAGGATGGCGCGGATGCGAGTGGTGGCGAGGAGAACGCCAGCGCCCGAGGTCTGATCGTTTATCAAAAGCACCTGGGAGGTGTGGGGGAAGACATCGCGAATCTTTCCTACTATGCCGTCCGGCGTGATTACGGCCTGATCGGCCTTGAGGCCGTCCTTCGCACCTTTGTCGATGTAGATCACACGCGACAGATCGTTGCCACTGGTGCCGATCACCTGGGCTGCAACAGTGGCCGATATATAGTGCTGCTGGAAGTCCAGCAGCGCCTGCAGACGATGCCCCTGCATGGCGTCTTCGGCGAACGAGGCCTGCTCTAGTCGGAGACGCGCGATCTGATCCTGAAGGTCGTGATTTTGTTGGCGAGTGTTGCGGAGGTCGACGTAGTTGGACCATCCGTACCGAACGGTGTGGCCGATGCCATGGAAGAATCGTTCAAACGGAGTGACGATGGAGACGGCCCAGTAACGAATAAGGGTGACCCTGCTGCTGTCAGGGGCGCCCGACTCGACGGGGCGGCGAACCTGGACGGCAAGGCCGATGGTCTGCGCGAGCAAGATGGCAACCAGGACCAAAACATTCTTGAAGCGTGTAAAGAAAGATTCCATGCGCTAGGGTTGATTATCTGCGAAGTAATGCGCAGGAGGAGGTGGCGTGCTGGATGCGGCGTGCAACTTTTTCGTGATGCCGCCCACATTCGTATTCACCGGGACCCTGTGCCCGGATGAAACTCTGATCATGATCTCGCATTGTGGCTCTTATCGCCCGTAGTCCTCACAAACAATGCCGGGAAGATCCAAACCACTATTTTTGCTGGAATAACAGCGGAGCGAAATGGATCAGGTTGTCGCGCCAGACCATCCAGGTGTGGTAACCGGGCGTTTCGATTTGCTGGACCGGCATATTCTTGCTCTTGAGAAAATCGACCAATTTGCGATTGGGCTCGATCAGCGAGTCTTCGGTTCCACAGGCGACCCAGAGCAGGCGGAGGCTCGCAGCTTTGGGATCGAGCGACGCGAATTTCTGAGTGTATTCGAGGTTGTGAACGGCAGAACTGAATCCTCCGATCCACGCGAACTTATCCGGGTGGAAAAGTCCGATCTCGAGACTTTCAAGGCCACCCATGGAGAGACCAGTAATGGCGCGGTCCTTGCGATCCTTCGACACATGATAGTCAGTTTCAACACGTGGGATCACCTCGGTTAGCAGAGCCTTGGCAAACAGATCGGTGTTGCGGTCGATGGCGGCTGGATCCTCCCATACATGGAACTGGTGAATAAATGACATATCCCCATAGCCGAGCGGCATCACGACCACCATAGGCTTGATCTTGCCTTGTGCAAGCAGATTGTCGAGGATTAGTTCGGCACGCCCGACAGCCGTCCAGCCTGAATCCGAGTCGCTCCATCCGTGCAGCAGATAGAGAACCGGGTACGGCTGTGAGGCCTTCGGATCATAGCCTGGCGGAGTGTAGACGAAATAACGGCTCTGGTTTTGCGGCAGGCCAAGGACGATATCGGTGGTGTAGGTGTAGTGGTGCAAGATACCGTGTGGGACGTTGGTTACGTCCCAGAGTTGCGGGGTGTCCCCGGGCACAATGAGTTCGTTCGCGATATCAACCAGGTTGATCGTCGTGTCGGGATTGGCGGGATCCAATCGGAGATTACCGTCGGCTTCAAAGTGATATCCATATATTTGAGGCGGCAGGGACGGCGTTGTAACAGTCCATACTCCGGCCGCATCCTTTTTCATAGCGAGCTTCTTCGGCAGTCCGCCGACGACCAGCTCAACCTTAGTAGCTACGGCGTCTCGGTAGGCGAAGGTCACGGTCCGGTCCGAGTGAACCTCGATCGAAGAGAAGGGCTTGACGGCTTGAGCAGAGAGGAATAGTGGTGCGGTGACCGATGATAACAGGGTCAGACCTCGAACGATTCTGCGAACAATCCGCAGTTTGTTGAATTTCATACGAGCCAGTTTAGCCGAGGTTCGCCACTTGGGGCACTACGACAGCGCATAATAAAGGGAATGGCCTTTCGCTCCGGTTTCGTCTCCATCATCGGTCGCCCGAATGCGGGTAAATCCACGTTGCTCAATGCCCTGCTTGGGCAGAAACTTGCTATCGTCACGCACAAGCCGCAGACGACGCGCACACGAATTCATGGCGTGCTCGAAGTTCCGCTGAAGAAAAAGACGAAGGCGGAGGCCGGGCATCCTGCTGCGCAGGTGGTGCTGGTTGATACGCCGGGGATTCACAAGCCCGACACTCAGCTCGACAAGCGGATGATGCAGGAGGTCCACGATGCGTTGGAGTCACGCGACGCCGTGCTCTTTATCGTCGATGTGACGCATCGTTTGCCCAAGGCTCCGGGAGCAGGAGACAGCGGAAAGGCGACCGGGCGGATGGGAATGTCCGCTGCCGAAGATGACTTTGCGCTTTCTCTGATTAAGAAGCTCGAATGCCCGGTGATTCTAGTGCTCAATAAGATGGACGCAATCCCGAAGAAAGACCTGCTTCCGCTGATAGCGCATTGGTCTACGCTCCATTCTTTTGCGGATGTGATTCCGATCTCGGCACGAAAGAAGGAAGGGCTTGAGCTGCTGTTGGAGAAGGTCATAGGCCAATTGAAGGAGGGCCAGCGTTATTTTCCGAAGCATCAACTCACCGATCAGCCAGAGCGTTTTCTCGTCGCAGAACTGATTCGCGAGAAGATTTTGATGCTGACCGGCGAAGAGGTCCCGTATGCGACCGCAGTCGTCATTGAAAAGTTCGAAGAACCTGCCTCCATGAAGAAGATGAAGGACGGTAAGCTGCCTGTGACAAAGATCTCGGCGGCCATCTTCTGCGAACGAACGGGCCAGAAGGCGATCCTGATCGGCAAGCAAGGCGAGATGCTGAAACGGATCGGCACTGCGGCGCGAAAAGATATCGAATCTCTGCTGGGAACGCGGGTTTTTCTTGAACTGTTTGTAAAGGTACAGGAAGAGTGGCGCTCGAGCCGAGGCTTTGTCGAAGATCTCGACTGGCGAAGACAACTTGAAGAGATTGCGGCCAAACAGGCTGCGGAAGAAAAATAACGGCCCAGAGTTGTTTCGGGTCTATTCCTTCACACTGACGCCCAGTGCTTTCATCTTGCGATAGAGATGGCTACGCTCGAGGCCAAGACCTTCTGCGGCGCGGCTGACGTTGCCGTGGAACTCGTCTAACTTTTTCAGGATGTAGTCGCGTTCGTAGGCTTCGCGGGCCTGCAGGAGGCTGGTGAACTCTTCCCGTCCGTTGCTCTTGTTCGCGTCTCGGGCGGAGTCGCGGTAGACGAGCATGGGTAGATGCTTGCGTTCGATGCGCTGCGTCTTGGGATTGAGAATCAACACGCGCTCGACCAGATTGCGTAACTCGCGCACATTTCCAGGCCAGTGATACTGCTTGAGAGCAGCAAGGGCGTCGTCGGTCATTTCTACGTGAGGGCGTCCATACTCCGCGCCAAATTGCTGCAGGAACTCTTTTACCAGCAGGGGAATGTCTTCCTTGCGGTCGCGCAGCGGTGGGACGAAGAACGGAATGACGTTGAGTCGATAAAAGAGGTCTTCGCGGAAGTTGCCGCGGGCGATCTCTTCCTCAAGGTCCTTATTGGTTGCGGCGATGACGCGGACATCGACGTGGACGGGATGGGAAGCTCCGACGGGAAGAAAGCGCTGCTCGTCCAATGCCCGTAGTACCTTGGCCTGCGTTTTCAGGCTCATGTCACCGACCTCGTCGAGAAAGAGGGTGCCACCGTCAGCTCTCTCGAAGGTCCCGCGCTTTTCGGTAGGTCCGCCTGGGACCGCTCCGTGGCGATAGCCGAAGAGCTCGCTCTCGATATAATCCTCGGGGATAGCGGCGCAGTTGAGCTCGACGAAAGGGCGATCTTTGCGCAGACTTTCGGCGTGCATGGCTCGGCCGACGAGCTCTTTTCCTGCGCCGGATTCACCGTAGATCAGCACGCGACCGTTGGTCGGCGCCATTAGCTTAATCTGTTGTCGCAGGGCCTTCATGGGAACAGAGTTTCCTGTGACCGTTCCTTTGGTGAGCTGGCGTGAGAACTCCTGATTGTCCTCACGCATCTGGCGAGCCTTCATGGCGTTCTTGAGAACGATCAGAGTGCGATCGAGTGAGAGAGGCTTTTCAAGAAAGTCATAGGCACCCAATTTTGTGGCACGGACTGCGGCTTCGATGGTGCCGTGTCCGCTAATAATGACGACTTCGGGGACGTTGGCCGACTCCATCTGACGGATTTCGGTGAGGGTATCGAGGCCGTCACGGTCGGGCAGCCAGATGTCGAGAAGGACAACGTCATAGGCGGCGTCGCGAAGGAGTTCCAGGGCCTCGCCGGCTGTGGCTGCGGTGGTGACCAGATAGTCTTCTTCTCGAAGGATGCTTTCGAGCGACTCGCGGATCTCGGCTTCGTCGTCAACGATGAGTACGTGGTTCATTGCGGGCCTCTGGGGAGAGTGGAGGCAAAGTCGTCTTCGGCTTTGGCGCCGTCGGCAGCGGCTGCAGATTCGCCTTCAGCTGTCGAGTGATGGCCGTTTGAGGAAGCAGGATAGGCAGTGAAGACAGCTGGTGCCTCAGCGTCGCTATCGGGCGAACTGGCTGGGCGAAGTTCGACGATAAACCTGGCTCCGGCCGGCTCATTCTTCTCCGCGCGAATAGTGCCCTGATGCTCCTGAATGATCTTTGCCGCAATTGCAAGGCCGAGTCCGGTCCCGCGCTGCTTGGTGGAGAAGTACGGCAAGAAAAGGCGCTGTCGCATGTCGTCGGTAAGGCCGGAGCCGCTATCGGCGATGGTAAGTTCGACCATTCCGCTGTCCAGGAGACAGGTGCTTATTTGCAGCTCTCGGTAGAGGCTTTGTTGCATGGCCTCGGCGGCGTTGTCGATGAGATTGCCGAGAGCGCGCTTTAAGGCCTCTGGGTCTGCCATAACGAGCGGCAGATCGGGGCTCATCTTGCGGACGATGCGAATCGTCTGCATGCGGCCAGCGAACAAAGCCAACGAGTTTTCGACGATCGTGTTGAGGTCTGCAGGCTTCGGGCGAGCCGTTGGGAACTCCGCAAGTGCGGCAAATTGGTCAACGAGCGAACGCATGCTCTCAACGGAAGAGGTGATGACCTCAGAGCATCGGCGAATGACGGCGATGGAAGGTGGTTCCGCGCTGCTAGGTGGTATCGCGTCGGCTACGGCGCGGGCAAGGCGGTCGATGTGACGGCGAATTTGCTCGGCGCTGAGGCTGATTGGAGTAAGAGGAT
Organism: uncultured Edaphobacter sp.; assembly: GCA_964658525.1. Lineage (GTDB taxonomy): Bacteria > Acidobacteriota > Terriglobia > Terriglobales > Acidobacteriaceae > Edaphobacter. Next base: position 65,708 of record CAZZZG010000010.1, read on the forward strand.
TCTTGATCTCGTGGGCTACGCGCCGGGCTACTTCCTTCCATGCCGACTGCTTCTGCGCGCGGAGCAGTTCGGTCGCGTTTTCAAGGACGATTACGTAGCCCTGATGCTCACGACGCATGCGTTCGGAAGCCGCAGGCATCTCGAGCAAGGCAACTGTAGCAAGGAGATTCATGGTCCCGCCAAACCTGTCGCTCGCGGTTCTGGGAAAGCCTGTAATCTCAATCTCACTCGAGGCAGAACCCATGCGATGACTGCGTTTGATAAGGCGGTCAAGTACCTCGGAGACCTCAGGCGGAAACACCTCTTCCATGACCAACCCATAGAAGGGCTGTTGGCCGCCCGGATCCATCATCTCGCTAAGAGCGCGGTTAGCGAGGACTATCCGTCGATCCGTGTCGAGGGTCGCTACTCCATTCGGAATCGTCTCGAGCATCGTTTCGAGTTCTCCGCGTCGCGCCTCAAGCGCAGTGTTGGCGGCGCTGAGTTGTATGGTGGACTCTTCAACCGCGCGGCGGCTGCCCTCCAGATCGGCGGCCATGTGATTGAAGCTGCGTACTAGTTCTCCAAGCTCTTCAGTTGCACTCTCCTGCACGCGGTGGCCGTAGTCGCCCTGCGCGATAGCTTCCATCGCATCGGCGAGAGCCTCAACCGGCTTCGTGACTTGCTTTGAGAGATGAAGCGCCAACCAGCATGAGGCGAACAGAGCGAGGCTCGTCATCATCAGCAGCAGGAGCATGTAGAGATCTCTGATCTGACGGCGCTCGCTGTAGAGCACCCAATAAGCATCTGCGGCCTTACGCAGATTGGTCATGGTCGCAGCCATACCGAAGGGCATAGGCAGTCCTACGACGACGGTTTCGCCCTGTTTCAGAGTAGTCGCGCCCAGTGCATAGTCCGTAGCACCAAGCGAAAACACGGGCTGGTCGACGCGCTGGGCAGCGGTGAGGATCGCGGAGTCCGTGGGGTCAGTGGGGGTGTGAGCACTCACCTCCTCCGTGTCTGCTCCAGCCACCTGATCGGGAAGCCAAACCTTAACCTGTGCGGTCGCTCCAACGCGCTGCGGCAGGTGAAACGAAGCGACGACGCGACCCTCGCGATAGACGATAGCAAAGCCGTTCTGCAGGGTAATTTCATGCTGTCGCAAAACCTCGTAGATCGCCTCCCGGTTCAGATGAGAGGGAGAGGTTGCGGCTGGATGGGCGGGACCATGCGCCGAACCGTGGATCGAGCGATTTGGCTGGCTGCGACCCGATGCCGCCTCCGGCGTGGCGGCCGGTTCATGACCTGTGAGAGCAGTTGCCGGGGGTGCGGGCAAACTAGCGGCGATTGAATCCGCCTCCGCGCGAGCATTTGCTGTCGTATAGTGCGCCAGTTCGAGGGCCATGTTGTTACTGTCTTCGCGCATGTCCGTGACAGGCTGGGTAAACCAGCGATCTACGGCGCGATTCATCAGCTGATAGCTGAATGCAAACATCGAGGCAATGGGAACCAGGCTGACCAGCACAGCGCCCCACAACATGCGGGTGCGCAAACGTGTACCCATCACACGGCTGCGCTGGTCCGCATACAGTTTCAATACGTTGCGAACCAACAGCAGCAAAACGGCGACGAAGAGAAGAAACGCCACGATCGACAGACCGGTGAAGATCACCGTCTGCTGGGTGCTCGCCGGTTTGGGGAGCTGGGTATTAAAAGCGTTCAGAGTAGCAAGAGCCACGAAGAGGATGAGCAAGCACACACCGAGAGCGACGATCCAAATCTTTCGCCGATTCGCAGTTGGTCCCATGGCCCGCTCCCCTCAGTCCCCCACGATTATATGCGGCTGAGATCGGTTTTTCGTTCATTCCGCAACAGTGACGGCGGCTAAACGAGCTTCGCTACGGCCTGCCAGTCGCGCTTTTGCGCCTGAGCGACTGCGCCGTAGGTGAGTACCCCGTTGAAGGTGTTGACGCCCTCGGCAATCCCCTTGTCCTCGCTGATGGCCGCGTTAGCCCCCAGACGGGCTAGTTTCAGCACGTAGGGGAAGGTTGCGTTGGTTAGCGCGAGGGTTGATGTGTTGGGTACAGCGGCTGGCATGTTCGTGACGCAGTAGTGAACCACACCATTTACCTCGTACGAGGGATTCGAGTGGGTCGTCGGGTGCGCGGTCTCGATACAGCCGCCCTGATCGATGGCGACGTCGACGATCACGGCGCCCTTCTTCATCTTCGCCACCATCTCTTTGGTGACGATTTTTGGTGCGGCTGCCCCGGGGATCAGGACGCCTCCAATGATGAGGTCGGCCTCTCGAACGGCGTGTTCGATGTTGTAGCTGTTCGATGCGACGGTATGGAGGCGGCCGCCGAAGATGTCATCCAGTTCGCGCAGGCGATTCAGGTTCAGATCGATCAGCGTGACCTTCGCGCCCATGCCGAGCGCGATCTTTGCAGCGTTTGTGCCGACTATACCCCCGCCGATGATGCAGACGTTTCCTGGTGCTACTCCTGGAACACCTCCCAGGAGAACTCCTCGGCCGCCATGCTCCTTCTCGAGATAGGCTGCGCCGACCTGGACGCTCATGCGGCCCGCGACTTCGCTCATTGGGGTTAGCAGCGGTAGGGCACCGGTGCGATCACGGACGGTTTCATAGGCGATGCCTGTGACTTTCGACGTAAGCAGCGCGTCGGTCAGGTCGTTGAGCGGAGCGAGGTGGAGATAGGTGAATAGAACCAGGCCGTCGCGGAAGTGCTTGTACTCCTTCTCAACCGGCTCCTTAACTTTGACGACCATCTCGGCGAGCCGCCACACATCATGAGCCGAGCCGACGATTTCGGCGCCCGCTGCCTGGTACTCGTCGTCGGGCATGGCCGACAATGCACCGGCGTCGTGCTCAACGAGAACTTTGTGTCCAGCTTCGACCAGTGCTTTGACGCCAGCTGGGGTTACACCTACGCGGCTCTCGTGATCCTTCACTTCCTTCGGCACACCAATAATCATTCGTCTGTCTCCACATCGCTGAAGCTTAATTCGATTGTATCTATTCGCACTGTAAGGATGTCACGGGAGGATGAGAAAGCCTCTCGCCGAGCGCGCTCTATGACCGACTCGTCTTTCATGTGAGAATTCTCATCTATCCTTCGATGTTCTGCAGCCGGTTGCTGTGTGAACCAGAACGGGACTAACACAGAAGAGGCATGCTAACTGGTTAGGTTAGGTGCTGAAATACCGCTTGCTAAAGGAATACACTAGTGTGAGTCTCTTTTTAGGATCGATCTCAAACACCTATGTCTTCGAATAGTTTTCAGATGCGTTACTCCCGCATTCACAATATGCGGTCTCTTTTCAGCCTCTTTTCCAGCGACCTTGCGATCGACCTCGGCACGGCGAATACGCTTGTCTTCGCACACGGCAAGGGCATCATCGTCAACGAGCCTTCGATCATCGCGGTGAACAAGATCACCAACGAGG